>CANPYI010000001.1 GCA_947588355.1 uncultured Clostridia bacterium
TTGAAACTTACAAGTTTCTACTTACACTGTTGATTGCAAATAAAAGAAGCAGAGATTTTCCTCTGCTTTTTTTATTTGGTTGTTTTTTACTCATAAAAATTGAAAATTGTTTTTTTCATTCTTTTTGCTTGTTCGTAAGTTTTATATGCACCACTATTTTGTCTTGGTTGTACATAAAACAATACTATATCACTGATTTCCATCATTGCTAAATTTCTAAAAAAAATTCTTCTATAAAAACCGGGATATGATATTGGTATGTCTTGAATGCTTTCAAAATTGGAGTTATTCAGCCAATGCGGGCTTTTTGAAATTCTTAGTTGACGCACATCAGACACGATGAAAATTCTTTGAATGTGTGGATATTTTTCCTTTAAATTTGTAACAACTTTCCATGCTATTTCATCAAAATTGCCAAGACCACCAAAAAGAAAATATTTTATATTATAATTTTTTATAAGTTTCTCTACCACAAGTTTCATATGTCTGACAAGGTTTTCATTTTCTTCTGTGTTCCAATGACCGAAAAATGATACAGTTTGATAAACAATATTCATTGTGTTCTCCTTATTGAAATTATACATTTTACACTAATGGTTAGTCAAATAAATACCCTTAGTATACTAGGGATATATAAAAAAACTTTATTGATAAACTATCTGATATAAGATGGAGGTAGTTTTATGAATATCGCGAACGCTATTGGCAAAAGAACACAAGAATTGTTATTCCAAAAAAACATGACACAATATAGACTTGGAAAGATAACGTGTTTGAATGAAAAAACTTTGACTGATTTGATAAAAGGTAGAACAAAAGATGTAAAAATTTCAACCATTTGCCTCATTTCAAATGCTTTAAGTGTTTCATTGAGTGATTTTTTTGATAGTCCCTTATTTGATGATGAGGTAATAGAAATATGAGTTATTTAAGGCAGGTGGGTTATCTGCTTTTTTTATATATACCACTTGCCTTTTGGGGTTGGGGCGGAGCGTTTTAGGTGAAACTCTTGAGATGAGGTCATGGGCAAGTCTTGATTTTCGTTGGCATATGAGGCTGTGACTTTGACGGTGCATTCATCTGTTGTGAAAGGCAGACGAAGGGTTGTTTCGCCAGATTTGTCTTGCAAGGTTTGATAAGGTTGATTGTCTTTAAATATCTTATATTTAAGATGTTTTTGAGCGCTCACAGTGAGCAAAATTTGTCCGTCCTCCACTTTGGCTTGTGCAACAATTTCCGGCTTCTCCGAAAAGTTTTTTGACACCTCTTGTGGCATGTTAAAACGCGAGAATAAGGCGGTTTTTCTGTAACGCTCTGGTGCATAAGGGCTTGCAAGCACAAGGCGGTGATTTTCCTCCAATTCAAGCACATCAATGTTGGCTTCTTCAACAGATGATGGTTTTTCAAATTCGGTTTTTTCATAGTTTTGCGAAGAAATGTACTGCTTCACAACTTCGGTCGGTTGATTTCCTCCGGCAATTTTGAAAGGTTTGTTGTCCAATTTTCCATACCAAACGCCGACAACTTCCTCCGGTGTGAAAGTGATGTTGTATGCATCTGTGTTTCCGCTCATGTTTTTCTTGCCAACAGTTCCGGTTTTTGATGCAACTTGTGTGTTTGAAATGTCAGAAAGTTTGCGAGATGTCCCACTTTTTGCCGTTTCTTGCAAGATTTGTGTCATAAGATAGGCACTGTCTTCACGCAGCACCATTTTTGGCTGAGGTTTGTACACGTACACCAATTTATTGTCTTTGTCGGTGATATACTGCACGAATTTTGGCGCGTCAAACTCGCCACCATTTGCAAAAACTGTGTAAGCAGAAGCAAGATCTTTCAAGTTTACACCATACGTCATTCCTCCAAGTGCAAGGGCATAACTGTCGTCTTTTTCGTCAAATTTTATGCCAAGTTTTTCGGCATATTGCTTGCCGGTGTCTATACCGATATATGAAAGCACCTTTATTGCAGGGATATTCACCGAATTTTTCACCGCGTCTGTCACTGACATATAACCGCCATATTTTTTATTTACATTTGTTGGCGAATAGCCTCCAATAGTGATTTTTTCGTCCAAAATTTGTGTTTCTGGACTGATCACACCTTCGTTTAGGGCAGGAGCATACACCAGAATGGGCTTTAGGCACGAGGCAGGTTGTCTTTGGCAGTCGATAAGTTTGAAATTTGAATTTCCTGCATACGCGGTCACGGCATAATCTTTGGAATCTATAACAATTGCGCAGTTGTCTATATCTTCTATTTGGCCGTTTTTAAGCGCGCTTGATAAAGACTTCTGTTTGTCTTCATTTTGATAGGTGTGTATGTGATAGCCACCTATTGCCACTTGTTTTGGCGAAAGATTTAAAATTTTTGCCGCTTCGTCTATGGCGCACTGAGAATATGTGTTGAGTTTTTGTCCGACATTTTTGCTGTGTATGTCAAGCAAAATAGGTTGCTGTTGCGCTTGAATCTTTTCCTCGACAGAGATATATCCATCTTTTTCCATTTCACTTAAAACAAGATTGCGGCGCGTTTTTGCATTGTTTGGATTGTGAATAGGGGAGTACTTGCTTGGCGATTTTATCATGCCGGCAAGAGTGGCACTTTCGGCAAGAGTTAAGTCTTTTGCCTCTTTGTTGAAATAATACTCGCTGGCACTTTCAAGACCATAACAGTTGTTGCCAAAAAAGATTATATTTAAATAACTTTCAAGTATTTCTTCCTTGCTGAAAGCCTTTTCAAGTTTTTTTGTAAGAGCCATTTCTTTCAACTTTCTTTCAAAGGTTTTTTCGTTGGAAAGATGTGTGTTTTTGATAAGTTGTTGGCTTATTGTAGAGGCACCTTCCTTTAAACTCATGGTGCGAATATTGTTCAGCATCGCACCTGCCATTCGCTTGTAATTTAGGCCGTGATGTTTGTAAAAATCTTTGTCCTCAATAGACAAAAATGCCTCTTGAGTGTAAACCGGCAAATCGTCCAGTTTGCAAAAATCGGAATTGACCTGATTTTCCTCATCAATTGGCTTGTTTTTTTTGTCGAAAAGTTCTATGGAAAGTGTTTGAGTTGTAAGTGCCTGTGTGTTTAAGGGAATTGACTGAAATTTAAGGTAGTTTATACCTATATATGTTCCACAAAATACTATCGCAAACGTGCCTAAAAGCAAAAATGAAATTAGACAAATTTTGACAAATTTCTTCATTTTTCTATTATGTGCGACAAATTGACAAAAATTCATTTTCACGCTTGCTTTTTGGCTATTATTTTTGATATAATCATGCTATGAAATATTTTATTGTTACTTATGGGTGCCAGATGAATGTGCATGAAAGTGAAAAACTGGCATCGATTTGCGAAAAAATGGGATATGAGTTGGCGGAAAAACGTGAAGACGCCGACCTTATTGTTTTCAATACCTGTGCCATACGTGAAGGTGCGGAGGAACGTGTTTTTGGCAATGTTGGTGCCCTTAAAAAACTGAAAAAGAAAAAACCGTCTTTGATTATCGCTGTTTGCGGTTGCTCAACTCAAAAAGAAAGCACGGCAAATTACATAATGAACACTTTTCCGTTTGTGGATATCGTTATTGGCACTTTCAATATGCCAAATTTTGAGGCGTATGTCAATGCAGTCAAAACCGGACGCCAAATGGAACTTTTGAAAGAGGGAGAAATTGACGAACAAATTCCGTACAAGCGCACAAGCGGGGATAATGCTTGGGTGAATATTATGCAAGGTTGCAACAATTTTTGCACTTATTGTATTGTGCCTTATGTGAAAGGGAGAGAAAAGAGTCGAAGCGAAGAAAATATATTGAAAGAAATACGCGAAGTTTTGGCAGAAGGAAAGTACAAAAAAATTACTCTGCTCGGACAAAATGTCAATTCTTACGGCAAAGACCTTGTTCCTTCGGTCAGTTTTGCCAAACTTTTGAAAGACATCTGTCAAATTGAAGGTAATTTTGGATTGACTTTTATGACTTCTCATCCAAAGGATTTGACTGACGATGTGATTGATGTTATTGCCAAGGAAGATAAGATATTGAAAGAAATTCATCTTCCAGCGCAAAGCGGCAACAACAGAATTTTGAAACTGATGAACAGAAAATATACTCGTGAAAAGTATTTGGACATAATTTACAAGATTCGCACGGCGATGCCAAATGCCAGAATCACAAGTGACTTTATTGTGGGCTTTCCTACAGAGACTGAGAAAGAGTTTGAAGACACAAAAAGTTTGATTGAAGAGGTGGGTTTTGATGGAATTTTTGCGTTTATGTATTCTCCGCGTGAAGGAACGGTTGCAAGTCAGATGGAAGGTCAAGTTGATGATTTGGTGAAAAAACGCCGAGTGAATGAACTTTTGACACTTGAAAAGAAAATACAAAAAAATAAAAAAAATAATTAAAAAATATTTTTTTAGATTTTTTGAAATAATTTTCTGTTCGAAAAATATGGTCATATAGCGAAAAATCTATAAAAAAGTAAAAAAAATAGAAAAAATGTTTAAAAAAATAAAAAAAGAGGTGAAAAATGAGCGAAAAAGTGGCAAAGATTGAAGAACCTTCGCCGTTGATGAAACAATATCATCAAATAAAAGAGCAATACAAAGATTGCGTGCTTTTTTATCGCCTCGGCGATTTTTATGAACTTTTTTATGATGATGCTATTGAAATTTCCAAAGTTTTGGATTTGACGCTGACAGGAAAAAATTGCGGACAAGCAGAAAGAGCACCTATGTGTGGTGTGCCATATCATGCAGCAGATGGATATATTGCCAAACTTGTAAATCTGGGATATAAAGTTGCTATTTGTGAGCAACTTCGCGATCCTGTTAAAGGTGAAAAAACTGTTCCGCGTGATGTTGTGCGTGTTGTCACAGCCGGCACTGTGACCGAAGACAGTATGCTTCAAGAAAACAAAAACAATTATATTTTGTGTGCTTTTCTTGACGGAGAAAAGATGTCAGTTTGTTTTTGTGATATCACAACCGGCGAACTTGACCTGTGCCATTTTGAAAACACTTTGGAAGCAGATTTTACTGACCTTTTAAGTCGCATAAATCCGGCTCAGGTTGTTGGCAACGACAAAGCAAAAGAGTTTTACAATAATTTGCCAATCTTAAAACTTGGTTCTTTGCCAAAATTTGAGGAATATTTTGAATTTGCTTTTTCACAAGACAAGTCGCGCGAAGCGATCGAAAAGCAATTTGGTGAAAATGCACTTAATGTTTTTGAACTTAAGTCCAACAAACAAGATGTTCCTGCCGTTGGTGCACTTTTGCAATATTTGCTTGACACGCAAAAGCGGGCATTGAAAAATATTTTGAAAATAAACAAAGTGCAAAACAACAAATTTATGACGATTGACATAAACACAAGGCGCAATCTTGAACTTGTTGAAAGCATTCGTGAACGCAAAAAATACGGCTCTGTTTTGTGGCTTATGGACAACACAAAAACAAGCATGGGCGCAAGAATGTTTCGAACTATGTTTGACCAACCTTTGCAAGATGTTACCGAAATAAATGACAGGCTTGACTGCGTGGAAGAACTTTCAAAAAATCTTATTTTGCGTGACCGAATCAATCAAAGTTTGGCAAAAATCCGAGATATCGAACGCATTTGCGGAAAAATAGCATACTCAAATGCTTGTCCAAACGATCTTTTGGGGCTTAAGTCCTCTTTTCAAGAGATTCCTGCCTTGTCACAGATTTTGCAAAATGTGAAAAGCAAAAAACTTAAACAAATTCAGTCCGGTTTAAAGGAATTTCCAGAAATAGTTGACCTTTTGGAACGTGCTATCGAACCTGAAGCCTCTGCCAATATGAAGGAAGGTGGGTATATAAAGTCTGGCTTTAATGAGGATTTGGACAATTTGCGTAATGCCAAGCAAATTGCTGAAAAGCAGTACAAAAAACTTGAAGAAATTGAAAGACAGCAAACGGGCATCAAAAATCTTCGCATAAAATACAACAACGTTTTTGGACTTTTTATAGAAGTTCCTTCTGGACAAAGTGGTTTGGTGCCAATTCATTACACAAGAAAGCAAACTTTGGCAAATGCTGAGCGTTACACAACGCCGGATTTGAAAGAAATAGAGGACAAATTGTTTGGAAGTGATGAAGAGGCAGTAAAACTTGAGTCGAAATTATACAAAATGCTTTTGGACTTTTTATGTCAGCACATTTTGGTTTTTCTTGATGTGGCAAAGCAAATAGCATCACTTGACACTTTCACTTCTTTGGCAACAGTTGCTGTAAAATATCATTTCTGCAAGCCTGTGGTTTCCAAAAATATAAAAAAGATTGACATCAAGGGTGGAAGACATCCTATTGTGGAAAAATTTGCCGGAGAAAACGGGTTTATTTCAAATGATACACTTCTTGATAATGGCGAAAATCAAATGATGATTATCACCGGACCAAATATGGCAGGAAAAAGCACCTATATGAGGCAAGTTGCAATCATAACATTTTTGGCACATATCGGAAGTTTTGTTCCTGCCACAAGCGCCGAAATTTCCTTGACAGACAGGATTTTCACTCGTGTTGGAGCAAGCGATGATTTGGCTTTTGGTCAAAGCACTTTTATGGTTGAAATGAGCGAAGTGGCAAACATTTTGGCAAATGCCACAAGCAAAAGCCTTGTTGTTTTGGACGAAATAGGACGCGGCACATCCACTTTTGATGGACTTTCTATTGCTTGGGCAGTTGTGGAATACATACTTAAAAATCTTAATTGCAAAACACTGTTTGCAACTCATTATCATGAATTGTCCGCTTTGGAAGGTGTTTTGCCTGGTGTCAAAAATTACAAAATCACCGTCAAAGAACTTGCCGACACTGTGGTGTTTTTGCGTAAAATTGTGCGTGGTGCGGCAAACAAAAGTTTTGGTGTTGAGGTTGCAAAACTTGCTGGTGTTCCAAATCCGGTGATTGAGCGTGCAAAAGAAATCTCTGTCAATCTTGAAAGAGTGAACGAAAAACTTGATATGAATATTTTTGGCGAAGACGAAGAAAAACGTAAGGCAGAGAAAAACAACAAAAAAGGACAGCAGATTCTGTCCATTTTGAAAGATTTAAATATCAATCGCATGAGTCCTATGGAATCTTTTGAAATTTTGAACGACTTGATAGAAAGAGCAAATCAAGAATAGTCGGGAGGTGTGCTATGGCAATAAATATATTGTCGCCAAAGGTTTTCAATCGAATTGCAGCAGGTGAGGTGGTGGAAAGACCGGCTTCTGTTGTGAAAGAACTTGTGGAAAACAGTTTGGATGCTGGCGCAACTGAAATTCGCGTGGAGATAGAAAATGGCGGCATTTCAAAAATATCTGTTTCTGACAACGGATGTGGCATATCCAAAGAGGATTTGCCACTTGCTTTTTTGCCACACGCAACGAGCAAAATTTCAAGTGTAGATGACCTTGACGAGATTTCAACTCTCGGCTTTCGTGGAGAGGCGCTTGCAAGCATCGCCTCTGTGTCGTGTGTTTGCTTGACAACAAAACAAAAAAATGCTGACACAGGCTACAAAATTTCTGCTGACGGAGGCAATATTTCAAAAACAGAAGAGGTGGCAAGACTTGACGGCACCACTATTTTGGTGCAAAATTTGTTTTTCAACACACCTGTTCGAGCAAAATTTTTGAGAAAGCCAAAATATGAAGAAAGTGAAATTACTCATCTTGTGGAAAAATTTATGCTGGCACGTCCTGATGTTGCTTTCAGATATATAGTGGAGGGCAAAGAAGTTTATGCACATGCTTCTGGCAAATTGGACGAGGTTGTTTATCTTTTGTATGGCAGAGAAATTTATGACAATTTGCTTCCACTTTCTCGTGAAGAAAACGGCATAAAAGTGAGCGGATATGTTGTTTCGCCAAAACTTACAAAGCCAAATCGAACCTATCAATCACTTTTTGTAAATAATCGTTTTGTGGAAAATTATTTGGTGTCTGCATGTGTGCAAGGCGCTTATGAAGGCGTGCTTATGAAGGGTCGTTTTCCGATTTACGTCATAAAACTTGAAATGCCGTTTGACAAAGTTGATGTCAATGTTCATCCAAATAAAAGAGAAGTGAAATTTCAAGATAATTCTGTGGTGTTTGGAGTGATAAGGCGGGCAGTTGAAAATGCATTGCTTGATGCCAACTTGATTGCGCAGTTTGAATACAGAGATGAAAAAGATTGGCAGAAGTTTGACATAGAAAATGAGCCAAGTCCTGCTATGACAGGCTTTGACAGTTTTCAAAAAAGTAAGTTGGACAAACTTAGTCCAACAGAAGGGGCAAGTTATCAGGTGCGTGTTGACGATGACACTCTTGATGAAAAAATAGCCACACCGAAAGACTATCAAAAGAAAGGCATTGAAATCATAAATATGCCAGACTTTTCGTCTGTCAAGTCAGACAAACCTTCAAGCAAAAATAGACCGGGTGGAAACATATTTTTTGACAGTCCTGGCGCAAGCAATTTGCGTGAAGTGGAAATTGCAGTTGACCGAGAGATGAATTTGCAAGCAATACAAAAAGGAGAAAATGTTGTTGAAGAAAAGTTTTTAAAAGCCGGTGCCGATGAAATAAAAATTGTTGGAACTGTTTTTAAGACTTACATTATCACAGAATTTGAAGATAGCATCTATATTGTTGACCAACACGCCATGCACGAAAGACAAAACTTTGACCGACTTAAACAGCAGATTGAAAAGCATAATGTTGAAAAACAAGATTTGCTTGTACCTTTTGAATTTAATCTTATGGCAAAAGACAGTCAGATTTTCGCAGAAAAGTTGAAAAATCTTTCTGAAATTGGCTTTGACATAAAAGTAAAGGAAAATAATTTTCAAATTTCCGCTGTACCTTATGTGCTTTCTGGCATAAATTTGCAAAAATTTGTAGAGGAAATTTTGGGTGACGAAACTTTGAGGACTCAAACAACAACTTCTATCTTGAATGAACGATTGTGTCAATATGCATGCAAACACTCTATTCGTGCAGGAGACAGTGTTGGCAAAGATGAAATAATGTTTTTGATAAACAAAATCAAAGATGGTGTGCCACTTTGTCCGCACGGCAGACCTATTATTGTGAAAATAACTCGCAAAGAATTGGAAAAAATGTTTAAGAGGGTGCTGTGAAAAAAGTTGTGTTTATACTTGGCCCGACAGCAGTTGGAAAGAGTGCTGTTGCGGTTGATCTTGCAAAAAAAATGAACGGCGAGATAATTTCTGCGGACAGCGTTCAGATTTTTAAGGGGCTTGATATTGGCTCGGCAAAGGTGACAAAAGAAGAAATGTCGGGCGTTGTGCATTATGGAATAGATATTTGCGATGCTAAGGAAAACTTTTCCGCCTTTGAGTTTGCACAGTACACAAAACAAAAAATAAATGACATTTGTTCTCGAAACAAACTTCCTATTGTTGTTGGTGGAACAGGACTTTATGTACGCTCGCTTGTGGAAGGCTACAACTTTGGCGGCACAGACAAAGACGAAAATTTGCGAAATTATCTTGAAAAACTTTGCAAAGAAAAAGGCGTGGAAGCACTTTTTGAGATTTTGAAAAATGAAGCGCCACAAGAGGCAGAAAAGATAGACCAAAATAATCCTGTACGTATCATAAGGGCAATAGAGATCAACAGAAATCAAAGCAAAAAGGCAACTGAAAAACCTGATATAGACGCACTTGTGATTGGACTTGTTATGTCACGTGAGATACTTTATGAAAGAATCAATATGCGCGTTGACAAGATGTTGCAAGAGGGATTGGTTGATGAAGTGAAAAAACTGAAAGACTGTGGGCTTTCGGAAAATAATCAGTCAATGCATGCGATTGGATATAAAGAAGTTTTGCCTTATCTGAATGGCGAGATAAGTTACGATAAAATGGTGGAACTTGTCAGGCAACATAGCAGAAATTATGCCAAACGTCAACTTACTTTTTTGCGAGGAATGAAAAATTGTCATATGATTGACATGCAAAACAAAGAGCATGGCTTTAAGGAAATAAAAAAACTTGTCGAAGATTTTTTGAGGTGAATATGGAAAACAAAAAAATAACTATAGAGGAAATTGAAAAGCAATTAAGACCGCAATTTGACGAAATTGAAAAGGTGGCATACTTAAATCAAAAGAAAGTGCTTGATGCTTTTCAAGAAATCGGGGTGACAACTTCGCATTTTGTAGGCACAACAGGATATGGCTATACAGACAAGGGCAGAGATGATTTCGCACGCCTTGTTGCCAAAATTTTTGGCACAGAAGACGCAATATGTTCGCCACATCTTACTTGTGGCACGCACACTATCGCCACTGTGCTTTACGGACTTTTAAGGCCGAAAGATGTCATGCTTTCAATCACTGGGTCGCTTTATGACACGCTTGAAAACACTTTGCATGGAAAAGATAACGGAAGTTTGGAGTCCTTGGGTGTTAAGTTTGAATTTTTTGACCTTAAAGAGAACGGATTTGATGAAGAAAAAATATACAAATATGTCAAAAAACATAAACCTCGTGTTGTTTTTGTGCAAAAGTCACGTGGCTATTCATCAAGAAAAGCATTGTCATGTTTGCAAATGAAACCTGTTTTTGAAAAAATTCACCAACTTTCGCCAGAAACATTTATTGTTGTGGACAATTGTTATGGAGAATTTGTTGAAGTGCAAGAGCCAACACAAGTTGGCGCTGACGTTTGCATGGGGTCTTTTATAAAAAATTTGGGAGGCGGACTTGCTCCGACCGGGGGATATATCGTTGGCACAAAGAAAGCAATAGAAAATATCGAAAATCGTTTGACTTGCCCTTCTCTTGGCAGAGAAACTGGCAGTTATGAGCAAGGCTACAGATTGTTTTATCAAGGATTGTTTTTGGCACCTCACGTTGTTTGCCAAGCACTTAAAGGCGCTTTGCTTGTAGGTGAAGTTATGAGGCAAAAGGGCTACAAAATCATTCCGCAAACGGAAGAAAAATGCTTTGACATAATAAAAAGTGTTGTCTTTAACACTCAAGACGAACTTGTTTCTTTTGTGCAACTAATTCAAAAGTTGTCACCAGTGGACAGCATGTTTGTGCCAATGCCTTATGCAATGGCGGGCTACACAACCGACGTCATTATGGCGGCAGGAACATTTGTGGAAGGTGCATCTATTGAACTTTCTTGTGACAGTCCGATAAAAAAACCTTACATTGCCTATTTTCAAGGCGGGCTAACCTACGAACAATTGAAAATTTTGGCAGAGAATTTGCTGAAATTTTGAATATTTAAAATAACTCGCGTATGAGTTATTTTTTATTTTGTCATTTAATATTATATCTTATGGTCAAGTCTTTAAGGGCAAATGTTTTTTTTGGAAATTTGAAATTTTCTTGCTTGAATGCCATACGTGCAAACAAGATTAAATTTTTGATAGTTTTATTTTTGGTTATGGTGGCCATTGCGACAGGTGTTTTTGTGGCCGTCAAAAGTAACAGCAACTGCACTTTGTACAGTCTGCAAGAAATTGATTTGGAAAATTTTTACACCGGCGTGACGGCATCTTCTTCGGCATTTTTGTCGCGAAGTCTTTCACTTTTGGTCAACGTTGTGCTTTTGTCAATCTTGGCATTTTCACCTTATCTTTTCCCTTTGGCTTGCGCTCTTTTTGTGTTTAGGGCATACTTGCTTGGCCTCAACTTTGCATTGATCTTTGTTTTTTATGGAATAGGCTCGATTTTTACGGCAGTGATTATCATTTTGCCTTGTCAACTGCTTATGCTTTTTGGACTTGTTTTGTTTTATATTGTTTTGCAAAAGATGAACAGCAATTGCCGTTGTTATGGCTCTTGCGAAGTCAATCGATTTGCCTTTGTTTTGCTTGGTTTTGTTTTGTTGATTTTGATAAATTTTGTTGAAACATTGCTTTTATGTTTGCTTAGCGGAAAAGTTATTCTTGTGATTTAAGAATCTGATTGCATATTTCATTCGATTTTGAAAAAACTAATCATATCAAAAAAAAGGAGTTTGATATGCAAAGTGTTTTTTTGAAATTAAAAAAGTTTGGCTTTTGTTCACTTTTGGTTGTTCTTGCAATTTCGATGTTTTGCCTTGGACCTGGTGGGCTGTCCGCGAAAACTGTTTATGCAAACAACAGTGAAATTGACCTTAAAAGCAAAAGTGCATGTTTGGTGGAGGTTGGAAGTGGTGAAATTTTGTTTGCCAAAAACGAGACCGAACATCTGCCGGTTGCAAGCATGGTGAAAATGATGACGATACTTATCGCGCTGGAAGAATTGCAAGCGGGCAATGTTGCTTTGGACACAAAAATCACAACAACCGAAAATGCCTCAAGCATGGGAGGCTCTCAAGTGTTTTTGGATCCATATGTTGACTACACTTTTGAAGATTTGCTCAAGTCGGTGATCATGGCATCTGCAAACGATGCCAGCGTGGCTCTTGCAGAGTACTTTAATGGCAACGAAAATGCTTTCACAAATCGCATGAACAAACGCGCCAAAGAACTTGGCATGAGCGACACACATTATTCAAACTGCACAGGTCTGCCTGCTCCAGAACAATATTCGTCTGCAAAAGATACTGCGCTTTTGCTTAAAGAAATCTTGAAACACGACATTTATCACAACTATTCAACAGTGTGGATGGACGAACTTACGCATCCTTCTGGACGCAAGACTGAACTAGTTAACACCAATCGACTTATTCGATACTATCAAGGTTGTGATGGTGGGAAAACAGGCTCGACAAACGAGGCAGGCTGCTGTTTGGGGGCTTCGGCAGTCAGAGACGGAATGAGGCTTATTTCTGTTGTTGTTGGCGCGCCAAACAGCCAAACACGTTTCAACGAAAGTGCGACACTTTTCAACTATGGATTTGCCAACTTTGAGTCAGAAAAACTTGTTGACAGCAGTGTTCAAGTTGCCAATCTGTCAATAAGCAAGGCAAAAGTGGAAGAAATTCCTGTGTTTCCATCTGAAGATTTTTCGGCAGTTGTAAAGAAAGGCGACAAGTCCGGATATGAAGTTTCACTTGAAATCAAGGAGCACATAAATGCACCGGTCAAATCTGGTGATGTTGTCGGCACGGCGACAGTGACAAAAAATGGCAATATTGTCAAAAAAATACCAATTATCGTTAAAGAAGATGTAAAACATTTGTCTTGGTTTGAAACCGCAAAAGATGTTGTTGACAAATGGTGACAAATAAGTAAAAATAGTAAAAAAAAGATAAATGAGCGAGCATTATGCTTGCTCTTTTTGTTTGTTTTGTTGCATTTGATTTGTTTTTGTTTGCCTTACAAAAGTTGTTTATGATATAATTTAAAATATGGAACAAGAGGACGCAGCAAAAAAAATAGAGGAGCAATCGCAGACGCAAGGACAACAAAGTGATGACCTTATTTTTTCTAATTCGGACTCATATCGCTTTAAATTGGACAATTTTGAAGGCCCACTTGACCTTTTGTTGCATCTTATTAAAGAAGCGAAATTGGATATCACCGAAGTTGCTTTGGCGCAGATAACTGGGCAATATCTTGAGTATATGCAGGATATAAAAAGCGTTGATATGGACAGTGCAAGTGAATTTATCACTGTTGCGGCAACTTTGATTGAAATGAAGTCAAAAACTTTACTTCCTGTTGAAAAAGATGAACAACCTGATGAGGAAGATGACGGCGCGCTTTTGATTAGACGGCTTAAGGAATACGAACTTTTCAAAGAAGTCGGGAAAAATCTTAAGGATATCGAAGATGTTGGAAAAATGTATCGAGCACCAGGCAAAGAGACTGAAAAAGTGAAGATTATTATGAAAGATATGGTGCTTGACCAACTTCTGGACGCTTTTGCCAAACTTATGACGCGAGAAGAGTTGAAAAAGATTGCACAAAACGAACAACCTAAAAAGATTGTCAAAGATCGCTTTACTGTTGCCGAAAAGATAATTTCAATCCGAAATTTTGCCAAAGAAAGAAAACGTTTTGAATTTGACGAGTTGTTTGAAAATGACATGACTAAAAGTGAACTGATCAACACTTTTTTGGCCCTTTTGGAACTTTTAAAACTGCAGACCGTAAAAGTGATACAAAGTGGAGTGTTTGGCAAGATTGTTATCACTGCAAACGAGGTGTAAAAAATGGAATTTGATTTGAAAAAAAATTTAAAAGATATTGTTTTGTCGGTGCTTTTTGTTGCAGGGGAAGGCATTGAGAAGTCTTTTATCGCGCAAAAACTTGGCGTTTCTGAAAAAGAGATTGACAAAGTTTTGGACGAACTTCAAAAAGAGTTTTCGGGAGATTGCGGGATTCATCTTATACATTTCAAAAACAAAGTGCAACTTGCTTCAAATCCTGTTTTTGCTGATGCAATTGGCCAAGTGTTGAATCCTATTCGTGAAAAGGCTTTGACGCGTGCGGCGTTGGAAACTTTGGCGATAATTGCCTACAAACAGCCTATCACAAAACTTGAAATTGAGGACATAAGGCGTGTAGGTTGTGATTACGCGATTCAAGTGCTTTCCGAACAGAATATGATTGAGGTTGTTGGTAGAAAAGATGCTGTCGGAAAACCTCTGCTTTTTGGCACAACAGAAAACTTTTTGAAAAGGTTTAATCTTACTGATTTGGCTCAACTTCCAGACTATGACGGGCTTTTGGAAAGAATAAAAGTGATTGAAGAGGGCGAAGAGGAGCAGAATGACACTCTTTACAGCCATTCACAGTTGCCTGAAGAAGAAATTCCGGACTTTTTGAAAAACGAGGAAAACTTGCAATCTATTTCCTGATGTGGAAGATAAAGACAGACATTTGTCTGTTTTTTTTGTGCTTTATGTAACATTCTTGGCATAAAATAAAGCATGGACAAGCAAAAATCATATGGACAAAATTATGTGCAAACAAAACTGAAACACCATTTTTCAGTTAAATTTGCAATACTTACTTTTATTGCCTGCGCTTTTGCAACATCAGTTTTTTGTTTGTTTATGTGTTTTGGAGGGTGATTTGAAGGCATTCTCAGCAAAAGAGCATAAGTTTTTTATTCACCCGATTGCAATCCTGATTTGGATTTGGCTTGCTTTTGTGTTTGGCGGAATTTTTGCAATAAACTATTTTGTTGCCATTTTGATTCATGAATTTGGACATTATATCACAGCCAAAAAACAGGGTTATGCCTTGTCCCAATTTTCTTTTTCACCATATGGGGTGACGCTGTCCTATTTTGGACAAAATTTTGAAGCGACAGATGAAATAAAGATCGCTCTTGCTGGGCCAGTTTTCAATCTTGCTAGTTGTTTGTTTGTGGTTGGAATTTGGTGGCTGTTTCCCACTGTTTTTGTTTTTACTGACAGTTTTGTGATCATAAGTGTGTGCTTGGCACTTTTGAATCTTCTTCCTGCATATCCACTTGATGGGGGCAGAGTTTTTGTTTGTGTTGCAAGCAAATTTTTGTCTGAAAAAACATCAAAACGCATGACAATGATTTTTAATATTGTTTTGAGTGTGATTTTTCTTCTTCTATTTTTCTTTTTCTGTTTTATCAATTTCAATCCAACTTACTTTCTGTTTGCATTTTTTCTGATTGTCGGAATGTTGGACCTCGAGTTTTCAACTAAATATGAAAAGATAAACATATTCAACAAATGTCAAAAAGATTTTTCAAAGCCACGGTTTGTGCTTGTAAGTTCAAACGTTACAATAGGACAAATTATGAGAAAAATCCAATCAAGTGACACCAAGATTTTTTGTTATATTCTTGAAAATGGCAAAATAATCAATTTGAGCGAAAAAATGATTTTAAAATTGTCATTAAAATTTCCTTTTAATGAAAAATTAGAAAATATTTTTAAATAATTTTTTATTATTTTTTATCATTTTTTTATAATTTTTTCTATTTTAAATAATATTTTTAATTTTCTGTTCGATAAATTCTGACAAAAAAATATATAAAAAAACATTTTTTTATATATTTTTCATATTTTTTAATTTTTTATTTGTTTTTTAAACTTCACACAAAAATGGAATAAGTCTGTCTATATTTTTTCTTTCAAATTCATATAATTTGTCCGCTATTTCATCAAGTTCGGCGGAAATATTTTTGTGGTCGTCTTTATCTTTTATCAAGGTTATTATGCCCATGAAAGTTCCCATAAGCATCATCTCTGCTATGTTGCGACTTGATTTGTCCATCATTGTTCCCATGTTGATTGCGCTCCAAAGTTTTGCTTTTTCAATCCAATTGTTGTCTTTTATCCCTTCTATTTTTTCTGCCTTTGCAAGTTGTTCACATTCTTTTGACAACACATTGTATTCATCTTCTTCGCGAGAAAGTTCTTCTGCCAATGCACTGTTTGTCACTTTGCTTGCAATATCTTCAATAGACTGTATTGCTGTGCGTGTGTTTTGATAAATTGCATTTATGTATTTTTCCAAATTTTCTTTATTTTCCATTTTTTCTCCTTGTGTGTACTTTGACACTTCAAAGATATTGTTTCTCGCTTTCGACAATTTATGCTAATTTTTGCAAACTTTTTTGATTTCAGATTATTCTTTTTGCATACAAATTGCTAATTTTCTCAAAATATGCGTATGAGAACTTCTACCAAAATTTTGATTGTTATCGCAATTGCTGTCTCGGTGCCAAGTGCCATTCTTTCGCCTTATCTTTTTCAAGCAATAGTGCCTACGGGCAATGGATTTGAGTTTAAGTTTACTGCGCTTGCGTGGGTCGGTCTTGCTTTTATGGTTCTGTCAAATATCTTTGGCGGCATTTTGTTTTACAGATTTCTTAAAACTCAACGTTTGTCAAATATGATTTTCTTTTCGCTTGCACCATTGACACTTGTCTATGCAGCTGGAATGGTTTATATTGTTGGGGTGAAAAATATGACCGGAATCACAGCCGAGTCGGTGCGGGCAACTTTAAATATCACAACAGCAGACAAATCATACAACAACTTGCTTTGGGCGGGACTTTTGACTTTGGCATATTTGATTATTCTTTTTGTTACTCTGGTTTTTGCATGCAGGCCGCTCTCGAAAGTGCAGAAAGCAACCGAAAAACTTGGTGACGGCAGAATGAAATTTGACAACTACAAAGTTGGCGGCGGCAAGCAATTTATGGAGATTGAAAACTCTTTAAACAAAATAAATTACAATTTTAAGGAAAAAGAGAATAAAATCAGGCAAACTAATTTGGAAGCGCAAAAATTTATTCCAAAACAATTCTTTAAATTTTTAGGAAAAAATAGCATAGAGGAACTTGAACTTGGAAATCAAGTCAAAAAAAGTGCCACAACTTTGTTTTGCGACCTTAAAAGTGCGACAAACATAAGCAGAAGTTTGAGTTTGGAGGAAAATTTTAATTATATCAACTCTTATCTTAAAACTGTCGCTCCTTTGGTGCGAAGATTTGACGGTTTTATCGACAAATACTTAGGTGACGGCGTTTTGGCGGTGTTTTCAAAGCCGCAAGATGCCATTGAGTGTGCTCATGCAATTTTGCGAGCAATTGATGTGAGAAACAAAAGTCAAAAAGAACTGCCCACAATTGATGCCAGAATTTCCGTAAACAGCGGCGAGATAATCTTTGGCATTGTTGGAGATGAAGAGCGTAAAAGTCCAACAATAATCAGTGACGTTGTAAATTTGGCGAGCAAGATGCAAGAAATAAATCTTTACATCGGCACAAAATTGTTGATTGCAAAAAGTTCTCTGAACGAATTGCCGCAAAATTTTGAGTTTGACTACCGCTACACAGGAGTACTTTCGTTGGAAGACGGAACGCAAGTGCCTTTGTTTGAAAGTTTGAATTATTATCCAAAAAACAAAAAGGAAAAATTGAAAAAGTTGAAGAATCGTTTTGAGGCTGGGGTGCGCGCTTATAATGAAAAAGACTACGCGCAAGCCAAGGAAGCGTTTGAGTTTGTTTTGCATTACGTTGCTGATGACAAGCCATCTTATATTTACTACAATCGTGCAAATGAAAAATTGAAGGAAACCGCGTGACAACAGTTTTGACAAATAACTTGACATTATATAGATTTTGAATATAAAATAGGACTATGAAATTTCAAAAGAAAGAAAATCCATACAAAAGATGTCCACGTTGTGGAAACAAGTGCTTGAAAATCCAAGACAAATGTCCTGAGTGCGACTTGATTTTTTCACGCTTGCAACTTGCAACAAACAAGGCAGCCAAGAAAAAACTTGCTCACTTTGACCGTGATTATGTTATTTTCTCAAAGGATTTGCCAAGTGACGTTCAGTGGTGGAAACTGCTTTTGTACACTATTTTTTTGGGTTTCTTTGGCGGACATTATTATTATGTTGGAAAATATATCAAAGGGTTGTTTATGAGCCTGGGATTTGTTTATCTTGTTGTTGGCACAATTTTTAATGCTCAAATTGTTGCCGCAAATGCCACGCTTTTATATCTGCCTATCGCAATTTATGCACTTGCATGGGTGGTTAGTTTTTGCTATGTTGTATCTAAAAAATTTAAAGTGCCAATTTATGTTGACCAAACAATTGTAGAGCAGAAAGCCATGCAAGCGCGCGAAGATTATGACCGATTGAGCAAAGAAATTGCCAAGGAAAAGGATAATATCAAAAAGAGTAAAACAACAATGCCTAAAAAATCAGGAGGCAACAAATGAGAATTGTCGTTGGAATTTCTGGTGGAGTTGATTCCTCCGTTGCCGCATATCTTCTCAAACAACAGGGTCATGAAGTGATTGGACTTTTTATGATAAATTGGCAAGATGGCGATGAATGTACTGCCGAAGAAGATTTTGAAGATGTGAAAAGGGTTTGTACCGCAATTGATATCCCTTATTTTTCTGTAAACTATGCCAAAGAATATTATGAGCGCGTGTTTCAATATTTTCTTGATGAGTACAAGGCGGGCAGAACGCCAAATCCCGATGTTTTGTGTAACCGTGAGATAAAATTTGGTCCATTTTTGGAAAAGGCAAGAGCACTTGGAGCAGACATGATTGCCACAGGGCACTATGCCAAGACATATCAAAAAGATGGCAAAACTTTTTTGGCAAAAGCAAAAGATTTGAGCAAAGATCAATCATATTTTTTGAATCAATTAAGCCAAGAGCAGTTGTCCTCCGTAATTTTTCCGCTTTGTGACATTGAAAAACGTGAAGTAAGAGAAATAGCCAAAAAACTAGGGCTTTCTACTGCCGAAAAGAAAGATAGCACAGGTATTTGCTTTATTGGCGAAAGAAACTTCCGAAAGTTTTTAAAACAATATCTTCCTGCGCAAGAAGGGAATATCTGCACACTTGACGGAAAGATTGTTGGACGACATGAGGGGTTGATGTACTATACGATTGGTCAACGCAGAGGGTTGAATATCGGTGGAAAAGCCGACGGAAATGGTGAGAGATGGTTTGTTTTGAAAAAGGACCTGAAAAACAATATCTTGTATGTTTCGCAGGGGGAATGTGAAGGATTGTTTTCATCTGGTCTTACTGCCGACACGTTTAATTGGATACCGGAGAAACCAAAGCACAACGAATTTGATTGCCTAGCAAAATTCAGATATCGTCAGCCTGACCAAAAGGTGCATGTCACACTGACGGGTGACAAAACAATAAAAGTTGATTTTGCTGAAAAGCAACGTGCTATCACAGAAGGGCAGTTTGTTGTGCTTTACACAAATGACGGAACATGCCTTGGCGGAGGAATAATAAATTCCAAGTGGTGATTGCATACTACACCAGATATTGTGTATTATGACTACATAATACACAATATCTGTTTTTGCAATGACTTAAAATCAAAAAATATCTTTTTTCATAGAATGAAAATATGGAAACAAAACTTGTATTGACCGGCGGACAAAAATTGGCTGGATTGTTGGATATTGATGCATCAAAAAATGCTTTTTTGCCAATTCTTGCGGCTTGTGTTTTGTGTGACGGAGAAATTTTTTTTGAAAACTATGTCAATCTTACTGACATCTTTTGTATGCGTGAAATTTTAAGCACCCTGAATATTGACTCTCAACTTCTTGATGGCGGTCTTTACGTCAACGCAAAAAACGTCAAAAACAATAAAATTACACACGACATGACTATGAAAATACGTGCCTCAATTTTTATTTTAGGTGCTTTGCTTTCAAGATTTCGAAGTGCCGTTATTGCCTATCCTGGCGGTTGCAACATAGGATCAAGGCCGATAGATTTACATATCAAAGGATTGAAAGGTTTGGGGGTCAGAGTTGTTGAAAGACACGGCTATATCTACTGTCACGGCGAAAACATGAAGGCGGGGGACGTTGTTCTTGATTTTCCTAGTGTTGGAGCAACGGAAAGCCTTGTTATGTGCGCCACATTGCTTAAGGGAAGAACGGTTTTGAAAAATGTCGCAAAAGAACCGGAGATTGTGAACTTGCAAGATTTTCTTAACAAAATGGGTGCAAAGATAAGTGGGGCTGGAAGTGACACAATTGTCATTGAAGGAGTGGAAAAACTTCATGGCACACAATTTAAAGTGATGGCAGACAGAATTTGGGCAGGGACGTTTCTTCTTGCCACTGCGACTTGTGGTGGTGATTTGACTTTGAAGGGCTTTAAACTTCAAGATAACGAAAGTTTGATTTCACTTTTGTCGCAAAGTGCTTGCAAAATCGACATTGATGGTGATATGATAAGACTGAGGGCCAATGGTCGCTTGCGGGCTGTTCCTGAAATCCAAACTTTGCCTTTTCCATATTTTCCAACTGATTTACAGTCTCAGATGATGGCTTTGCAAACTGTCTGCGATGGTGGGTGCATCTTGCAAGAAAATGTTTTTGAAAATCGCTTTGGTGTTGTGCCAGAATTGTGTAAGATGGGCGCAAAAATCAGCGTGAAAGGGCGTTCTGCCTATGTGCAAGGCGTTGAAAGATTGTACGGAGCGCATGTGTTTGCAACAGATCTTAGGGCAGGAGCGGCACTTGTGATTGCCGGTCTTAAGGCAGAGGGCTACACAACGGTGCATAACGTGCATTACATAGACCGTGGCTATGATAGAATTGAAGAAAAATTCAAGATTCTTGGCGGAAACATCAAAAGAGTTGTAGAGGAGTAAATTGAGTAAAAAACTTGTTGTATCACTTGTTTGTGTTTTTGTTGTTGTGGCAGTTGTGCTTATTCTTTTTTGGACTTTGTTTGCACTCTCTTCTGTGACTGTGAGTTTTCAATCAACGCTATCAAATTTGTCTCTTACAGAAGATGAAATTGTTGAAGCAGGACAATTCCATTATGGCAGTTGTGTGCTGTTTGACAACAAAAAAACGGCAATTGAAAAAATAAATGACAAGGCCAAAGAAGATGAAAGATTTGCCTACATCAGAGTGGTGAATATTGAAACGGTTTTTCCAAACAAGTATGTTGTTCATGTCGCGGAGCGCGAAAGACTTTTTGCCGTTCGAAATTCTGAGAATGTGTTTATTTGCGACCGTGATTTTAGAGTTTTGGATGTAAAGCAAGATTTTGATGCAACATCTGAAGATTGTGTTTTGCTGAAAGGCTTGCAAATTGAAAATTCTGAAATCTCGGTCGGTGATTTTCTGCAGATAAAACAGACTTATATGTTGAAATTTTTCTCTGCATTTTTGCAAAACAACAGAACTTTGCGAGAGGTTGTTGGAAAATTTTCAGAGGCCATTCTCTCGACATATTCAGATGATTTTACGGGCGAACAATATCACCAAATTGAAATAAATTCTGCATCTGGGCAAAAGTTTTTGATAAAAAATCCTGATTTTGCTTTTGCAAACAAGGTGGCACTTTTATATTCTGTTGAAAGTGCTTTGTTTTCACAAAAAACCGACAACGACAACATTTTGGATTCTGACGGAAACCAAATCTTTTTGATTAAAAATGAGCATGGCGAGTTTTTGCCATACACTCAGGGAAGCGATGAAGATAAAGTTTCTTTGACATATTCGCTTCTTGAAAAATGCCAGATAGTTGTGGACAACCTTACTTTGAGTGATTTTGTGGACAGAACTGAGGCAGATATTTTTTACTATTTGAAACAAATCTAAGTTTTTGTGTATTTGTTTTTGAATTGGCAATAATTGCCTTATGAGAAAAAAAGAATATGTAGAAAAAGCAAAAAACACGATTTTGAATCGGGTGAAATTTCATGCTCCAATCGTGTTTGATGACAACATAAACTACAAAGTTTTGTCATCATATGGCGTGGATATAAAAAAACCTATTTTCAAGTTTGAAAAAACTATGAATTTGTCGCTTTTAAAAGCATTTAAACTTGCTTTGCAAGAAGCCGATTTTAATCTTGTTGTTTCTTTGAAATCTTTGGGAAAGTTTGTCTCCAAGTTTTCAAAAAAGATTCCTTCTGCCATTTTTTATGACCCAGAGAACACCCGAAATGCATTTTTGGAGACCGTCAACAAACTTAATATAAACTACTTTGCCTCCGGCAATTATAATCAAAAATTTCAAGAGAGATTTTTTAAAGTGAATGGCCAAATCTTAAACCCCAGCTTTGAAGATTTTTTCCTTCGCTATGTTGGACTGATGAACGAAATTTTTGTTGATTTTAAGGAGTTTGTTTTGAATGGCTACAATTTTTTGTGTACCATCAAAAACAAAAGTGTATATCAAAAAAGAACGGAAATTGAACTGAACATACCTCTGCCAAAAGGATATTTCTATTTCAAACAGATGCCAAAGGCCATTTTGATTGAAAACCTTTTGACGAAAGAAAAATTTTTCTTGAATTATACTTGCAAGAATGCAAAATTTTCTTTTTCGAGTGTAGATGGATTGGAAAATTCAACATTTTGCTGTGTGAATGCAAAGGTCTCATTTTGTTTGAAACCAAACGAGCAAACTTTTGTTTTTTTTAATTTTGGCGAAAATAAGTTTGCATTCAAAAATCTTAACGAAATAGAAAGATGGAGTAAATTATCTCATCACAAATCTTGCGAAATCTTCAATTTGCAAATAAAAACCAAAAATCCGCAATTTGATTATTTCTTTAACAAAACTTTGCCACAAAAGATTTGGATAAATTGGCTTAATGGTCAGCAAAATGCTGATTTAGAGCAAAAATATTTGGTTTACAAACGCTTGTTTGTTAAGGGTGCATTGCAAAACTATAGTTATGAAAAGATAACGAAATCACCATTTTTATTCCAAACAGATTGCAAAGAAAAAGACAATGGAGTCAGTTTTGTAAACTTCAAGGAAATCGGGCTTAAAGAAATTGGCATTTTTAATGGAGAGTATTACAAAAAAATCTTTATTGTGAATGGTGAGCAAAAATTTTTGCGAGTGGGCAAGACATATTTCTACAACATAAATGGCATAACTGACCATTCGCTAAAGTCCAAAGAGCCGATTAGTCTGTGTTTTGGTCAATAATTTTGTCAAAAAATATCGTGTTTTGATTTGATATCATTTTGCATATCAAATTTTTTTTGATATAATTTTTTTAGTTATGGACGAGAAACGTATTCCTCTGGCAGAAAGAATGAGGGCGACAAGCCTTGAAGAATTCGTCGGACAGGAACATATTGTAGGCAAAAACAAATTGTTGTATCGTGCTATTTCCACAGGCAAAGTGGGAAGTTGTATTTTTTATGGGCCTCCGGGCACCGGAAAAACAACTTTGGCGGGGATTATCGCAAAACTTTTAAACGCAAATATAGAAAAATTGAATGCTGTGTCCAGTGGAGTTTCGGACGCCAAAGCCGTTATAGAGCGAGCAAGGTCTCAAAAGCAGATGTTTGGCACGGACACATATTTGCTTCTCGATGAATGTCATCGATGGAGTAAGGCGCAAAGTGATTGTGTTTTGCAAGCGATTGAAGAAGGAAGTATATATTTTATCGGCTCAACCACAGAAAATCCTTACACAAGCATGACACGGGCGATTGTGTCGCGTTGCAGTGTGTTTGAATTTAAAAAGATTTCTGAAAAAGATGTGTTGAAAGTCCTGAAACGTGCTTTGAGTGACAAAGAAAAAGGTTTGGGGCAGTTTAAAACTGATGTAAGTGAAGATGCTTTAAAATTTTTGGCATTTGCGTGCAACGGAGACGTCCGAACAGCACTCAATGCTTTGGAACTTGCTGTTCAGTCCACAAAAGTTGGCAAGGACAAAACAACGCATATTGATAAGGAGATTATGGCTGAATGCTTAAACAGAAGGCCTCTTTCCATTGATGAAAATATGTATTATGATTATTTGTCGGCTTTTTGCAAAAGTTTGCGCGGAAGTGATACAGAGGCGGCACTTTACTATGCTTTCAGATTGATTAAAGCGGGGATTGACCCGCAGATTATTGCCAGAAGAATGATCGCTCATGCCTCGGAAGATGTTGGAATGGCAGACAGCAATGCGCTTTTGTTGGCTTGCTGTGCTTTGACATCATGCGAAAAGATAGGTGCGCCAGAGTGCTATTTGGCAATCTCACACGCGATAATTTATATTTGCGAAGCAGAAAAATCAAACAGTGTTGTTGTGGCCATGAACAGAGCGATTGAAGACGCAGAAAATGAACGCGAAGATATTGTGCCAAATCATTTGAAAAATCATCCAAGCACAAACAAAGATGGGCATGGTGCGTACAAATATCCTCACGATTATGGTGGATATTGTGTACAACAGTACATGCCTGACAGTTTGAAAGACAGGGTGTATTATGAGCCGAGTGAAAACGGCAGAGAGAAAAATTTGGTAAGAAAAAAGTTTTCAAAAAACGGATTTAAACCAAAAAAATAATATTATTTACACGATATATAGTGTATTATGCAACATACTACACTAAATATTGCTGTATTATGTAAAATTAAATAAAGAAGGGATTAAAAATGTTTGGAAGAAGAGCAGACGGGAAACAAGTGAAAGAATTGGGAATTATTGAAAAAGCGACGGCGTACTTTATGCCGATGCGTATAGATGGTGTCAACCTTTATCAAAGTTCAATTGATTGCTCCAATTTGGACCGATTTATTTTGGAAGAAAAGCAAAAAAGTGGCATTCATTACACGTACACAGAAATTATGATGGCAGCAGCAATCAGAATGATTTATGAAAGACCAAAGACAAATCGTTTCATTCAAAACTGCGTGATGTTTCAAAGGAAATATATTTCTCTTTCCATTGCAGTGAAGCAAAAACTCACCGATGATGCAGAAGAAATGACCTTGAAAATGTTTTTCACTGGCCGCGAAAGTGTGGAACAGATAAAGAAAATTTTCAACGATGAAGTTGCAAAAAATATAAAATCGGGCGCAGAAGAACACTCCACAACAAAAACTGCCGGCTTTCTTGGAAAACTTCCAAACTTTGTTTTCAGGTGGGCAGTTGGACTTTTGCGTTGGGGTGACAAACACGGAATGTTGCCACGTTGGCTTTTGGATATAAGTCCTTTCCACACAAGTATTTTTGTCGCAGATTTGCGCAGTATTCATCTTGATGCGTTGTATCATCATCTTTACAACTTTGGCAACACCACAATTTTTGCCACACTTGGAAAGGTGAACTACGTTCCGGTTTCTGACAGAAGTGGCGAGATTAAAATGCAAAAGCAGTTGCAACTCAAGTTTTCACTTGATGAGCGCGTGTGCGATGGCCTGTATTACTCAAACAGTTTGAAACTTTTGACTAAGTATTTGGAAAATCCAGAACTTTTGAAAGAGCCGTTGCCAGAGCCAGAACTTACAGGCAAAGCCCTAAAAAAGAAGCAAAAAGCGGACCGTAAGGCAGAGAAGAAACAAGCAAAAAAGACAAAAAAAGAAGCAAAGAAAAATAAATAACATTCCTTTTCAAATAGCAAATTCATGATTTTTCCTTGAAAATCGAATATGTTTTTTGCCTTTGCAAACGAGGATTTTGTTTTAAATCAATACATTTAATATCAAAAATAAATGAAAGGCGGATTGCCTTTCTTTGTTGTTTTTTCGTGTGACGGCAGAGTGACGCCACATTTTGCCGTTTTTGTAAAATATTGTAAAAAATTTTAAAAAAGTGCGTCATAAAGGTTTGACTATAAATTTTTCTGTTTTTATAATTTTGCGTGGAAATTGAAGAATAAACTTCAAAAGTAATGTTTTAAAGGAGAAAAATTTATGAAAAACGATTATGTTTGGGCGAGAACTGTTTTGACTGTTTACAGATATTTGGAGCGTATTGCAGGGGCTATTGACAAAATTGTTTTGCAGAGTGCGTTGTCCTCTGCATATGTTTCAAGTGAAAACTTTTATCAAAATAATGTTTACACTGTGTCGCAAAAACTGATTGACCTTGGTCAGAGAAAAATTACTTTGATAAACCTTAAACTTTTGATTGAAGATGCCTTGAAATTTGTCTCTGAAAAAGATGCTGAAATTTTGGTTGAAAAATTTTTTGATGGTGTCAAAAGCAAGGATATAGCACAAAATCATAACATAAGCATGCGCACGGTTTTCAGAAGAATCGATGCGGCAGTCAAAAGTTTTTCAAATGTGCTTTGTATGAAAGGCTATGGCAACATTGCTTTACAAAAAATGCTTAAGGACGAAAATTGGATTTTGTGCGTGTTTGAAAGATTTTGCACAAAGCCTCAAGAAGAATTTTCTTTTTCGCAAATTTTTTTGAAAAAAGCCGTTTCTATGTGACGGCTTTTGTCCTAACTTTTACAGTTCACTCTCGTCAAACTCAAAATAGTCTCCGTGCGAGATACGTCGTTTTCCTTTTTTTGCATTTTTCTTGCTTTTGTTGGTTTGCATAAGTTTTGTTGGCTTGATGAGAAAATACAATATCAGCAAACTTGGCACACTTATTGCCACTATCAACATCACTTGTGTGCCGGTGGAAAGTTTGCTGAAGTTTTGAGGTTGCGGCGGAATCAAAACATCGTCACTTATGGTTGGCAGAGTAAGATCTGGATCGGACAAGTCACGCACCACAAAAGGTTTTTCTGAAACATAATTTGTGTAAATATATCCTTCTTGACGCTGTCCATCTACATATGCACTGACAAAATACCACGTCGTGACAAGTTTTTGGTCAACTTTCTGCAAGCCGGCACCTTCTTTTTCGCCATAATAGGTCATGACCACATCATTTGTGATTGTGATGGGTGTGGACTTGTTTGTGGCCGAAGAATACATGTTTTGCGTGTCAAAAACAGTGATTGTGGCGGAAGGAAACTTAATTTGCGGTGTGCCTTCAACAAGGCTGGCGTCATTACGCTTTACATATCCTTGCAAATCTTTGTATGTGACAACATAATAATCTTGTTTTATATCACTGACGATTACAAAATAGTTGTTTGGAATTGAAAAAAGACTTTCCGAATCGATCGTTCGATAAAAACTTACACCATTTTCGCCGGTTGCAGACTCAACTCGCGCGTAGTAATTTTGATTTGCTTTTGCTGACGTTTGATTTGTTGAAAGGCAAGTTGCCATAATCAAAAAGATAACGCCTAAAATAAAAATTCTTTTCGTTTTCATGTCACTAGGATAAATTTTAAATCACCAAAACTGATAAAAGATATTTGTCCGTTTTTGACTTTTTTTTATGCATTTTGTATATTGGAGTGTTGAGATGGATTTGAATATAGTAAAAAATATTTTGAAACTTGAAAAAGAAATTGATTTACGCTACAACGCAAACAAACTTAATTTTTACAACAAGAAAAAGGTTCACAAAAAACAAATTAGGTTTCATAAATGTAAAAAGCGTAATAGATGGGTTTTTGGAGGTAACCGCTCGGGCAAAACGGAGTGCGGCGCTGTGGAAGTTGTTTATCTTGCGTGCGGGCTTCATCCCTACAAGAAAAACAAAGTGACTGAAGGCTGGGTTGTCTCTTTGTCAAGACAAGTTCAAAGAGATGTGGCACAACGCAAGATTTTGGAATATTTGCCTGCTTCATATATCGAAGATATCGTTATGGTCAGTGGCGGCAAGGACAACGCGGAAAATGGTGTTATTGATTTTATTTTGGTCAAAAGTGCGGTTGGCGGAACAAGTAAAATTGGTTTTCGAAGTTGTGACCAAGGTAGAGAAAAATTTCAGGGTGCTTCGCTTGACTATGTTTGGTTTGATGAAGAGCCGCCTTTTGACATCTATCTTGAATGCAAAATGAGGGTGCTTGACAGGTGCGGAGAAATTTTTGGAACAATGACTCCACTTAAAGGTCTGACTTGGGTGTACAACACAATCTATCTCAACGACAAAAACGACAGTGAAGTTTGGTACGAAACTATGGAGTGGGCGGACAACCCCTTTTTGTCCAAAAAAGAAATTGATGCTTTAACAAGAACTTTGCCTGCTGAAGAACTTGAAAGCAGACGTTATGGAAAATTCATGCAGAGCGGGGGAATGGTTTATAGCGAATTTGATGAGAATGTGCATGTGATTGAGCCTTTTGACATTCCCCAGGATTGGCAAGACACAATATCTATCGACCCCGGTCTTCATAATCCGCTTTCTGCACATTTTTATTGCGTAGATTTTGATGGCAATGTGTATGTTGTTGCCGAACATTATGCGGCGGGCGAGACTGTTGATTTTCATTCTCAGAAAATTTGGGAAATTGCCAAAAAACTTGATTGGAAAACAGACAACAGAGGATTTTTGCATGCCATAATTGACAGTGCTGCCAATCAGCGTACTCTTTCAAGCCCGAAAAACGTTGTCGAACTTTTTTATGAGAATAAAATTTTGACCAATCCAAAAGTTGACAAGGACCTTTTTTCAGGAATTTCAGTGGTGAAATCCTATCTTAAGACTGCTGATGGCCGTTGCAGGCTTTTTATTTTCAAAAATTGCGTCAATTTGATACGCGAAATCAAAAGTTACTGGTGGGGTGATGGCGACGCGCCAATAAAAAAAGATGATCATTGCTTGGACGAACTAAGATATTATCTTATGACAAAACCGCTCAGCAAAGAAAAAATCGAAAAAACTGAAATTCAAAAAGATAAAGAAAAAATGGCAAGAAATTTGAAGTATAAAAAATATTTATAACTTTTATGGGTTAAATTATATTTTATTTTTATTAAAAAAAATTAAATATTTTGTCAATACATTTGGAAAAATAATAGCAGATTTGATAAAATGTCAAAAAGAGAGGAAATATGAAGAAAATTCCATTTTTGATTTTGTTTGCATTTTGTCTCACAACTGTTTTGAGTGGAATTTTTTTATGCTCTCCCGTCACTTTTGCCGTTGATACTCAACAATCGGAAATTATTTCTATTGGCGATGAAAACACCTTTGCAGATTACATAAACGGGGTAAAAACATTTGAAGATGGTGTGACCGTGCAACTTACAAAAGACCTCGACATGAGAAACATCACTCTTACATCAACTTTGGGCACGGCTGACAAGCCATTTGTCGGCACCTTTGACGGAAAGGGCTACAAAATCTCAAATTTGGTGATTGATTTGACCGAAAAAGAAGATGCAACTTTGTTTGCAGGTTTGTTTGGCTTTGTAAGCGGAAGTGTTGATGATTCTGGAAGATTTGTCAACTCACAAATAAAAAATGTTAAAATTGAAAATATAACATTCAGACTTGCTTCAAATGTCGGTGTTTCTGTGGGTGCATTGGTGGGCCGAGCAGAACATACTTCTATCACAAATGTTGAGATTTCAAATTCAGATGTTCTTTTACAGCAAAAACAGACCGACGAAAGTTTTGCAAATTATGACTTTGGCAGTGACATTGATTTTGGCGGTGTTGCCGGGGTTTTGAAAGACAGCACAATGAACTTTGTCATTTCACGACCAAAATTCAGACAATGGAAATTTGCAAAAAACAACAACAGAGTTTCAAATTTCGGTGGGCTTGTTGGCAGAATTTCAAGCAGTCAGATTTCTTTCTGCGTTGTTGAAACGGACTTTGATGCTGACTTTGAGCAATCATATGACGGAACAGCAAGTATTGGTGGAATTGTTGGACAAGCAGAACAAAGTGACAGTTGCATTGTTGATATCGCACTCAAAAGCAATTTTATCATTTCTGGAACAAACACAAATGGCATTGTGAAATCCGGCCTTGTTGCTGGCAGTGTAAGCAATTCTGCACCGGCTCGTGGCAATATCTCTTTTGTGACTTATCAGTCAAACATAAATAGAATTTTTGGCGATAACAATTACAAATATTCAGATGAAGTTGACTTTGATTTTATAAGAGTTTCCACTCATTCACTTTCTCCTTTGGAACGGGAAAATGGACAATATCCTTACTTTTCTGAGCAGGCTTGGCATCCGTTGTATGGTGCTTGGGACTTTGATACTGTTTGGTATGTTGATGAACAGACGGGAGAAATAAATTTGCAATATTTCAACAACTCTTTGAGTTTGTCTGCTGTGACCAACACCGATTCAAGCACTGAAAGTTTGATTTTCAAGGGCATAGCAATCAAAAATAATGGGGCTGAAGTTTCCAGAAACAATTTTAAATACGGCGATGAAGTGAGAATAAGTTTTGATTTCAACACTTTTTCAGAGGACGATAAAACTGTTTCTATGAAAGATTTTACAGAGTTTTCAAATCTCAGTCTCACAAAACAAGGCACAACTACAGACGTTGCAAGAATCATAAATACTGAAAAAGGATATGTTATCACCGGAAGTGACCAGTATGCTGTGGAAAGTTCTGCTGACGGAAATGGTTTTGTGGTTGTTGTAAAAAGTTTAAATTTGTCAACTTCGGGAAGATACACTGCCACTGCACAAAGAAAGGCATTTCTTGGAAGGATAACTTCCCGTTTGTATGATACTGACGGAAATCAGGTTGAAAACGAAACTCCAGCATATGTATATCATGCTTCATATGGAAGTTCGCAACCACCAACAACAGAAACTCTTTCTTTGCCGGAAATGTACTACAACAGCGAGTACAGGATTCGCTCAACTGTAAAATCTGGCAGACCATATTCATTCTCGGGGTGGTATATGGTCAATGAGAATGAGGTCACAAAAATACCAGAACAGTATGTTGACAACAATAACAATCTGATCTTCACTTTTGGACACGGAATATTCAAATCAAACTTCAACATATTTGCCAGATATGAAGATGACGCATGCAACATAACTTTCATTTCGGACACCGGGGTCGCAAGAATTCGCTTGAGTGGAAATGAACTTTATCAAACAAACATAACTTCCCCTGTTTCAAAAAAGGAAAATGCATTAAGGCTGGAAATATTCATTCATAAAGGTTTTGAATTTGACACAGACAAATTTATTGATGAACTTTTCTATAAATCTGCCGATCCAACCACACCTTTCTGCAGATTGGTTGCAAGCGACACCTCGCAAGATGAATATGATTTTTATCAGTTTGAAATCAATATGACAATCTTGAATTGGGGCGATTTTGAAAATGCATTCACCGTCAAAATACAAACCAACGAAAATAAGCAAGTTGACAATTCGTGGATTTGGTGGGTTTTAGGCTCTGTTATTGGAGTGGTAGTTCTGGTGGCAATAATTGTTTTGATTATATGGCTTGTGAAGCGTAATGGCTTTGGTGGCGGTTATGGCGGCAAAACAAAAGTAAGCAAAAAAAGTTACAAAAATATGTATTATTAAAAAAAACGAAGGCGCTCTTCGTTTTTTTTATAACATTTGATTTTCAAGATATTTTTGACCTAGTTTGCGTGCTAGGTTGACGCTTTTTTGATGTGCATCGTCTATTTGATTGGTTCCGTCTGTGCGCGTGTTTTCGAAATGAAGACAAAAATGACCATTTGTTGCTGTGTTGCCTGTGCAATATCCGTGCGGATACAAAACTAGGCTCGCGGGTGCATACGCCGTTTCGCTGAGTTTCACAAGCACTGGTCGGCGGTCCCATGAAAAATCTCTTATTTTTTTTATGATTATGCTATTTTCTTTGTCGGAGGGCTCTACGTCAATATGATTTTTTCCTCCCGTACGCATTACAAAGAATGCTCGCTCACTTTCAAAATCAAAAATTTCAAATTTTGTTCCTATTGGCAAAAGTAAATTTATTTGTGCAAAAGATAAGTCTGTTATTTTTGGCCTGCTTGCTTCACTTTGCGTAAGTTCCGTCTCGTGAAAGTTGTTTATCAAAAACGCTTGCTCGTTTGAGATGTTGGTGTGCCGTGAAAAAATAGGATATGGAAGTATGCTTGAAAAAACTGCCACAGTCAACAAAAATACAAACAAATAAAATGTTTTTTGCATGAAAATAGTTTGTTTCGCAAAATTATGTTTAATTCAATTTTCAGCATGAAAAATTTTTAATTTTAATATATATTTTTATGGCAAAAATATTTGTTGTAGTTTTTTTGATTTTTGGCACTGTTGTCGGCTCAGGTTTTTCTAGTGGCAAAGAAATTATGGTGTTTTTCAGCCGTTTTGGTGAATTGTCATATCTTTTTATTGTGCTTGCATGTGTTTTGTTTTTTGGTCTTTTCAGTTTTTTTCTTCTTTGCGGAAAAAAACTTTTGTATGTTCTTCAAAAATATAAATTTTTAAATCTTGTTAATGCTTTTATTTGTATTGTTTTTTGTGCATCAATGTTTGCAGGGATAAAAAATCTGTTTTCCTATTTTCCTGCGTGGGGATATTTTATTGCAGTTACAATTCTTATTTTATGCACTATTTTTGTCACTTTGAGAGGAATTAAAGGACTTGAAAAAGTCAATTTTTTGCTTATGCCAATCACAAGTGTTTTGTTTTTGTTTGTACTTTTTTTTGCAGTCACAAAAACTGCGACTGTGCCTTTGAATACTTCAAACGAATTGGCAGGTATTTTGTACAGCCCTCTTTATGTGGCACTGAACACTTGTATGAGCGGTATCGTCATTTGCAAAGCGGGTGACAGTTTGACAAAAAAGCAATGCTTATTTGCCAGCGCATTTGCCTCGTGCATGATTGGTGTTTTTTTGATTTTAGGAAATTTTGTTCTGCAAAAAAACGGCACTTCAATAATTAGTGAAATGCCGTTTTTGACTATTTCTGCTGAAAACAAATTTATGTTTAATCTGTCATATCTTGTCATTTTGATAGGTTGCTTTACAACCTTAATTTCGGAGTGTTTTACACTGAAAACTTCGATTGAACCTTTGACGAAAAACAACAAACTTTCCACACTTTTGGCTGTATTTGTGCCTTTTGCCATCAGCAGTTTAGGATTTTCTTGCATTGTTTCCTTTTTGTATCCTATTTGCAGTGTTTTAGGAATTTTTGTGCTTGTTTTGATGATTTTAAGTCAAGTGGCAAAAACATGATTATGCTTTTGTTTTTGGATTGTATTTCTTTTCCAACAAACTGACAAAATAGTACATTGCAAACGCCAAAATGCACAAAATCACTGTCGCTGCCATAACCAAATCTATTTTGAATATTTGCCCGCCATATACAATCAAGTAGCCAAGCCCGGCTTTGCTTGTCAAATATTCTCCCATAATGCTTCCGACCCAACTCATGCCAACGTTTATCTTTAAAACGGAAACAAATTCTGGCATTGCGCTTGGCAAAACAAGTTTGAAAAATATTTGGAATTTGTTGGCGTTCATGGATTTTAGTAGCAAAATTTTGCCTTCTTCGACCGACAAAAAAGCCGAGAGCATGCTCATTGTAGTTATGACTATGCAAATAAGAACGCACATCATGATTATGGCATTTGTGCCTGCACCGACCCACAAAATTATTATTGGCCCGAGTGCGATTTTAGGTAATGAATTCAGCACAACGATATAAGGCTCAAACACTTTTCTAACTTTTTCATTCCACCACAAAAGCACGGCAATAATGTATCCAAGAACTGTGGCAATAGCAAAGCCTATCAATGTTTCATACAAAGTTACCCAAGTGTGATTTAAAAGTGTTCCGTCTTTTGCAAGAGCGACAATTTGTGACATTATTCGTGATGGAGAACTGATAAAGAAGGGGTCAATTACGTTGGTTGCGGTCAAAAGTTCCCATAGACCGATAAAGGCGACCAGCAAAAATATTCGGAAAAAAATAATTAAAAATTTGTCACGTCTTAATCTTTTTACATATGCAATATGAGATTTTGAAAAAGTTTTTTCGGTAATTTTATTTTTCTTTGGTTTCATCGTTGATAAGTTGCCTCCATAAGTGGTCAAAAAGTTCGCCAGATTGTTGATTTTCGCGGCGTTTTAAAGGCGTTTTGCCAGGAAGATTTATTGGCAAAATTTCTTTCACCGTTGCCGGACGACCAGAAAGCACAACTATTTTGTCAGACATTGAAAGTGCCTCAGATATATCGTGCGTGACAAGTATGGCGGTCTTTTTTTCACTTTTTATTATTGAATGCACATCATCGCAAAGTGTCAGGCGTGTTTGATAATCAAGTGCCGAAAAAGGCTCGTCAAGCAAAAGAAGTTTTGGTTCCAAAGCCAAAGTGCGAATGAGTGCCACTCTTTGACGCATTCCGCCAGAAAGTGAACGTGGCTTTTGATCCTTGAATGAAAAAAGGTCATATTTTTTTAAGAGTTCTTCTGCTAAAGCCAACTTTTCGTCTATGTTTTTTGGTTTTTGGATTTCCAAGCCAAGAGTGATATTTTTCCATACACTTCGCCACTCAAAAAGAAAGTCTTTTTGAAACATATAGCCAATTTTTTTGCTGTCTATCTGCTTTTCGCCGTCAAGTGTAATTTCACCAGAGGAGGGTTTCAAAAGTCCGGCAGCAAGCGAGAGTATGGTTGTTTTTCCACAGCCGCTTGGACCAATGATGGACATAAAAGATTGCTCCGATGTGTCAAATGTTACGTTGTTTAGTGCAAAAATTTCATCATTTTTTGTTTGATAAAAATAATTGACATTTTTGAAAGATAATAAGTTTCCCATAGTAAGTCCTCTTACAATAACATCTTATTTTTGCTGACAATTTTTGTTAATTTAAATTTTTGACACAAAACCTTGCATAGCATTTTTTCTTGTTTTATCATTTCGCAAAGTCAATCAAAAGGAGTTTAAAGTTGGACGAACAAGAAATTTTGCATGCTCTTGAAAAGAAAGCGCTTGGATTTTCTTTTGACGAAGTCGTGGAGGAGTACTGCCAAGACGAAAATGGCAAGCCTGTGCTTTCAAAACGCAAAATTACAAAAAAAATCAATCCTCCAGATATTTCGGCTCTCAAATTTTTGCTTGAAAGAGAGCATTTGTCTGAGGACATGATTTCAAACATGTCTGACAAACAACTTTTGGAGGAGAAAAAAAGACTTTTAAAAATTTTAAAGGAGAATGAAGATGAAAATGGAAATTTGTAAACATGACTTAAAGTGCAATTTCTATGGATGCAAAAATCTGGCAAAATATTCGTTTTCAATGAATGGCTTTCTTAAAAAAGACCTAGTGTTTTGTGAAGATTGCATGAAAGAAATGTACACACTTTTTGGTCAAGTGCTAGTTCCGAAACCAGTGGAATCGGTGTTTAAAGGGAGAAAGAAAAAAGAATGAAAAAAGAAAATAATCTTGTAAAAGAAACTTTGGAAGATTTTGAAAATCGTGTGCGCCAAAGAAAAAGTTTTGACAGCCAGTGGCAACTTAATATGAATTTTTATATGGGAAATCAGTTTGTTGAACTTGGCTACGGCGGAGCAGTCCGAGAACTTGACAAACAATATTTCTGGCAAGAAAGAGAAGTTTTTAATCATATCGCGCCAATCATTGATGTCAGACTTTCAAAACTTTCCAAGATAAAACCTAAAATGCACATCATGCCAGCCACAGATGACGAACATGATGTGTACACAGCAAAGGTTGGAAAGAAAATCCTTGATGTTGTTGAAAGCAAAATGAATATGCGAGCAAAGATAAATCAAGCGACAAAATGGAGCGAAATTTGTGGCACAAGTTTTTACAAAATTTCTTGGAATTCAAACTTGGGTCAGGTGGTCGCACTCGAAGAAAATGGCAAGAAAATAATGTCGGGCGATGTGGAAGTTTCTGTTTGCAGTCCTTTTGAAATTTATCCAGATTCGTCAACACATGAAACTTTGGAGGATTGTCAAAGCATAATTCATGCACGAGTTTATTCCGCTTCTCAGGTCAAACAAATGTATGGTGTTGACCTTCAAGGCAAGGATATCAATGTGTATTCTTTGGACGGAGTCTCTTCCTCTCTTGGCGGACTTGGTTACAACGGTCATGCTACGAAGTTGATCGAAACAACAAAACACGACAGCGTGCTTGTGCTTGAAAAATACGTAAAGCCATATGATGAATTTCCAAATGGAAGACTTATTATAATTGCCGGCGACAAACTTGTTTTTGACGGAGAAATGCCTTATATAAACGGTGTTGATGGGAAAAGAGAATTTCCATTTGTTCGTCAAATTTGCAATGAGGAAGTTGGAAACTTTTGGGGCGTTTCAATGATCACTCGTCTGATACCAATTCAGCGTGCATTCAATGCCGTGAAAAACAGAAAGCATGAGTACCTCAACAGGCTTACACTTGGCGTTCTTTCTGTCGAGGACGGAAGCGTGGATATTGACAATTTGGAAGAAGAAGGTTTGGCACCTGGCAAAATTTTAGTTTACCGTCAAGGCTCAAATGCACCAAAATTTTTGGGCGGCGAGCAAGTGCCTTCTGATTTTGACAAAGAAGAAGAACGCCTTTTGGACGAATTCCAAAAACTTTCTGGCACAAGTGAAGTTGGAAACATGGACAACATCTCCAATTCGATTTCGGGTGTGGCACTTGAACTTTTGATAGATGAAAACGAAACACGTTTGATTTTCACGACCGACAGTATAAAATCTGCAATCAAAACTGTTGCAAAACATATCCTCAGACTTTACAAGCAGTTTGCCAGCCTTCCAAGACTTTTGAGAGTGGCTGGTGAAGATGGCGGCCTGGAGATAATGTACTTTAAAGACAGTGACATAACAAGCGATGATGTGCGATTTGACACCGACAATGACAACAACGACACAATTTCTCAAAGAAGAGATATGATTTTCAAACTATTGGACAAAGGATTGCTTTGCGATGAAAATGGACAAATTTCCAGTGCCATGAAAACAAAGATTTTGGAAAATATTGGCTTTGGTGTTTGGGATAATTCGATTGACCTTAACGAACTGCATATCAAAAATGCAGACCTTGAAAATACATGGCTATGTGAGGGGCAAAGTGTGAATGTGAAAGAAATAGATGATGACAATTTGCACATAAATCAACACACAGCCTTTATGCTTAAAAATTTGTATTCAAATAGTGATATTGACAAGAAAATTGAAAGTAAATTTTTGGAACATTTGAAACAACACAAACAATCTTATGAAAGAAAACACAACCAAAACGTTTAATGGAGGATAAAATGGACGAAGAAAAATTATTTGAGGAACAACCACAAAACATCCAACCTTCCGTCGAAGAAGATGATTTGGGCTCCTCTTGTGAAGGGCAAGAAGATATTGAGGCTGAAAAAGTTGAAGCAGAAGGAGGCGTAACCCTTGGAAAATTTAAAAATACAGAAGAACTTTTGAAGGCCTACAACAATCTTCAAGCACAATTCACAAAAAAAAGTCAAAAACTTGCCGAAGTTATGAAAGATAAAACGCCAGAGCCTGCCACATCTGAACAGGTTTTAAAAACGTTCCTTTCAAACAATCAGGAAGCGGTTTTGTACGCCGACGAACTGAAATCCCGTGTAGGCGATTCGCAAAGTTGTGACGAAGGCGATTTCAGGCGTGCTTGGGCGGATATATTGTATGAAAAACTGTCCTCAAAGCATAAAGCCGAAGAACCTATTGTACAAAATTTTGTTAAAGATGACGAAATACAAGAAATGGTCATCAAAAACTACGTAAAACAACTGTCAGAGCAAAAAACACCTGTGGTTATATCTTCAAATTCTGGCGAAAGGTTGACAAGAACTGCCACAGCAAAGCCTGATTCTTTTGAAGACGCCAAACGTGTTGTGCTTGATATGTTTTCTTAAAAAGGAGAATGAAATATGATTACATTACAAAGTGCAGAAAATGTGCTTAAAGACGTTTATCTTGGTGTTATTGCTGACCAAATAAACACAAAAACAAACCCTTTGTTTTCTCGTATAAAAAGAAGTACAAGAAACATTGTTGGAAAGGAAGTTCGAGTTGTTGCACCTATCGGAATCAACGGTGGCATTATGGCAGCAGCAGAAGATTCAGAACTTCCAACAGGAGTGGACACGCCATACATTTCGTTTGTTGCTCCACTTAAAAACCTTTATGGAAGATTTGAGATCAGTGACAAAGCAGTTCGCTGTTCTTCAAGTGACGTAAATTCATTTGTTAATCTTTTGCAAGATGGAATGGACAGTCTTCTTAAAGCAAGTATTTTCAATCTTTCAAGAATGATTTACGGTGATGGAAGCGGGCTTTTGACAAAAGTTACAGATGCAGAAGGCTTTAAAATTGACAATGCCGAAGCGGTTGCTCCGGGCATGTATGTTGATGTTTATGCAACAGGAACAGAATCTCCAAAAGCCAATGGCACAAAAGTGTATGTTGAAGCAGTTGACAAAGTCAACAAAACAATAAAGCTGACCGGAAGTGTTGAACTTGCAAAGGATGATGAAATTTATGTTCATGGTTCAAGAAAAAATGACATTATTGGTCTTAAAGGCATTGTAAACAACAGCACTCTGTACGGAGTTGATAGACAGTCAAAACCTATTATGAACGCAACAAAGTACACTGCAAGTGGCACAGATGCATTTGATGAAGATTATGTTCAAAAAATCATTGACGATTTGGAAATGAACGGAACAACTGTCAACTTTATAAACTGCTCTTATGCACTTAAAAGAGTTTATCAAAAATATTTGACATTGTACAACAAAAACATTGCTTACACAACTCTTGAAGATGGCATGAAAGTTCTTACACACTTTGGAACTCCAATTGTTCCTACAAACCATGTTGCAGATGGCGAAGCATATTTCCTTAATACTGATGATTTCACTTTCTTTGAACTTGGTGATTGGAAATGGCTTGAAGACGAGAGTGGCAGAATCTTGAAACAACATGCAAGCAAACCTGCCTACAGTGCAACACTTGTGAAATACACTGAACTTCTTTGTCAAAAACCATCTGGCGTTGGCTTTGTAAGCGGGCTTTCAACAACAGTTAAAGAGGCATAAATATATGAAACAGTCATTTGAGATCGAAAGCGATTGTCTGGATATCGTAGGTCGTATAAAAGCAATAGACAAAGATTATTTTGTTGTTTTTGACTTGCCAACAAAAATGTTTCAACTTCACAATCACGGACAAGGAAGGTGTACATACTGTCTTACTTTTCCGTTTGATTGCTTGGACGAGCGTGCAGTGGACTTTACTTTGAAAACTCGTGTGCAAAACAGTGATGCTCTTTTTGAAGAGATGGAAGCCGAAAATAAACGCTTGCAGCTGGCAAAAGCAAAAGAGATTTTGAATGACTTCAAGGAGAAACTTTATGACAGTTAAGGAAATTTTAAGTTTGGTTTGTGAATTTGTGGGTGAAAGGGAAATTGCAGAAAAATTTTCTACCGAGGGAGAACTTACGACTGCTGAAAAAGCAAAGGTTCAACTTATGACGCGGTGTTTCAATTTGGTCAATCAAGAGATTGCAAGTGATTACTTACCTTTTTTGATAAAAGAGGAGATTGATGTGCAAGATTCTGTGCTTAATTACTCCAATTTAAAGAAAAAGGTTGTACACATTTATGAGGTCAAAAACAGATTTGGAATGAATTTGAAATTCAGGTGCTTTCCAAATTATGTGCAAATTTTTGGACATGCAAAATCGATTGTATACAGTTATTTGCCAGAAGAACTTGACCTTGAGAATGAAGTTGATATGCCTTGCGCACTAAGTGCACGCGTTTATGCCTATGGCATTGCTAGTGAATATCTTTTGATTGACGGACTTTCAGATGATGCGGAAATTTGGGAAAACCGCTTTAAAGATAGCCTTTTTATGCTTTCAAGAAAACATGGCGAACATGTTTTGCCACGCAGAGGTTGGTTTTGATTTTTTATAAAAACAAAAAAAAGTACAAGCCCGTTGAACAAAAAAATTTGATTTTTTCTGTTTTTGAAAATGGGCTTGTGTCCAACAAAGATGATTCGGTGGCCTCTCCAACTCAGTGCAAAACATTCTACAATCTTTCGTTCACAGATGGAGCACTGAAAACGGGACTTGGATTTAAAGATTTTCAAGTGCCGTCTTCGATAGATGACCTTAAAAACTGCCATAGTTATAATTTTGCAGAATGCATAGATGAAATTGATGGCATTTGGCTGGACAGATTCTTTTCCGATAGCATTGAAGCATATTATTATCAATTGCTTTTGATGGACTCGAAATTTAATGTCTGGTGTGTGCCTTTGATTGACGATGATGACGGATTTATATTAAAGAAAAGTCAAAGAGTGAAAAGTTTTCCAACTTATCAGTGTGCTTACAGAATAGATAACAAGGATTGCTGTCTGTTTTTCACGGAGCAGGGCATGATCTTTTTGACAGGATATTCAGAAGGATCATATCCTGATGTTCCGCCAATCATCTCTTGTGTTGTGCATTATGACAACTTTTTTGGTGTGACAAACACAAACCGAAACACACTAATTTACACCACAAATTTAAACTTGAAAGAGTGGTCAGAAAGTGACAGATCTACAATAGAATTTTTGGATAATCGTGGCTCTTTCAATAAATTGGTGGGCTTTAACGATTATGTATATTTATTCAGAGAATATGGTATTACAAGAATTTCTTTGTACACTTCTTCAAAAGATTTTGCTTTTACACATCTTTTCACTTCATCTTCAAAAATTTTTGAAAATTCTGTATGCGTTTGCGACGATCAAATTTTGTTTGTAACGCGTGATGGCCTTTTCAGTTTCAACGGAAATTCTGTCACAAAGGTGGCAAAAAATCTTGATAAATTTTTGAAAAAACTTGACAACGCCAATTGCACTTGTGCTTGCCTTGACGGAAAATACTATCTTGCCACATATTGTGATTTTGATGATGGAGAAAAAATTGGTTGTGAAAATGAACAATGTGTCAACAATGTGCTTTTTGAGATTGACATTCATGATTTCACCTTCAATATGATTCGGGGTGTTGATATAAAAAAAGTTTTGACAATCGATACACCTTTCATGAACAAACTTTTGGCTTGCTTTAATGGGCAAAACAAGCAGAGGGTGGGCGAACTTGACCATTCTGGCTCTGTTTTTGAAAGTAAAAATAAAAAAAGTTGGAGTTCTTTTCAAACTGACTTTGGTTTTACCGGAAAGGTGAAGAAAATCAAAGAGATTGTTTTAACAACCTTATACGATCTTTCTGTTGAAATAAAAAGTGACATTGAAAGCACTATTTTAAAATTTTCTGGCAGCAAAACTGAACAACGTATGCGATTAAACGTAAAAGGAAAAGTTTTTCAAATAAATTTCACTACCTCAGAAAGTTGTGATGTAAAAAAGCCGATGATTGTCTTTGATGTTGAAAAATGAAAATCAAATTTGTTGATTTGATATGTTTTTGCAAAAAGTTGTCTTATTTGAAAAAGAGTGACTTAAAGGCAATTAAAAAACTTTTTTGTGAGGATTGCGATGGAAATTTGGAATGAAATTGTCAGCATTGTTGTCAGCAATGGTGTGTTTGCAATTTTGTTTGTTTGGCTGTTTTTGTATATGTTGAAAGACAGCAGAAACAGAGAAACAAAATATCAGCAAACAATAGAGCAGTTGACAACTCACTTGCAAACTTTGGAAGAGGTGAAAGATGATTTGACTGAAATCAAAGGTTTGCTTAAAGGGGACGACAAATGAAAAACTTTTTTAAAAAAATTCGTTCGTACAGTTTTTGGGTAAGTCTTTCATCTGCCGTGATTATTCTTTTGAACGCACTTGGAAAGGCCTTTGGGTTTTCGATACAAAATCAAGTAGTGGAGGATTGTATCATGGCAGTTGCTGGAGTTTTGGTTGTGCTTGGAATTGTGAGTATGAACAAGAAAGAATCCGACAAAAGCAATCAAGAAGATGTGCCAAATGAGGAAGAGAAAAAAGACAATCCAAATAAATAAAAATACTAAAAAATGCATAAATATACACAATATAATAGAACCGTGAAAATTTTTGCGGTTCTATTTTTTTATTGTTTTTTGAGTGATTGTCTTGAAAGTTGAGAAAAAATCAATATTTTTAGTTGAAATTTGATTTGTTTTATGTTATGATAGTTATATGGAGGAAATATGAAAAAAGTTTTATACACAATTTTGTCTGTGCTTTCAATAATCTACATAGCCTTTTTGATAGTTCATGTTGTTGAAGCAAACACAGATTGGGCGCCAGATATGGGTTGGTTCAGGCAATGGTTTGATATCATTGTAAATTTTGGTGGAGTGGCAATTATATTTGCATTTGCACTCGTCAATTTTGCTGGAAGTCCGCTGAAAACTGTTTTCTTTATTTTGCTTATATTGGCGATTGTATGTTATATAATTGTTATGATTGTGCCAGACTTCTTTTATGACATTTTCAGCAAAAAAGAGCCTGTTGAAGGCGCAATTTACGTTGCAAAAACAATTATGAGATTGTAAAAATTTTGTGATCAACTTGTTGCGGTGAGTTTGTGGAAAAATTTGTTATCATTGATGGCAATAGTCTGGCAAATAGGGCGTTTTATGCGATGCCCTATTTATCTAATCGCAACAAACAACCATCGGGGGCTGTTTTTGGCTTTGCCAATCTTTTGATGAAACTTATTTCGGAGCAAAAGCCGACCTATCTTGCTGTGGCTTTTGACCACGCACGAAAAACATTTCGCAATGACATTTTTTATGCCTACAAAGCAAAACGAAAAGAAACGCCACCTGACCTTTTGGCTCAATTTCCTGTTATAAAACAGATGTTGCAAATTATGGGAATAAAAACGTTTGAAATTGCAGGAATTGAAGCAGACGATATTATTGGCACATTGGCAAAAAATTCAGGCACACAAAATATTCTTGTTTCAGGGGACCGAGATTTGTTGCAATTGATTGACAGTCACACGAATGTTTGGCTGACAAAAAAAGGCGTGACTGACATTGAAAAATATGACACACAAGCCCTTTTTGAAAAATTTGGTTTGGCACCTGAGGGGATAATTGAACTGAAGAGTCTTATGGGCGACCAAAGTGATAATATCCCCGGTGTTGCGGGTGTGGGTGAGAAAACTGCATTGACACTTTTGCATCAATATGGTGATCTTGACGGTGTGTATCAAAATATCGAAAATATTTCTGGAAAACTTAAGGAAAAATTGCTTGAGGGTCGTGAAAATGCTTTTATGTCGCGCACTCTTGCCACAATCAAAACTGATTGTCAGTTTGAGTGGTCGTTGGAAGACTGCAAATTTGTTTTTCCTTTGTCACAAAGTTCGCGAGATTTTTTTGAAGAATGGGATTTTAGAAGCCTTGTTGCAAGAAAAGATTTGTTTGCTGAGGGTGTTCGAGCAAAGACAACACAAGTAAAACGGACTTGTCTTGAAAGTCTTGCACAGGTTGAAACTATGGCAAAGATGGTTGGAAATTACTTTTGTTATGACTTAACCAATTTGGAATTTTCAACCACATGTGATGAAGTGTTTTATATAAAAAAGGAAATCGATTTTTTTTCGAATACTATTGATGTTGACGAAGCACTCAAAATTTTAAAGCCGGTTTTTGAAGATGAGAGAGTTGAAAAGATAACAAATTCTTCCAAAAGTGATATAAAACATCTTAAATATTTAAACATTAAACTTAACAATTTTTTTGATATCGAAATTGCAAGATATGTTTTGTTTGCCGGTCTGCCGAAATTGGCACCAGCCAGCGTGCAAGACTTCATAGGAATAAAAAATGAATTAGAAGAAAAGATGTCAACTCAACAAGTTTCTTCAATATACAAAAATCTTGAAATCCCACTCGTCACTGTGCTTGCTGACATGGAAAATGAGGGCTTTAGGCTTGATGAGGAAGTTTTGAATGAACTTGAGGAAAAATTTGCTAGCCAACTTATGCAACTCACCTCACAAATTTACAGTCTTGCAGGGGAGGAATTCAATATAAACTCTCCAAAGCAGGTTGCCACCATTTTGTTTGATAAAATGGGCTTGAAGAGTTTTAACAACAAAAAACAATCAACCAATTTTGCTGTACTTGATGATATTCGTTGGCAACACGAAATAGTTGAACTTATTATTTCCTATCGAAAAGTGAGCAAAATTGTCAGCACCTATATCAATGTGTATAAAAAAATATGTCAGACAAGCGGAGCGGTTGTTCACACAACGTTAAATCAAACACTTACTTCAACGGGCAGATTGTCAAGCAGTGAGCCAAATATGCAAAACATTCCAACTCGAGATGAAGAGGGGCGTGTTTTGCGCAAGATTTTTATTTCAAAATATCCCGACGGAAAGATTATTTCGGCGGATTATAACCAAATTGAATTGAGGCTGCTTGCCAATCTTGCACAAGAAGACAGCATGATTGATGCCTATCGTCACGGGGTGGACATACACACCAAAACGGCAAGTGAAATTTTTGACGTGCCTGTTGAAAAGGTCACTTCTTCTCAGCGTCGCGATGCCAAAGCGGTCAATTTTGGCATCATATATGGCATAAGTGATTTTGGACTGTCTCAAAACATAAAAACATCTCGTGTGAATGCAAAAAAGTATATAGACAACTACTTTTCACGCTATCCAAAAATAAAAACTTTTATGGACAAAAACATAAATTTTGCCAAAGAAAATGGCTTTGTTAGGTCTTATTTTGGCCGAATTAGACATATTCCTGAAATGAATTCTTCAAATTATCAAGTACGAAAATTTGGTGAACGTGTTGCAATGAATATGCCTTTGCAAGGCACTGCGAGCGATATAATAAAAATGGCAATGATTGATGTTTACAAAAAATTGCAGCAAAACAACCTGAAAAGTCACATAATCCTTCAAATACATGACGAACTTATTGTCGATTCTCCTGCCGAAGAGGTTGACAAGGTTAAACAAATTCTCAAAGATTGTATGGAAAATGTTTGTGATTTTCCGTTGCCGCTTATAGTTTCTGTAGGAGAAGGCAAAAATCTGTTTGAGTGCAAATAAAAATTTTTAAGAAAATTTACTTTTTTTGTAAAATGTTTGACTATTTTAAAGTATTTAGATAAAATAATTATGGTGAGAAATGCAGAACAATAGAAAAATGGGCTTGGATTTTGGCAAGGCGAGAATTGGTGTGGCGTTTTCGGACATCTCTGGCACAATTTCAAGCGCTGACCATATTTACAAGTCACAAAGTGAGGAAAAGGACTTACAATATTTTGCCAATTTGATATCTGAAAAATCGGTTACACTTACTGTTTTGGGCTTGCCACTCAATGCAGATGGGACAGAAAGTGAAATGTCGATGCAAGTCAGACAATTTGGTGACAAACTCTTCAAATTGTCCGGAGTTGAAGTTGTCTATCAAGACGAAAGATACACTTCTTTTGAGGCAGAAGAAATTTTGAAAGAAGCGCATATCAAATGGGAAAAACGTAAAGAGATTTTGGATAAAGTTTCTGCACAAATCATTTTGCAAAATTATCTTGATGAGCATCAAAAATAAAGGAGATTATTATGGATAAGAAAAAAGTACAAAAAATTGAGGAAGCATCAAAAAAAGTACAAGAGCAAGAGGAACAACTTGACATTATTGATGTGCTTTTGGACGAAAACAACAAAGCACCAATTGTTTTGGTTGACGGAAATGGCAGAAAATTGTCATTTGAGCAAATTGCTGTGATTCCTCACAACGACAAACTTTACTGTGTTTTGAAGCCTATTGACAAAATCGAAGGGGTTGCTGATGATGAGGCAATTGTCTTCTTTGTTCAAGAGGAAGAAGGCAAAGCACCAGTTTTGATGGTTGAAACTGATGAAAAAGTTGCTATGGACGTTTTTGATGAATATTACAACTTGCTTGATGAACAGAAACCAGAAAAACCAAAAGCAAAGAAAAAGCCAAGCAAAAAGTAAGATATTTTGCAAGTGTAATTTAGGCGAACTTTAGTTTTCGCCTTTTTTCGTGTATATTTTCTACCAAAATTACCAAAATATAATTACAAGGTGACTCACCTTGAATCTTAAGGAGGGAAACTATGTTCGGTAGAAAGAAAGCTGTAAAGATGGAGGCTGGTGCCGAAGCAATGTCTTCAAAATCCAGTGCAAAAGCATCTTGCGGAAAATCTAAATCTTCCATGAAAGGAAGTTGCAAGGGTTGCAGCGGGAAGAAGTCTTCTTCAACAAAGGCCAGCAAATAGTTGAGCCTCAAACAAAAAACTCGCCGTTTTGACGAGTTTTTGTTTTTTTTAAGCATTTGTATCTAAGAATGTTTGCCAATCATCTGGAAAATTAACTTGCAATTCAACTGAATTCAAGGTGGGCAAATTTGTCAGTTTCACATTTTTTAAAAGAAGCATTGTGTGACAAGCATCATCATCTTTTTCACCATACAATTTGTCACCGATAAGGGGGTGACCGATAGATGAAAGATGAACTCGTATTTGATGTGTTCTGCCAGTTTTCAATTTCAGTTTTATGTGACAATAATCTTTGTAGTTTTTCACAACCTCAACATACGTTGTTGCTTGTTTGCCGTTTTCGGAAATTTCACGCTTAATTTGATTGTAGCCATTTTCATTTTTTGTGAGAATAGGCTTGTCTATAGTTATGTTTTTATAAATATTTCCTTTTGCTAAGGCATGATATTCTTTTTCCAATTTAACATTGTTGTACGCAATTGGATTTTTTGCAACAACAACTATTCCTGCAGTGTCCAAATCAAGCCGATTTAAAATCCTTAGGACAAAGTTTGGATCTTTTGGCAACATATATTTGCAAATTTGACCGCCCAAATTCATATCAAAGTGAGAACGCGTTGGAGTGCAGGCAAGACCGGAAGGCTTGTTAACAATCAAAAAATCCTCATCTTCAAACAAAATTTCAAGTTTTCCGTCACAAAGTTTTGTTTTGGTGGCACAGTTTGGACTTTTCAGTATTTCCAAAACATCCGCCATGCAAAGTTTTGTTCGAGTTGTGGCGAACCTGCCGTTCACTAGGATTGAAGATGAATTTTTTCGTAAATTCTTTATGTGATTTTCAGAAATGCCTATTGACTTAAGAAAATAGTACACGTTTGTTTGCTTTAAATTCAAGAAAATCGTCTTATATTGCTGTATTTGATACTTTTGATAAATTTCCATGACAAAATGTTATCATAAAATAAAAAGTTGTGCAAATTGATTGACAAAAAAAATGTTTTTGGATATAATTTTGCTAACGACAATGACGGAAGAACATGGTTTTGGCTGTTTCACACAGAGAGTTTGGGGTGCTGAAATCCAAATTGAAACGCAAAACGAATTCGCTTCCAACAGTTGCGATTCTGAAGATTTTTTGTGTAGGAATTGCCGTGATGCTGCGTAAATGTGTCAATGAGGTGCGTTTTGCACGAAGTTAGGTGGTATCACGAGTTAAATCGTCCTAATGTTTGGACGATTTTTTAGTTTGTGGCACACTGAAAGTAAAAAGGAGTGAACATGAAAATACAACTTGAAGACATCTTGAAAAATGGTGTTGCAGAAATTGAAAGTGCAGATGATTTGAAGACGCTGGACGACTTGCGCATAAAATATCTTGGAAAATCGGGCGCTTTGACAACAATTTTGCGTGGTATGAAAGATGTTGCACCAGAACAACGTCGGGAGATAGGTAGTCTTGCAAATTCTGTTCGAGAAAATATCGAAAATGCGCTTTCACAAAAACTTGCCGACCTTGAAAATGCCAAACTTTTGGCTGACATGGAAAAAGAAAAGGTGGATATTACTGAGCCGAGCAAGGGTGTCAAGCGAGGGGCATTGCATCCTTTAACGCGATTTAATAACAAATTTATGGAAATTTGCGTAGAGATGGGCTTTACTGTCATTCAAGGGCCAGAAGTTGAAACAGATTATTACAATTTTGAGGCATTGAATGTTCCAAAAAATCACCCTGCACGTGATATGCAAGACAGTTTTTACATCACAGATAATATTTTGATGCGTACTCAGACATCAAATATGCAGATTCGTGCTATGGAAAAAATGAAGCCGCCATTTAAAGTTGTATGCCCGGGCAGAGTTTATCGCAACGATAGTGACAGTTCACATTCTCCAATATTTAATCAATTTGAGGCACTTGTTGTTGATGAAAACATTGGTCTGAAAGATTTGATGATGATGATTAAAGAGATTTTGAAAAGACTTTATGGTGAAAATATTAAAATAAGAGTCAGACCATCATACTTTCCTTTCACTGAGCCGTCTATCGAGATTGATGCGACTTGTCAGATGTGTCACGGAAAAGGTTGCAATTTGTGCAAGGGGACAGGCTTTTCAGAATTTTTCGCTGCGGGAGTTGTCAATCCAAAAGTTTTGGAAATGAGTGGAATAGACAGCAAAAAATACTCTGGTTTTGCTTTTGGGCCTGGCATTGATCGAAGTGTGATGGTTACAAACAAAATTCCAAACATAAAGTATTTGTTTAAAAATGATTTAAGATTTTTGAAGCAAATGAGATGATACACCAAATAATGTGTAGTATTCAGCATAATACACCAAATATTGCGGTGATATGCAAAAAAAGAGGAGTTTATTATGAAAGTTTCATACAATTGGCTTTGTGATTTTGTCGATTTGAAAAATATCTCTCCAAAGGAAATAGCAGAAAAATTGACTGTTTCAGGTTTTGAGGTTGAAGATGTTTTGTATATGAACGAGCATCTTCATGATGTTTTTGTTGGTCATATTGACAAAATTGAAAAACATCCGCAGGCGGATAGGCTTGTTGTTTGTCAAGTTGATGTTGGATTTAAGAAAGTGCAAATTGTCACTTCTGCCACAAACGTTTTTGAGGGTGCAAATGTGCCGGTTTCTCTTGATGGCGCCGACCTTTGCAACGGTGTGAAAATAAAACCTTCAAACTTTCGTGGTGTGGAAAGTGATGGAATGTTTTGCTCTGGCGAAGAACTTGGAATTGATGACAACTACTTTGACGGTGCAGGGGTGAACGGGATTCTTATTTTGCCGAACGAATTTAAGCCTGGCACAAAAATTGAAGATGCTTTGATGCTTAACGATGTTGCTTTTGATATAAATGTCACTCCAAATCGTTCGGATTGCAACAGTGTGATTGGCATTGCACACGAGATTTGTGCTATGTTTGGCAAAAAATTTAAGGATTTTGATGTTTCCTATTCCACTGTTTCTGGAGATGTCAACGATTTTGTCAAAGTTTCGGTGGAAACTGAAAATTGCCCTAGATACATGGCGTCTTATGTAAAAAATATCAAACTTTCGCGTTCTCCTTTATGGCTTCGAAGTCGTCTTTTTGCTGTCGGCATCAAGCCAATAAACACCATGGTTGACATAACAAATTATATTTTGGTTGAGCAAGGACAACCTATGCACGCATTTGACTACAAATATCTTGACGGCAAAAAAATCAACGTCAGACAAGCCAAAGAGGGAGAAAAAATATCTGTGCTTAACGGAAATACTTACAATCTTGACAAAGACGTTATGGTTATTGCTGATCAAAACAAACCGGTTGTTATTGCAGGTGTGATCGGTGGGGTGAACTCTTGCATAAACCAAAACACAACTGAAAGTGTTTTTGAATGTGCAGTGTTTGACCTTAAGAGTGTCAGACTGACAGCCAAAAAATTTGGTCTTCGAACAGACAGTTCTGCAAGATACGAAAAAGGTGTCAACATAAATAGTCCAACACTTGCCATGAGGCGCGCACTTCATCTTGTTGATAAACTTGGCTGTGGCCAAATTGTTGGCGGAATTATTGATATTTGCTCCGAAAAAATTGGAATTAAGCAAAAATTAACTCTTTCGTACAGCAAAATTATCAAAATACTTGGCGTGGATATTCCAAAAGAAAAAGTTGTTGAAATTTTGTCAGGTCTTGGCGTTGAAACGTCTGTTTCTGGCGACACATTGACATGTGTGCCTCCACTTTTGAGAGAAGATTTGCAAAACGAAAACGACATTGCAGAAGAAGTTATTCGTATTTATGGATATGATGTTTACAACGATTTGGACGGGGGTTTGTTTGAAAATTCTTCTATCACCATCGGTCAGTTTGAGCCTCGTCTTTCCATGGAAAACAATCTTAAAAACATTTTGGTTGACAAAGGCTTTTATGAGACGCTTAATTATTCTTTGTACACTGCCTCTGCTTGTGACAAACTTTTGCTTTCCAAAGATGACGAGCGCCGAAAAGTGATTACTATTGCAAATCCTATCAGTGAGGATATGTCAACAGTCAGAACTGTTATGGCTCATGCACTTTTGCTTGATATATCTTCCAATTTGTCAGTCGGAAACAAAGATATGAGATTTTTTGAGGTTGGCAGAGTTTATCAGCCAAAATCTTTGCCTCTTACAGAACTTCCAACAGAAAACAACAGATTATCATTTGCTGTGTGCGAAAAGGATTATGACTTTTTCCAGATGAAAGGATTGGTTGAAGACTTGCTTGTTGGCTTTCAAATATCCTACACTCTCAAACGTAGCGAACAACCATTTTTGCACAGCGGGGTCAGTGCGGACCTTGTGGCAAATGATGGACGCGTGATTGGTTGGTTTGGCAAGGTGCATAAAAGTGTGTTGAAAAATTATGATATATCACAAGATGTTTATTATGGCGAACTTGACACCGACTTTTTGGCAAGTCTTCCTGAAAAGAAGTACGAAACAAAGGAAATTTCAAAATTTCCACCAGTTGAACGTGATCTTGCCATTGTTGTGGATGAAAATGTCACAAATGAAGAACTTGTGCAAGCCATAAAATCTGCTTGCGGAAAAACTTGCTTTGATGTGCAACTGTTTGATATCTATAGAAACAATACTCTTGGCGAGGGCAAAAAAAGTATGGCATATAAGATTGTTTTGTCAAGCGACGACAAAACTTTGACGGGTGATGAAATCGCAAATATTATGAAAAGAGTTTTGAAAGGTTTGCAGTTCCGCTTTGGTGCAAAACTTCGTGATTGACAAAAGTTGAGGTTGTAGATGATTTATCTTGACAATGCAAGTACGACAAAAATGTTTGAAGAATGCTTGGAAGTGTGCAAGGAATTTTCTTGCAATCGTTTTTTCAATCCTTCGGCACTTTCGTCGGGTGCGTTGGAGGTTTCACGCCTTTTGGCCAAAGCGGAAAACTATATCTTAAGTCGTTTGGGGGCAAAGGAAGGAAATATCCTCTTCACCGGCTGTGCAACCGAAAGCAACAATCTTGCGATACGCGGAAGTTTACGAACGGGAGATTGGGAGTATGTTTTTTCTGTTGGTGAACATCCGTCTGTCTTTAATCTTGCAAAAAAACTTCAACTTGAGGGTTTTAAAGTGCATTTTATTCCGCTTTTGAAAAATGGGCAAGTTGACTATGAAAAATTGCAAGAGGTTTTGAATGAACGCACAAGGCTTGTAAGTGTTATGCATGTCAGCAATGAAACAGGCGCTGTGAACGACCTACAAAAAATTTCGACATTAAAAAAAGCAAAATGTCCAAAAGCAATCTTGCATGTTGATGGTGTGCAAGGATTTATGAAGATACCTTTTTCACTTCGTGACACGCAAGTTGATCTGTATTCTTTCAGCGGCCATAAGTTCCATGGTCCTAAGGGTGTTGGCGGTCTTTATGTCAAAAACAAGGCAGGGCTCAAGAATTTATTTGAAGGCGGCGGACAACAGTACGGTTTGCGTTCCGGCACTGAAAATGTTTCCGCAATCATGCAAATGTGCAAGGCAATACAACTTATTGATGAAAAGTCAAACTATCAAAAGACGTTGCACATAAAGGACTTTTTCAATCAACAACTTGTGTCGAGCGGCTGTGCAAGGTTTGGCGATGTTGATGCTTTAAGCGACGACAAAATGATTGTCATAAATGATTTTCACGGCTCGCCTTACATAGAAAATCTTGTTTTTCAGGGTGTTAAGGGCGAGACGATTTTACATGCATTAGATGAAAAGGGTATAATTGTCGGGCTTGGCAGCGCTTGCTCTTCGAAAAAAGCCGGCAACAGAGTGCTTCAGGAAATTGGATTTGAGAAAGAAAATATCATTTCGAGCGTGCGCATAAGTTTTAATGCTTATCTTTCAGACGATGAGTTGAAAATAGCGGCGAAAGTGATTGCTGAAGTTTTTGAGAATATTAAAGAAAGGGTTTTGTAATGAAAAGAAAAGTTTTGCTTTTAAAGTTTGGAGAGTTGTTTTTAAAGGGTCGCAATCGACATGATTTTATCAATCTTCTTAAAAGCAATATTTTGAACAAACTTAAGGACCTTTCTTGCAAGTTGCAGGAGACTCAAGGCAGGCTTGTGCTGACTGATTATGACCAAAGCCAAGAATCTGTTATAATCGAAAAACTTCAAACCGTTTTTGGGTTAATCGGAGTTGCAGACGCTGTTGAAATCGACACGTCTCTTGAAGAGATTAAGTCCGAATTATTGAATATTGACTTGTTTGGTGTAACGTCGTTTAAGATAGAATCTAAACGTGCCGACAAAACTTTTCCACTCACATCTATGGAACTTGACAAGTTGCTTGGTGGTGTTGTTTTGGACAAAGAGCCAAATCTTAAGGTGGATTTGTACAATCCGCAACTAAAAATTTTTGTTGAGGTGCGTACAAACGGCAAAACCTATATTTACAAAAATTTACATGCCTGTGCAGGTGGGCTTCCGCTTTCAAGCGGCGGCAAAGGATTGCTGCTGCTTTCTGGAGGGATTGACAGTCCTGTTGCAGGATATTTGATGGCAAAACGCGGGCTTGAAATTGAAGCGATTCATTTTCATTCTTATCCTTACACAAGTTTGCAGGCAAAGGAAAAAGTGATAAATCTTGCCAAGGAAATATCCACATATTGCGGCAAAATAAGGCTGCATATTGTGTCTTTCACTGAAATTCAAGAGCAAATTCACAAAAATTGTGATGCCGAGTATATGATCACAATAATGCGAAGAATTATGATGCGAATCGCACAGAAAATTGCCATAAAAAACAATTTGGGTGCAATCATCACCGGTGAGAGTTTGGGACAGGTTGCAAGTCAAACAATGCAAAGCATAAACGTGACGAATTCAGTTGTTGATTTGCCGGTGTTTAGGCCTGTAATAGCGTTTGATAAGGAACAAATCATGGATTTGGCAAGAAAGATTGGCACATATGAAACATCAATTTTGCCTTACGAAGATTGTTGTACGGTGTTTTTGCCAAAAAATCCTGTCATAAAGCCAACAATCAAACGGGCGGAACTTTTGGAGAAGAATTTGGATATTGAGTCGCTTGTGAATGAGGCGGTTGCAAATGAAGAAATCATGGAGATAAACCAATATTAAAAAAACTACGTTTCGGTAGTTTTTTTTAATTTGTCTGTCTAAGAAATTGAACACTGAAATAGGTCCAGTCTTTTGGACTCTTTTTTTGTTGCTTTAAAATTGTTGGGCGGGGTGGCAAAAAAAATGACATAAATTGTTGATAGGTCCTAAATAGGTGTGATAAATTTGTTGATGCAGGGGCAGATTGTTTGTGTTTGTTTGAAAATGTATAAAGGTTTATATTTATAAATTCAGTTTTTATAAATTTTCACAAAGCCGAATTTTCATAAAAAAATTGTGAATAAATATACAAAAATCCCTTGCATTTTTATAAATTTTGTTGTATAATTATCAAAATTACATGAATATTCATGAATTCATATTTATGCAAAAATCGCTACATCGCAGTAATTTAGGCACATGTAGGCTTCAAGGAGTATGCAAATGGCAAGGAGTTCAAGACAATCAAAAATTTTGGAACTTATCTCAACCAAAGAGATTGAAACTCAGGAAGAATTGGCACGAGAACTGAAAAATGCCAACTTTGAAATCACTCAAGCAACCATTTCAAGAGATATAAAAGAGTTGGGCTTGACAAAGATTTTGTGTCCAAGCGGAAAATACAAGTACGCCATTTTGGGCAACGACCAACAACAAGTTGTCTCAAACAAGTACATAGGTATTTTTCGTGAATGCGTGATTTCTGTCAAACCTGCACTCAACTTGGCTGTTGTCCGAACTATCAAAGGCATGGCTCCGGGAGTTTGCTCTTTTATTGACAAACTTAATTTGACCGAACTTTTGGGTGCAACTTATGGAGATGACACCGTTTTACTTATTTTTCCAACCACAACTTGTGCTTCCGATGCCGTTGCAACCTTAAGTCAGATGATGAACTAAAAAATAGGCAAGACAATTTTTTAAGTCTTGCTTTTTTTTTGTTGCTTTCAATTTAAAAGCGATGTATAATAAGTCCAAGTGAGGATTTGATGCTTTCTTCTTTAACATTAAACAATTTTGCTCTTTTTAAAAAACAAACTGTCGAGTTTTCAAAAGGCTTCAATTGTCTTTTGGGACAGTCTGGTGCCGGCAAAAGCATTTTGATTGATGCTTTTTCTTTTGTTTTGGGTGCGAAGTCCGACAAAAGTTTTTTAAGGTCCGGCGAAAACACGATGCGTGTTGATGGCGTTTTTAATCAGATTTCAGATGAATGCAAACAAATCCTATCCGATTGGGACATCGAATGTGACGACGAAATAATTATCTCACGCACTCTCAGTCAAGATGGCAAAAATGCGATAAAAGTTAATGGGGTGCCTGTGACATTGAAGATGCTTGTTTCACTTACAAGCAAAATGGCAGATTTTTGTGGCCAGCACGAAAGTGTTGGGCTTTTGAATGTTGCAAATCATCTTTCACTTTTGGACAAGTATGCCGGCGAGGAAGTTGAAATTGAAAAAGAAGTTGTTTCTCAACTTTTTGGTGGTGCAAAAGAGGTTAAGTCCAAAATTTCTTCACTTGGGGGCAGTGAAAGTGAGCGTGCTCGTGAAAAAGACCTCTTGTCATTTCAAGTGAATGAGATAGAAAATGCTCATCTGGATGTTTCAGAAGTTGAAACTTTGAAACAGAGGTTTGATTTTATCTCTTCTTCTGAAAAGATTTTTGAAAAATTGAGTGAAGTTTTGCAGAAAATTTCTGAAAATCGTGACAGTGTGACATCTTTGTTGTATGATGCAAAGTCAGAATTGTCGGGCTTTTCAAACTTTAAAGAGATTGACGAATGTCGTGAAAGAATAGAAAACAGTTACTATGAAATGCAAGATGTTGCAGAAAATTTGCAAGCAATAAAGCAAAGCACGGATTTTGACCCAAATGAGTTGGACAGAATCGACAGACGACTTGATTTGATCAAAAGTTTGTCAAAGAAATATGGCGGCACTGTGGAGCAAATATTGGACTATCAAGAAAAATGTCAACAGCGTCTTGAACAGTTGGAACAAAGCGAGCAAATTTTGGACAAATTGCAGGCAGAATTGCAACAGATAGAAACTCAACTTGATTTTGAGTGCCAGAAGTTGTCAAACATGCGAAAAAAATACGCAAGCCAGTTTGAAAAAGAAATCACAAATCAACTTGAAGATCTTGAAATGCATGGCACAATTTTCAAGATACAGTTTGAAAGGTGCGATCATAGTAGCAAGGGCTGTGACAATGTGAAATTTATGTTTTCTGCCAATCAGGGTCAGAATGTTGTTGATTTACATAAAACCGCTTCTGGCGGAGAACTTTCAAGGTTGCTTCTTGCATTTAAAAATATCATGCTTGACAAGGAAAAGGTTCAGACTGTTGTTTTTGACGAAATTGACAGTGGAATAAGCGGTGTGACAGCAGGAAAAGTTGCAGAAAAATTGGTCAATATATCAAAATTTACTCAAATTATTTGCATCACTCACACGCCGGTTGTTGCTTCAAAGGGCGATGAATTTATTTTGGTCGAAAAAGCGGTTACAGACGGTCAAACGATCTCAACTGCAGCCAATTTGTCCTCAAATCAAGCAGTTTATGAGGTTGCCCGACTTATTGACGAAAGCAAAGAGGTTTCCGAAACGGCTTTGTTGCACGCAAGCAAGTTGTTTGGCAAAAAATGACATTCTAAACAAACTTAACTAATCATAGGATAATGTAAGAGGTTTGTCCTATGATAGATTTTTTTGCAGATAATTTTGCCAACTGTGTGGCTTTGGCAGTCCTTCTTGTGGCAATGATACCAACTTTGGAAAGCAAAATCGCCATTCCGTTTGGCATGTCAATGGCAATTTGGGGTGAACAAGTCCTGTCGCCACTTGCTGCCTTTTTTGTCTCGTTTGCTGGTTGCATGATTCCATCAATTTTTGTGATATTGTTTGCAAGATTTGTCAAAAGTAAAACAAGCGGTTTTATTCAAGAAAAATTTATGACAAGATACAAATCTGGGGTGGAGAAGGCAAACTCCAAAGCAAGTGTTTTCGGAAAATGCGCTTGGGTGACACTTTTTGTGGCGATACCACTGCCGCTTACAGGAACATATTCTGGAAGTTTTATTGCTGGACTTTTGAATATAAAAATTTGGCAAGCATTTCTTGCGGTTGCCGTTGGTGCAGCAATCTCTTGTGGCATTGTGCTTGCACTTTGTCTGCTGTTTGTAAACTCCACTTTTTATATTTTTATAGTTTCTCTTGTTCTTGTTGCTGTTTGGCTTGTTGTAAGTTTTGTTCTTTGGCTTTGCAAACGTATCAAAGCAAACAAGCAAGCAAATTTGTTGTAAAAAAAAGAAAAGAGATACAATTTGTTTTTCAAAAACTTATCTCTTTTCGTTTTTAAGTTAAGTGGTCTGCCGTGATGGCAACTGCTTAACTTACTACTAATTTGTGTTGAAATTTGAATAATATTCACAAAATTTAATTTTTTTTAATTACTTATTTTGCATAGCGTTTAAACAGAAACTTTTTGATGTAGTAGTTCACCGGAAAGGCGAGCAGCACGGCGTACACAGGAACAAGAATTGATGAAAGAAAACTTTTGATTATTTCGTACTGCATTCCACAACAAATGTTTATCACAACAATCACAACTGTTGACAAAACGAAGACAGCCCAGTTTACTACTGCATTGTACATAAGTGAGGCTTTTTTGCTGACAAAAAGTTTGTGTCGTGCATATGCCACAATTGTGTACAGCAAAAACAACAGTGGCACAGTGTAGAAAACAAAATTTGTGTTGGTGTTCAGCACTTTTGCCCATGCCAAAATTCCGCACAGCACAGCACTGCCAACTCCGGCGAGTAACAAAAGCACCACAGAACTGATAAACACAAGGAAATTGGTGTTATGCACACGTTCCACGCCGGTTTTTTTGTATTCTTTAAATTCGATTCCATGACCTTGATAATATTGTTTCAAAGTTGGATAGTCAACAAAACTTTGTGTGTCGCTGTAGTTGGTGCTTTCAACAATTTGAGTTTGCTTTGGTGCAGGTGCAACTTTCTGTTTTTCTTTTTTATGCTCAAAAATCTTTGACATCATATCCTTGTAAGTTGGCTCAAGGTTTGTGTCGCGTTTTGGAGCAGGAAGATTTTCAGCGGTAACGCTTATTTCGATATTAGGCGGGGTGATTTTGCGTTGAACAGGAATTTCGTTTTCTTGATATCTTGAAGTGATAAATACGGCGTCATCAACCGGCGCACTTTCTTGCGTTTCTTCTTTTGCAACTTCCTCAATTTTGTTGAAGTTTTGTTGCTTGATCTGATTTGTGTCTTCTTGATAGTAATTTTGTCTGGCGTCAAGCATAGACTTTTTGAGTTGCTCTATGCGTTCCTTTTGAATCTCACGATCTTCGTCATTTTCGTATTCGACCGCCATTTCAATCTGATTTTCTGCAAAACTCTTGCGTTTGCGGTATTTTTTTAAATCATTTGATGTGTCATACAAACGCTTGTTTTGTTCTTCTTGAGCGGCAGTCAAACGGTCTGTTTCGCTCAACAACACTGCATCATCAGATTTTTCTGAGGCAGGTTGTTGTTCCAGAATAGACTGATAATATTCCATTTTTTCGTTTTCAACCGGCTGTGTTTCAGTTTCCTCTTGCAAAGGCATGGAAAAGATATCCAACTGATTTTCTGCAACGTCATTTTCTTTTTGAGAAGTATCTTCGGTCTTTTGAAGCTTTGGCTCTTCCACAAGGTTGAACAAACTGTCTTGCCAACCCACAACTGCGCTTTCAGTTTTTTCCTCCTCTTTTGATGGAGAGGTTTCTGTCTCCAAATCATCAAAGGTGGCATCTTTAAATTCAGTCTCCAATGTTTCCAACTCTTTTCGGCCTTGATTGGTAATGGTGTAGTAGTGACGTTTTCCACCTAAATCACTTGTTTCCCAATAAGATGAGGAGACAAGCCCTTTCTTCTCCATTCGGGTGAGTGCCGAATAAAGAGTAGGCTTTTTTAAGATGTAATTTCCGCCTGTACGGGTGGAGATATGCTCTATGATTTCCAAACCATACTTTGAGCCGCTTGAAAGACTGTCCAAAATCAGATAAGAGACTATATTTGTGCTGTTTGCCATACAAAACTCCTATATTCTGAAAATATTTTATATAACAAAAAAAGATTTGTCAAACAAAATGAAGTATTATGCAAAAAAATTGCATAATACACCAATTTTTGTGGTGATACGCACGCAAAATACACTATATATTGTGGTGTTATGCATAAAAATTAAATGATGCTTGTTTTGTTTGAAAAAAGAAGTGAATGTGATATACTTTGAACATGAAAATAGAAGTCATTAAATCTCGCAGAAAGACCATTTGTTTGAAGATTAAGGACAGTGAACATGCTGTTTTGAGTGTGCCACTGCGATTGTCTGACAAACAAATTGACAAGTTTTTGCAGTCCAAAAAGGCGTGGCTTGAGAAAAACATAAAAAAACTGAAAGCATATGAACAGTTTGAACATCAGTTTGATTTTGAAAATTTCATTTATTTTGACGGAAAGCCGGTTTATCCCACAAACAAACTTGCGATTGATTTCTCTTCGTTAAGCGGTGACAAAAAGAATAGGCTTATAAAGCAAGCCTACTTGTCCTATTTTGCAGAGATAGAAAATATGGCAAAGGAATTATCACTAAAAACAGGACTTATTTACAAACAAATAAAACCTACAAGTTCAGTTCGCGTTTGGGGGAGTTACAACGCAGAAAAGGTCATGAAAATAAATTGGAAACTTTTGATTTTGCCAAAAGCACTTTGGCAGTATGTCATTTGCCATGAGTTGTGCCATTCTTTACATATGAATCATCAACCGAAATTTTGGAAAAGTGTGGAAAGCATTTGTCCCAATTACAGAGAATGCAAAAAGCAACTCAATAAATATTCCTTTGTCCTGAAAAACAATCTTTGATGCATAAAAAGACACTATTTACAGAAAATAAAAGGGTCATGAAAAACAGATATTTCAAGATTGTTTCTTTTGTTTTTATATTCTTGTTTTGTCTTTCAATAATTGTTCCTATCGGACAGATTATGCAACTTCAAGATGGCTTTTTGGCAAGTTTTGAAGATGTTGAGTATGCCAACAATTCTCGCAAGTTTGGAAGTTTTATTCAAGCACATATTGATGAGGGCGAAAAGGTTGTTGGAGGGCAAGTTTCTCGTCAAGATGAAATCGTTTTCAAACTTTTTGGCTTTCTTCCTATAAAGCGCGTTGGAATTGTCCTTTCTGGCAAAGACGAGTTTTATGTTGGTGGGGTGCCTATTGGACTTTCTTTGGCAACAGACGGAGCAGTTGTTGTAAGCAATGACGGAACTTCGGTTCTTAAGGAGGGTGACATCTTGACCGAAATAAACGGGCAAGAGATAGAAAGTTTGGACGATATAGAAGGCTTGATTGAAAACAGACCGGAAGAAGCAGAGGTGGAGTACCTTCGCAAAAACAAAAAAGTGAAGGCGCTTGTCAAAACCCTTCATGACAAGGAAAGTGGAAAGCAAAGGCTTGGACTTTGGGTCAAAGACGATGTCACAGGCATAGGAACGCTTACTTTTGTCAACAAAAACACTCACAGATATGGTGCTTTGGGACATCCTATTGTGGAGTCCAACAGTGGAAATGTTGTGCCGGTTTGCGGCGGAAATGTGTATTCTTGCAATCTTATAGGCATAACTAAAGGAAAGAAAAATTCACCCGGCGAACTTCGTTGTCTGTTTTTGCAGACTGCAAAGCCAAAAGGAACAATAGAAAACAACGGTAAATTTGGCATAAATGGAGTTTTGAGTGACACATCGGGACTTGTAGACGAAAATTTGACAGCAAAATTAGGTGGAAGGCTGGGCGTCAAACTTGGCACAGCAAAAATAGTTTCGACCATAAGCGGAATAAGAGAAGAATATGATATAGAAATCATAAAGGCCAACTATCAAAAATCTGCAAATGACAAAAGTTTGGTCTTCCGTGTGAAAGACAAACGTCTTTTGGATATGACGGGAGGAATTGTGCAAGGAATGAGTGGCTCACCAATCATTCAAGACGGCAAAATTATTGGTGCAGTGACGCACGTGTTCTTGAACGACCCTACAAAAGGATATGGCGTTTATTCTGACTGGATGATGTAAAAAATCCGCTTTGTGGCGGATTTTTTTAATGCAAATGTACTTTTCCTGCAACAGCCTTTCGCATATCTTCGTTGATTGCGGCGTAATGTTTTTTTGTGGTGTTCACATCTTTGTGGCCAAGCACATCTGCCACGATATATATGTCATGTGTTTCTCGATACAAATTTGTGCCAAAAGTTGAGCGCAGTTTGTGAGGAGAAATTTTTTTTAGGGGTGCACTTTCTTTGGCAAACTTTTTTACAAGATTTTCCACAGCGCGAACGCATATTCTTTTGTTTTGCAAGGAGACAAACATGGCGTGTTCATTTGGGTCGAGTCCTAGAGTTTTGCGTTTTTCCAGCCATTGTTCAAGTGCTGTTTTCACTTCGAGTGGAAAGTACAAAATAGTTTGATTTCCACCTTTTCTGGTCACTTTGAATGCATTTTGCGAAAAGTCAAAATCTTCGACATTCAAGCCTACAAGTTCTGAAATACGAATTCCTGTGCCAAGAAACAGTGTGACTATGGCATTGTCACGGATTTGTGTGTTTTTGTTGTAGTTTTTTTGTCTTTGCGTGAAGGTTGCAGGGGACTGAACTGCGTCCAGCATGCGCTCCACTTCATCTTTTTCCAAACGTATAATTTCTTTGTTGTGCTGTTTTGGAGTTTTCACTTTGCTTGCAACATTGCTTGAAATCATGTCATGATTGAACAAATACTTAAAAAAACTTCTCACGCTGGCAAGTTTTCGGGCTTTGCCACGCTCATCGTTGCGCTCTTGATGTCCATTGATATCATAAAAGGAAAGATAAGAAAGATAGTTTTCTATGTGACGTGCTTGCAGGCTGTCAAGGTCTTGAAGCGTAATATCAATTTTTGGCTTTTTGACAACAAACCTTTCCAGATAATCAAAAAAAACTGAAAGGTCCATGGCATAGTTTACTCTTGTGAGTGACGACGTGTTGTTTTCTATTCCCGTGAAAAAATCAAAGCAATATTCTGGCAAACTTTCCAGATAAGAGCCAATTTTTTTCATATTTTTGAAATCTCGTTGTTTATAATAAGACATGTTCTCCATATTAAAATTATATCAGTTCTTGTTTGATTTTCCAAGTATTTTGCGAATAAATGCCAAAAAAGTTTTTATATGAGGACAAAATAGTAAAATTCGACAAAATAAGACATTGAATTGTGTCAAATATTGTTGCAATTTGATGTCAAATGTGTTAAAATCAAATGAATTTTGGTCGGAGTACTTTCGACAGTGTTCGACAATATACAATGGAGGTTTTTATGTATTCGTTAAACAAAAATGGCACAAAAGTTGAGATAGAACTGACTATCGGTGCCAAAGAGTGGGAAGATGGTGTTGAAAAAACATATGAATCCACAAAAAACAAATTTAATGTTGTAGGTTTCCGCAAAGGCCATGCACCACGAAAAGTGATTGAAAAAACTTATGGTGACAGCGTGTTTTTTGAGGACACTGTGGACTTTTTTGTCAACAAAACACTCAATGATGTTTTGGAGCAAAATCCACAACTTGAGCCTGTGGCAATGCCAACAACTCAGTTTGAAAGTTACACAGCAGAGAATGGTTTGAAGATGAAAATCATGTTTGAAATTGTTCCTGACTTCAAATTGTGTAAATACACAGGCAACAAGATTGAGGTCCACTCGGCAGAAGTGACAGAAGATGAAATACAACATCAAATCCATCATCTTCTTGATGACAACGCCAAGTTTGAAACTGTTGACCGTAAAATCCAAAATGGCGATGTTGCAGTGATTGACTTTATGGGCTTTATTGACAATGTGGAATTTGCGGGCGGCTCAGCAAAAGACTATTCTTTGGAAATTGGCTCACACAGTTTTATTGACAATTTTGAAGAACAGTTGATTGGCCACACAAAAGGCGAAAGTGTTGATGTTCAGGTGACTTTCCCGACAAACTATGGTGCAGCGGAATTTCAAGGCAAAAAGGCAACATTCAAAGTTGATATCAAAGAGGTCAAGGAAAAGCATCTTCCAACTCTTGACGACAAATTTATTGCTGATGCGACAGAATTTGAAACTGTTGACGAGTATAGAAAAGATGTTTCTGCTCATATTCAAGATATGAAGAAGAATGACCAAGACCAAGAGTATGAGTACAATATCCGTGAATATCTTCTTGCAAACACAAACATAGAAATACCCGAGATCATGGTCGAAAATTCTGTTGACCAAGATATTCACAGAATGCGTGAAATGCTGAAGGCATATGGCTTGACGCTTGAACAATACATCATTCAAAGTGGTGGCTCAACTTTGGAAGATTACGTAAATAGTTTGAAAACCAGAACTTTGAAAACTATCAAAACAAGATATATTTACAGAAAAATAATCGAAGAACAAAAACTTGAGCCTACTGCAAAAGAACTTGAAGAAGCAACAAAGGGAATTACAGAACATGAAGAAAAAATTCGTAAAGAAAACGAATTGACACTGGAAAAACTTCACAAATACTTGAAAGAAAACAATACAATGGTTGTCGTTAAAGAATAATATAAGGAGGTTACATTTATGGCACTTATTCCTATGGTCATTGACCAAACAGGCGGAAATGAAAGGTCGTACGACATTTATTCCAGACTTTTGGAAGACAGAATTATATTTTTGACGGGTGAAATAAATGATGTGACTGCAAACGTTGTGATTGCACAACTTATTTATCTTGAGGGCAAAAATCCAGACAAAGACATATATCTTTATATCAACAGTCCGGGCGGCTCTGTAAGTGCAGGCATTGCAATTTACGATACAATGAATTACATCAAATGTGATGTTTCGACAATTTGTATCGGACTTGCGGCATCTATGGGGGCATTTTTGCTTTCCAGCGGGACAAAAGGCAAAAGATATGCTTTGCCAAACAGCGAAATTATGATACATCAACCACTTGGCGGGGCACAAGGTCAAGCAAGCGATATTGAAATTCAGGCAAAACACATTCAAAAGACCAAACAAATGCTCAACAAAATACTCAGTGAAAACACCGGAAAAAGTTTGTCCGTGATTGAAAAAGATACTGACCGAGATAATTATATGACTGCTGAAGAAGCAAAAAAATATGGTTTGATAGACAACATCTTTGTAACTCGAAAGACAAAGAAAGAAGAAAAATAGTCGATATTTTGTGTATTATGTTGCATACTACACACATTATGTTGTGTATTATGCAACTTAGAGGTGAGAATGAAAGAGATTGATTTGTGCTGTTGCACTTTTTGTGGCAGACCTCAAAAAGCGGCAAAGAAACTTATTGCAAGTCCCAATGGAGATGCCTTTATTTGTGATGATTGCATAAGAATTTGTGCTGATATTTTGCGAGAAGAAAACACAAAAGTAAAGGTCTTTAAGGATCTTGTTCTTCCAACACCAAAAGCAATAAAAAAAGCACTTGACGAGTATGTTATTGGTCAGGAACAGGCCAAAAAGGTGCTTTCTGTTGCTGTTTTTAATCATTACAAACGCATCAACTTCAACTATCACAACATTCAAAATGCCAAAAAAAGCAAAGATGACCTTTCTCAAGACAAAAATGTTACAGAACTTGAAAAGAGTAATGTGCTGATGATTGGCCCGACTGGTTCTGGAAAAACTTTGCTTGTAAAAACTTTGGCAAAAATTTTGGACGTTCCTTTTGCTTGTGCCGATGCCACAACACTCACTGAGGCGGGTTATGTTGGAGAAGATGTTGAGAACGTGCTTTTAAAATTGATTCAAAATGCCGATTTTGATATTGAGAAGGCTCAGCGCGGAATCATCTATATCGATGAAATCGACAAACTTGCCAGAAAGAGTGAAAATCGCTCTTTGACGCGAGATGTTGGAGGAGAAGGCGTTCAACAAGCACTTTTGAAAATCATTGAGAGCACAGTTGCAAGCGTTCCTCCACAAGGTGGAAGAAAACACCCTCATCAAGAGATGCTTCAAATCGACACAACAAACATACTTTTTATTTGTGGTGGCGCTTTTGTCGGACTTGACGATATCATTCACAAACGTTTGTCTGCGTCTTCAATCGGCTTTAATGCCAATGTAAAAAATTCTGACGAAAAAGCAAAAGTGGACTATTCCAAAGATGTGCAACCAGATGACCTTATCAAATTTGGCTTAATTCCGGAATTTGTCGGACGTTTGCCAATCGTGACCGGGCTTGATAATCTTGATGAAAAGGCACTTGAACGTATCTTGGTTGAACCAAAAAATTCGCTCATCAAACAGTATAAACAAATGTTTAAGATTGACGGCTTTGACATCAAGTTTGACGACGATGCCGTTTCTTATGTTGCAAAAAAAGCCATACAACTTAAAACAGGTGCAAGAGGGATACGCACAATAATGGAATCACGCATGTTGGAACTTATGTTTGACCTGCCTGACCCAAACGTGTATGACAAAATCATCATTACACGTGATTTTATTGAAAATGGTGCCCAGCCTATTTTGGTGAAAAAAGAACAAAAATCTGACGAACAGAAAGCAGTTTGAAATAATTTTCTTTAATTTGTTTGACTTATATTCAAAAAAAAGGTAAACTTAATTGTGTTAAGAGTTTGCCTTTTTTTTCGTCGTTAGGCAAATCTTAAAAAAGGAGAGGAAATATGAAATTTATGTTGAACGATGTCTCTCCTGCTATCGTATCCGTGATTGCAATAGTCCTTTTTATTGTTGGACTTGCGCTTGGATTTTTGATTTTTAAACTATACAGCAACAAAAAATTGCAAAAAAACAAATCTAATGCCATTAAAATCATTGAAGATGCGTACGCAGAGGCAAAGACAATAAAAAAAGAAGCAATTATTGAAAGTAAAGAGCAGTCTCAAAAACTTAAGGACGATGTTGAGCGTGAAATAAGAGACCGTCGTGCAGAAGTGACAAAACTTGAAGAAAGATTGAATCAACGCGAAGAATACATCGAGAAGAAAGAACAGTCTGTTGACAAAAAGAACGAACAACTTGATGAAGAAAAGAAAAATCTGCAAGAGGCTCGCGATGATGTTGAAAAAATAAAAAAGGAGCAAGAAGACTTGCGTGCTCAAATTGTTGAGCAACTTGAAAAAACATCAAAACTGTCAAAGCAAGAAGCAAAAGACATGCTGATTGCAAACATGCGCAATGATGCACAAAAAGAGGCAGCAGTTATCGTCAAAAAGATTGAAGACGATGCTCGAGAAGAAGGCGAAAACAAGGCTAGAGAGATTATTGGTCAGGCCTTGCAACGTTGTGCAACAGAAACCACAAGCGAAATGACCGTGTCCGTTGTTTCACTTCCTAATGACGAAATGAAAGGAAGAATCATTGGACGTGAAGGTCGAAATATTCGCGCTATTGAGGCGGCAACCGGTGTTGAACTTATTGTTGATGACACTCCAGAAACAATAACAATTTCTGGATTTGACCCTATCAGACGAGAAGTCGCAAGATTGAGCCTTGAAAAGTTGATTTCCGACGGACGTATTCATCCAACGCGCGTTGAAGAAATCGTGGAGAAAATGCAACGCGAAGTTGACAAAACAATAAAGCAGGCTGCAGACGAGGCTTGCAACGAAGCGGGAATTTTTAATCTTAGTCCAGAACTTTCAAAAACTCTTGGCAGACTGAAATATCGCACAAGTTACGGACAAAATGTTTTGAAACATTCAGTTGAAACATCTATTATTGCTGGGCTTTTGGCAAGCGAAATGGGGGCAAATGTAAAGGTTGCAAAACGTGGCGGACTTTTGCATGATATTGGAAAGGCTCTTGACCATGAACAAGAAGGCACACATGTTCAAATCGGTGTTGAACTTGCAAGAAAGTGTGGCGAAAGCGAAGAAGTTGTCCATTGTATCGAAGCACACCACTTTAATGTTGAATTCAAAACGATTGAAGCAGTTATCGTTCAAGTTGCCGATGCTATATCTTCATCAAGACCGGGTGCAAGACGTGATAGTTTTGAAAATTATATCAAACGTCTTCAACAGTTGGAAGAAATTGCCAACGGCTTTAAGGGTGTGGACAAGTCCTATGCTGTTCAGGCAGGACGTGAAGTTAGAATTATTGTGAAACCGACCGAAGTTTCTGACAGCGAGGCTATGTTTATGGCAAAAGAAATTGCTCAGAAAATTGAAAACGAGATGCAATATCCAGGACAGATCAAAGTTAATGTGATACGCGAGAGCAGATATTCGGAGACTGCGAAATAATCAAAGTCAAAAAATATAAAAAAAACATATTAAAAAAAGGAGAAAAATCATGGCAGAAAAAGAAAAGAAAGAGAAAAAACAACGTACACCAAGAACTTGGTCAAGCACAAAAGTTTTGGATTGTGTGGCCTACTTTGCAATCATGTTTATTGCTATAGCATTGATTTTTAGATTGGCATTCAAGCAAAACACTCCAGATGTTGCCAATGCTTTTGGGTCTATTGGTGAGTGTCTTTCCTATATCATTTGCATTTGGCTTGGACTTTACTGGACACTCAGAAAACGTGGCACCGGCTGGAACAAACGCAATATTTGGTGGCTTATTATGTGGCTTGTTGCAACAGTTGCAATCGTTGTGATTTACATCTTTGCAGTCATTTAAACATTAGAGGAAAAAATGAAAAATTTGCCATATATTGTCACAGCGATACTTGTAGTTTTGACAGCCTTGTTTGCTATCCTAAACAGAGTTTGGGCGGGGTTTGTGTATTTTGCACTTTCAGCCTTGCTTGTGCTTTCATTGTTTTGGGGTGTTTGGCTGATTTACATGTATTTTACCGATTTCAAACTGCAACTTGCACAGCAATACAAATATTTCCGTGCAAAAAAGATTGGTGAAGGTCAAACAACCGAAAGCGTGTTCAATCAAAACGAGGCATCATTCAAAAAAGAATTCAACAAATCTGTTTTGAAAGACAAAATAGCAAGGTGGGGAATTATCATTTTCTGTTTCGGCGTTGCGCTGGCATTTATCTTGGGCATGGTTTGGTATTAAATTTTCAAAAAGCAAGACAAAAGTTTGTCTTGTTTTTTTTGTTTGACTTGTCTTAAAATTGCTTTGAATATTTGCATATATTTGATATACTTATTTGGTATTTTGAGGTGAAAATGTTATCAAAAGTTTTGAGTTTTGGATTGATTGGGATTGAGGGCTTTTTGGTGCAGATAGAAACGGATATGATTGGCGGCATTCCAAACATAGATATCGTTGGATTGGGGGACACAGCAGTCAAAGAGTCCAAAGAGCGTGTCAAGTCCGCAATACGCAATTCGGGATTGGAGTATCCAGTAAAGCATTACACAATAAATCTTGCACCTGCAGATATCAAAAAAGAAGGTCCGATTTATGACCTTGGAATAGCAGTTGGCATTCTTGCTGCATCAGGGCAAATCAAACAAAAAAATTATAAAGATTACATATATATTGGTGAATTGTCCTTAGACGGTTCTATCAAAAAAGTACGTGGACTGTTGCCTATGTTGATTTCCGCACGTTCTATGGGCTACAAAAAAGTGATATTACCAAAGGAAAATGAAGAAGAGGCTCGATTTATAGACGGCATGGACATGTGGGCGATTTCTTCGTTGAAAGAAGTTTTGGATTTTCTGAATGGCGAAACAGAAACTCCTATTCAAAAAGTTGAAATAAAATCGTTTGACGAGGTTGTGAAATCAAGCGCAAACAAACTTGATTTTGAAAATGTGAAAGGGCAGGCACAAGCAAAACGAGCGTTGGAAATTGCCGCCGCGGGAGGGCATAACGTTCTTATGATTGGACCTCCGGGAAGTGGAAAAAGCATGCTTGCAAAGTGCTTTTCTGGAATTTTGCCTGACTTAACTTTTGAAGAAGCATTGGAGGTTACCAAAATTCATTCAGTGGCAGGGGAATTGGACTTGAAAGAAGGAATCATAACACAGCGACCTTTCAGAACACCTCATCACACGGCAACAACTATAAGTTTGGCGGGCGGTGGAATTCACAGCAAGCCAGGTGAAATAAGCATGGCACACAATGGTGTGTTGTTTTTGGACGAATTTCCAGAATACTCAAAGCAGATGATTGAGACTTTACGTCAACCGCTTGAAGACGGCCAAATCACTGTTGCCAGAGCAAATCAAACTGTCACATATCCAAGCAATTTTATTTTGGTTGCAAGCATGAACCCTTGTCCGTGTGGTTACTACGGTTCTCATGATAGGGAATGTAAATGTAGTCCTATTCAGATTCATAAATATCTTTCTCGAGTTTCAGGGCCAATTATGGACAGAATTGACATTCAAGTTGAAGTTGATAACATCACTTACAAAGAATTAAACAGTACAGAAAAAGAGGAAAGTTCAGCAAGTATAAAACAGCGTGTGGACAAGGCTCGAAAGATCCAGTTGGAACGTTTTAAGAATATGAAAACGTTTTCAAATGCAAAAATGACTGTGCCACAAATGAAAAAATTTTGCCATTTGTCACCAGAATGTTTGACACTTATGGAACAAGCATTCAATAATCTCAAACTTTCTGCCCGAGCACATGACAGAATTTTGAAAGTTGCACGTACTATTGCTGACCTTGAGGGTGAGGCAGAAATCCTTCCTGCTCATATCGCCGAAGCAATTTCTTATCGAGGACTTGATAGAAAATATTGGAGCATATAATCAACATCTTGTAGGTATTATGCAACATAATACACCAAATAGTGATTTAAGGAGTTGAAAGGTTTTGATTTCTATAAAAGATAAGTTTTTGATATTTATGTCTATGTATGAAATTCCAAACAAAAAGCAAGAAATCTTACTTGAACAGTTGGATAATTTTTCTATAGACAATGTTCTTTGCAATCCAATAACTTATCTAACCTTGTCTGCGGAAGAAATAAAAAGATTGAAAGATGGATATGATGCTTTTCAATTTGAAAATATGATTGAAAATATGTTCAAATCTGACATAAAGATTGTCACAGTGTTTTCTGATGAATATCCTTCAAGTTTGATAAATCTTCCTGACAGACCGCTTATCCTTTACACAAAAGGTGACTTGACGCTTTTAAACAAACACTGTTTTGCAGTTGTTGGCACACGAATGCCGTCAAGTTATGGAAAAATAGTTACTGAAAAATTTGCCAAAAAACTTGCTGAAAGTGGTCTTGTGATTGTCAGTGGATTGTGCTATGGTGTTGACCAGATTGCGCACAAGGCCACTCTTGACGCTGGTGGCAAAACTGTGGCAATTATTGCAAGTGGATTGAGCCGAATTTATCCTTCTGTAAACTTGAACCTTGCAAACGAAATTGTTGAGAAAGGGGGATTGTTGATGAGCGAGTATCCTCCGTCTTTTGAGGCAAAAAAGTACACTTTTCCGCGCAGAAACAGAATCGTTGCAGGTGTATGTGACGGCATTCTTATCACGGAGGCAGGAATGAAAAGTGGGACACTTCACACAAAGGAATTTGCGTTGGAATATGGCAAGGATATCTTTGCAGTGCCAGGAAATATCAACAGCAGCAAAAGTGAACTTACAAACCATCTTATCAAAACCGGCCAAGCAGAATGCACAACGTCTGCAGACGAAATTGTGGAGTTTTATGGCTTGAAAAAATCTCGTGAATCTTCTCAACTTGTGACATTGAATTTTGAGGAGCAACAGATTGTAGATTTGTTGAAAGAAGAACAGCAAAGTTTTGACTTTCTTGCAGAAAAAACAAAAATTCCTATCAATATTTTGAACAGTTGTTTGACAACTTTGGAAATTCGTGGTTTAATAAGAAAGTTGCCAGCACAAATGTACTGTCTTGCTTAGGCAACAGAAAAAAGAAATTTAGGAGATTTATTTTGAAACTTGTCGTAATAGAAGCGCCTGCAAAAAGGGACACTTTAAAAAAATATTTGGGAAGTGGATATGAAGTGTTTGCCACAAAGGGACATATTCGTGATCTTCCTGCAAAAAGTTTTGCCATTGATTTGTCCAACAATTATGAGCCACATTACGAGATAAATCCTGACAAAAAAGCCTTGATACAAGAACTTAAAAACAAAGCAAAGTCTGCCGAAGAAGTTTTGATTGCCACCGACCCGGACCGAGAAGGTGAGGCTATTTCATGGCATGTTGCATATGTTTTGGGGCTCAATCCAAACACAAAATGTCGTATTCAATTTAACGAAATTTCCAAAAAAGCAGTTTTGAAGGCACTGGACGAGCCGCGTGCCATTGACATTAATCTTGTCAATGCTCAGCAGGCACGCCGGGTACTTGACCGAATTGTTGGCTACAAACTTTCTCCAATTCTGTCACGAAAAATTGCTCCAAAGTTGTCTGCGGGCAGGGTGCAGTCTGTTGCACTGAAACTTGTTGTCGAGCGAGAAAAGGAAATCGAAAACTTTAAACCAGAGGAGTTTTGGACAATCACTGCTTTGCACGAAAAGGACAAGGTTAAATTTAAGTCCACTCTTGCCACATTTAAAGGCAAAAAAATCAAGCCTCAAAACAAAAAAGAGGTTGATGATGTGCTGTCTGTTGTTGATGGCAATGATTTCAAAGTTACAGAAATAAAAAAATCCAAGACGAAATCTCACGCACCTGCACCATTCACCACCAGCACAATGCAACAAGATGCATTAAACAAACTTGGCATGAGCCTTCGAAAAACAACAATGTGTGCGCAAGAACTTTATGAGGGCGTCGAAGTTAAGGGTGAGGGTAAAATCGCGCTCATTACTTATATCCGAACGGACAGTACACGTGTTTCTGTTGATGCACAGATGGCGTGCCGGGAGTTTATTGCTCAAAAATATGGAAAAAATTATATTCCAGACAAACCAAATATTTACGCAAGCAAAAAGAATGCTCAAGATGCACACGAAGCAATTCGACCAATAAACATGCATATGACACCAGAGATGGTTCAGGACAGTTTGACGCACGACAATTTCAAACTTTACAAGTTGATCTATGAGCGCTTTATGGCAAGTCAGATGAGTGAAGCGGAATATTCAAATGTCAATGTTTCGTTGGAATGTCAGGGCTATGGCTTTAAATCCTCAGGGCGTACACAAGATTTTGCCGGATATACGGCAGTTTACAAAGAATATGTCGAAGAAGAAAAAGACGATTCTGCAGAAAAGACAAAAAACAAAAAAGATGCAGTGGAAAAACTTCCAACACTTTGTGAGGGAGAATTGCTTAAAGCAATTGACATAAAGTCCGAACAAAAGTTTACAAAGCCACCAGCGCGATTCACTGAAGCAAGCCTTGTCAAAGCAATGGAAGAGAAGGGGATTGGCAGGCCTGCAACTTATGCTGCAACAATCTCTATTTTGACCGAGCGAAATTACTGCTCAAAAGACGGTAAAGCACTTGTGCCAACCGAACTTGGTCGCAAGATGATTGAATATCTTGAAAAGTTTTTCAACAGCGTGATAAATGTCAAATTCACCGCTCATATGGAAAGCAGATTGGACGATATTGCAGAAAACAAAGACGAGTGGCACAGTGTTGTTGACAGTTTTTGGAACGGATTTAAGGATTTGTTAAGCAAAGCCGACGCAAGTGGACTGAGCATGAAAGCCGAGCCTGTTGAAACAGATATTGTTTGTGAAAAATGCGGTCACAAAATGTTGATCCGAGAAGGAAGATATGGCAAATTTTTGGGTTGTTCAAACTTTCCAAAATGCAAAAACATAAAGCCGTTGGAAGAAAACGAAAGAAAACCTGTCTCAAAATGTCCTGCTTGTGGAAAAAATGTTTTTGCGCTACGTTCCAAAAGAGGTAAGGTTTTTTATGCATGTGAAGACAGAAATGGTTGCAACTTTATGAGTTGGGACAGACCGACAGGCGAGGTTTGTCCAAAATGCGGCAAACATTTGATTTTAAAGGGCAAGAAAGTTAAATGTTCGGCATGTGATTATGTCAAAGAAAATCCTGCAGAATAGTTTGACTTTGTGCATTTTGATGATATAATTGAAAAAGGAGACTTACATGGAAAATCTTTTCAGAGGCACAACTATTTGTGCAGTAAAACGTGACGGAAAAATTGCTGTGGCAGGTGATGGGCAAGTTACGATGCAAAACAGCATTATATTCAAAAACAACGCGCGTAAAGTTCGCAGAATTTACAACAACAGTGTTGTGGTCGGTTTTGCAGGCTCTGTTGCCGACGCTTTTTCGCTTTCAGAACGTTTTGAAGGTATGCTCAACAAATATGCCGGCAATCTTATGAGAAGTGCTGTCGAACTTGCTCAAACTTGGCGAGAAGACAAAGTTGGCAGACAACTTGATGCCATGATGATTGTTGCTGACAAGGAACAAATTCTTATTTTGGACGGGGCAGGAAATGTTATCGAGCCTCAAGACGGAATTTGTGCGATAGGCTCTGGCGGAAACTATGCTCTTGCTGCAGCACGAGCGTTAATTCAAAACACAAAATACTCAGCAAAGGATATTGCCTTCAAAGCACTTAAGATTGCAAGTGAAATTTGTGTGTTTACAAATGAAAATATTATTGTAGAACAACTTTAATCGGTTTAAGGAGAAAGTATGAACTATACACCAAAACAAATCGTAACTGAACTTGATAAATATATTGTTGGGCAAGCCAAAGCAAAACGTGCAGTCGCTATTGCGTTGCGCAACAGATATCGTCGCAGTCAACTGCCAGCAGATTCGCGTGAAGAAATCACACCGAAAAACATTGTTATGAGCGGTCCAACGGGTGTTGGAAAAACGGAAATTGCCAGAAGACTTGCCAAACTTGTTGGCTCGCCATTTGTCAAGGTTGAGGCCACAAAATACACCGAAGTAGGCTATGTTGGACGCGATGTTGAAAGCATGGTGCGTGACCTTGTTGAAGTTGCAGTACGCATGGTCAAAGACAAAAAGAAAAAAGAAGTGGAAAACAAAGTTATGCCTATCGTTGAGGCGAAACTTGTTGACGCACTCTTCCAAAATCGTCGCGTAACAGAAGTGGAAGTGAACAGAGATGCACTTTTGGAAGAACTTCGCAGCGGAAAGTGTGAAGAAGAAAATGTTGAGGTTGTTGTGCTTGAAGCAGCAAAACCTATGATGGCTTTTGGCGGAAATGAGATCAGTCTCGGCTCTATGTTTGAAGGTCTCACACCTCCAAAACACAAGAAAAAGAAATTGAGTGTTCGTCATGCCAGAGAAGCACTTTTGCAAGAAGAAAGTGACAAGATAATTGATATGGACAATGTCAATGAGGAGGCTATCACTCTTGCGGAAGAACAGGGCATAATCTTTATTGACGAAATAGACAAGATTATTGGAAAAAGCCAAGCAACAAACAGTGCAGACGTTTCCCGTGAAGGTGTTCAACGCGATATTTTGCCTATTGTGGAAGGAAGTACTGTTCCAACAAAATACGGCAATGTGAAAACCGACTTTATTCTTTTTATTGCAGCAGGGGCATTCCACGTTGCAAAGATGGAAGATATGATTCCGGAACTGCAAGGTCGTTTTCCTATCAGGGTTGAACTTGAAAGTTTGACCAAAGAAGACTTTAAGAAAATTTTGAGTACACCAAAAAATGCTGTGACAGTTCAGTATTCAAATTTGCTTAAAGTTGACAATATAAATTTGATTTTCAAAGATGACGCACTTGATGAAATTGCTGAAATGGCTGCACGCGAAAATGAAACTAGCGAGGATTTGGGTGCAAGACGTTTGCATACAATCATGGAAAGCGTTTTGGAAGATGTTTCGTTCAATGCCACGGGGCAACATCCTATGCTTGATGTTGTGATTGACAAAACTTATGTGCAAAATGTCTTTAAAGATAAAACCGAAAAATTTGATTTGAAAAAGTATGTGCTGTAATCAATATATTGTTGGTGATATGCAAACTTTATATATGCATAATACCATATATTGTGTAGTATGCAAATGAGAAAATTATGTGGAATGACAGAACAAAACTTTTGATTGGAAAAGATGGCGTGCAAACCTTGTCAAAAAGTAAGGTTGCAGTTGTTGGCGTTGGCGGAGTTGGCGGATATGTTGCTTATTTGCTTTGTCGTGCCGGTGTTGAAAATCTGACGCTTGTTGATTGTGACAAAGTTGACACTACAAACATCAACAGACAAATAGTTGCCAATCAAAACACTGTAGGGCAACTTAAAGTTGATGTTTTGAAAAAAATGCTGTTTGAAATAAATCCAGATTGCAAAGTTTGTACAGTTCCTGAGCGTTTGTGTCAGGCAAATATATCAAAAATCATCAATAAAGATTTTGACTATGTTGTCGATGCTATTGACAGTTTGCAAGACAAAATTGATTTGATTTGCTTTTGCAAACAGAATTCCATTCCTGTTGTTTCAGCCATGGGAGCAGGAAATCGCATAAATGTGCCAAACTTTTTTGTGACAGATATATACAAAACTTCACACGATGGACTAGCAAAAGTTTTGCGTAAAAAGTTGAAAGAACGTGACGTGAAAAGTTTGGACGTTGTGACAACCGATGTGCAAGTTATGAAAATTGAGAAAAATCAAACAGAAAATGTTGGCAAACGCACGGTTGGAAGCATTTCATATTTTCCGGCGATGTGCGGTTGCGTTATTGCAGGTTTTGTGATTGAAAAGTTATTAAAACGTATTTAAATAGGAGGAAAAGATGGAAATAATAACTGAAAAACAATTCAAAGAAAAAACAAAAAGTGGAGTTGTGCTTGTGGACTTTTTTGCAACTTGGTGCGGGCCTTGCAAGATGCAGGCTCCAGTTTTGGAAAAAGTGCAAGAGGAGTTGGGAAAGCAGGTGCAAATTTTCAAAGTTGATGTTGATGAAGACGAAAAACTTGCTCGCAGTTTTGGTGTTATGAGCATTCCAACAATGATTTTGTTTGTTGATGGCCAGCAAAAAGAAAAACACGTTGGACTTTGGTCAAAAGATGATGTTTCTGATACTATCAAAAAATATCTCTAAAATATGTCAGATGATATTTTGCGAATAGATATTTTTCTTATATTATCAATATTAAAAAAAACAGGTTATAATAAACTTGTTTTTATTTTTTTATTGACAACGCTTGTTTTTGGTGATAAAATATAGACGAAGTGTTAAAAGGAAGGTTTATGGAACGAAAAATATATCTTGACAATGCATCAACAACATATGTTTCAAACGAAGTTTTAAACGAAATGTTGCCTTGTTTCAACTCTCTTTATGGAAATGCCGGCTCTTTGCATAGTTTCGGACGTGATGCAGTTGCAATTCTTGATCGTGCACGCGACCGCGTTAAAACTGCCATAAATGCTGCCAAAGCAAATGAAATTTACTTCACTAGCGGCGGAACAGAGGCTGACAACTGGGCACTTATCGGTGTTGCTCATGCCAATGCCAACAAAGGAAAACACATCATCACAAGCAAAATAGAGCATCATGCGGTGCTTCATGCTTGTGAGCAACTTGAAAAAGAGGGCTTTGAAATCACTTATTTGCCGGTGGACAAGCACGGGCTTGTGGACATGGCAGAACTTTTGCATGCCATTCGCAAAGACACTATATTGATTTCTATTATGACTGTCAATAATGAGGTTGGCACAATTCAAAATGTCAAAGCAATTGCAAAAATTGCACATGATTACAAAATTCTGTTCCATACAGATGCCGTTCAAGCAATAGGTCACGTGCATATAGATGTTCAGGACATGGAAATTGATCTTATGTCAATGTCGGCTCACAAAATCCACGGGCCAAAGGGCGTTGGCGCTTTGTATATCAAAAATGGCGTCAGAATTGATCCAATCACTTATGGCGGAATCAGTCAGGAACGTGGCAAGCGTTCTGGAACAGAGAATATTCCTGGAATCGCAGGTTTTGGAAAAGCAATGGAAATTGCCACACGAAACATCGCAGTAAACGAGAAAAAACTCAAAACAATTCGTGATTACTTCTTGGAAAAACTTGCAGAGAAAGTGCAATATTTTCAAGTGAACGGCCATCCTCAACAAAAATCAAATGCCATTGCAAATGTTTCTTTTTATGGCGTTGAAGGCGAAAGCATCTTGATGCTTTTGGACCTTGCGGGGATTTGCGTTTCAACGGCCTCTGCTTGCACATCAAAGTCGCTTTTGCCATCTCACGTGCTTCAAGCAATGGGTGTTCCGGACGAAATCGCACAAGGCTCGATAAGATTTTCTTTTGGAACAAATATTTCAAAATCGGATATTGATTATGTGACGGACGAAGTGCAAAAAGTTGTTGCAAGACTTCGAGAAATATCACCAATTCAACCAGAAAAGGAGGGTAAAAAAAATGTACAGTAAAACAGTGATCGACAGATTTCAAAATCCACATAATGCTGGCACTTTGCGTGGCGCAAATGCTGTTGGCGAAGTTGGAAATGCTGCTTGTGGCGACATCATGAAAATGTATCTTAAAATCAACGACAACGGCATTATCGAAAGTGCCAAATTTAAGACTTTTGGTTGCTGCGCTGCAATTGCTTCAACAGATATGGCTTGTGACCTTATAAAAGGCAAAACAATTGATGAAGCATTGAAAGTGACCAACAAACAAGTGTTGGATTTGCTTGGCGAACTTCCGCCACACAAGATACATTGCAGTATTTTGGCAGAAGAAAGCATTAAAGCCGCAATCGAAGATTACTACAAAAAGAAAGAAAAAGAAATCAAAAAGTCTGTCAAAAAACCAATCAAATATGTGTAAACACAAGATTTGAGATTGAATTAAAAAAATCTTATCAAATAAAAAGGATAAGATTTTTTTTATAATTAAGTAGTATGCAAACTTTTAAAAACAAATGAGAAAACTTTCAATTTTTGAAAGATTGTGAAAAATTGCATAATACAACATTTTGTAAGTATTATGCAGTTTTTAATACAAAATATAGTATATCTATGCGTAAAACCTGTCTTTTGCGAATAGATATGGATTGTGAAATAACGCAAAAAATCGATGCCCTCCCAATCAAATTTTGTGGTAAATCAATTTTTTACAATTCAAAATTCTATTTGTTTTTACTACGCCTTATTTTGCTGTTGGATTTCAAATCTATTTAAAACGCGCCTTTGTCAGAGATTTTATAGTTTTGATTGAATTGTTCTCTGAATTCTGGAAAATAATCCCCCAAGATAGCTTCTCGACTGTCTTCGGCAAGTTTTATCAAAAATCTTAGGTTGTGAATTGACAACAATTCTGCGCCAAGCATTTCGCCCGCGTTTATGAGATGTCTGATGTATGCTCGTGTGAAATGTTTGCAAGTATAACAGTCGCAGTCGTCTTCAATTGGACGGAAATCGTCTTTATATATGGAGTTTTTTATCACCATTTTGCCTTTTTTTGTGAAAGCAGTGCCGTTTCGGGCAATTCTTGTGCCAAGCACACAATCCATCATGTCAATTCCACGTGCAAAGCCTTCCACCAAACAATCCGGACTGCCTACACCCATCAAATAACGTGGTTGGTCGTGCGGCAAGATTGGGTGCAAAAAGTCCAGCATGTCGTACATAACAGATTTTTCTTCTCCGACTGAAAGTCCGCCAATTGCAATTCCACATTTTGCATAAGGTTTGCAATCTTCCACGCATTTTGCACGCAAATCCTTGTACAAGTTGCCTTGAACAATCGGAAAAAGGATTTGATTGCCACCCGCGTGAGCCTCTGCGCATTTTTCAAGCCAAATTTTTGTTAAATCCCTTGCTTTTTCCGCCTCGGCATAAGTTGCCCCTGCCTCTGTGCATTGGTCAAGTGCCATGTTGATATCACTGCCAAGCGAGTGTTGAATCTCCATGCAAAGTTTTGGCGTCATCATAAACTTTTGGCCGCTGAGGTGTGAGGCAAACTCCACCCCATTTTCACTGACTTTGCGAAGTTTTGACAAGGAAAACACCTGAAAGCCGCCGCTGTCCGTAAGAATCGGCCTGTCCCAATTCATAAACTTGTGCAAGCCGCCTGCCTTTTCAATGATGTCGTGTCCCGGTCGCAAAAAAAGATGATAGGTGTTGGACAAAATGATTTGTGCGTTCATTTCGTGCAAATCTTCCGGTCGCAAACCTTTTACAGTCGCTTGCGTGCCGACCGGCATATACACCGGTGTTTTTATATCGCCGTGTGGCGTGTGAAAAATTCCGGCACGTGCGCCGGTCTTTTTACATTCTTTAATTATTTCAAATTTAAAATTTTCCATATTCTACTCCAAAAACATCGCGTCGCCAAACGAGAAAAAGCGATATTTTTCTTGAACTGCTGTTTTGTATAGCGCCAGAGTTTTGTCAACATCGCCCACAAATGCCGAAACAAGCATAATAAGTGTGCTTTCTGGCAAGTGAAAATTGGTGATAAGTGCGTCAACCATTTTGAATTTGTATGGCGGATAGATAAAAATCTGCGTTTCTCGTTTTTGAGGCACAAGTCTGCCATTTTGGTCAACTCCACTTTCCAAAACTCGAACAGAGGTTGTGCCAACCGCCACAACACGCCTACCCTCCGCTTTTGCTTTGTTTATTTTGTCCGCAACCGTCGGCGAAATCTCAAAATATTCGCTGTGCATTTCGTGATTCAAAATGTTGTCTTCCTTGACAGGACGAAAAGTCCCAAGTCCAACGTGCAGCAAAACTTCAACAACCTCCACACCCTTTTGTTTGATTTTTTCAAGCAAACTTGGTGTGAAATGTAGTCCTGCAGTTGGCGCGGCACTTGACCCCTCCACTTTTGCGTACACGGTTTGATATCTGTCTTTATCTTTCAGTTTTTCCTTTATATATGGTGGCAGAGGCATGCTGCCGATTTCCATAAGATGTTCCTCAAAAGTCTTGTTTGGAGCATACTCAAAGCAAACTTTAAATGCCCCATAACTGCCTTTTTCGGTGATAACACATTTTATGTTTTCGTTGAAAACAACCTCGGTGCCAATCTCGAGTCGTTTTGCGGGTTTGGCAATAACCTCCCAATTTTTAAGGTCAATCCGCTTTTGCAAAAGTATCTCAATTTTTGCGCCAGTTGAAGCCTTGAAACCATAAAGTCGTGCCGGCAAAACCTTTGTGTTGTTGATGACCAAAACATCGCCGGAGTGAAGAAAGTCAACTATGTCATAAAAATGTTTATGCTCAACTTTGCCGCTTGACCTGTTGTAGCATAAAAGACGCGAGTGGTCGCGTGGCTCGATAGGAGTTTGTGCAATCAATTTTTGTGGCAAATCGTAGAAATAAGTGCTTTTTAAAAAATTTTTGTCCATAAAATTCCTAGTTTTCAGTATAAGGCAGCCCCAAATGTTTATATGCGGGCTCAAGTGCCACACGACCTCTCGGTGTGCGAGCAATAAAGCCCAGTTGCAACAAATACGGCTCATACACATCTTCGATTGTGCCAGAGTCCTCACTTGTTGTCGCAGAAAGAGTGTCCAAACCTACAGGTCCTCCACCAAATTTGTTGATGATGCTATCCAAAATTTTGCGGTCAATAAAGTCAAGTCCAAGGTCATCAATCTCCATCTTTGCAAGCGCCTGATCGGTTATCTCTTTTGTAATTTTGCCGCTGCCAAGCACCTCTGCATAGTCGCGCACACGTTTCAAAAGTCTGTTTGCGATACGCGGAGTCCCCCGTGAACGTTTTGCAATATTCAAACTTGCATCGGCATCAATATCTATGTTCAAAATTCCGGCAGAACGAGTGATAATTTCTTGCAACTCGGCAGGCTCGTACAACTCCAAACGACAAATCACGCCAAAACGGTCACGCAGCGGACCTGTCAACATTCCCGCTTTGGTTGTGGCTCCAATCAGTGTGAAAGGCTGTATTTTCAATCTCATGTTTTTTGCTGAAGGGCCTTTGCCGACAATAAAGTCCAAAGCAAAATCCTCCATTGCCGGATACAAAATCTCCTCCACACTTTTGTTCAAGCGATGAATTTCGTCAATAAACAAAACATCATTTTTGCCAAGATTGGTGAGTATTGCGGCAAGGTCAGCAGCATGCTCAATCGCCGGCCCAGATGTCACCTTAAATTGCGAGCCAAGTTCGTTTGCAATAATGTGTGCCAAAGTTGTCTTTCCAAGTCCTGGAGGGCCATACAAAAGCACATGGTCCAAGGCATCTTTTCTGGATTTTGCCGCTTGGATATAAACTTTCAAACTGTCTTTCACTTTTTGTTGACCGACATATTGCGTAAGTGCTGTTGGTCGCAAAGAGTTTTCAATCTCGGCATCTGTCCAATTTTTGCTGCTTGTAATAAATCTATCTTCCATAGTTTCCCCTTTTGGTCGTTTGCTATATTTGGTGTATTATGCATGCATACTACACAATATTTTGTTTATTTTCCATATTCTTTTAAAACTTTCAAAATGATTTCTTCCGCAGTGCTGTTTTCGGTCATTTTGCTTCGAGCAAGTCTGTATGCCTCGTTTTTGTTGACTCCAAGATTGATAAGTGTTTGCACGGCATCATTCAAAACACCCTCATTAAAGTTTTCCATAATTGGCGAGTCTTCAAAATTGCCGGTGGAAACAGCAGTGATTTTGTCTTTAAGTTCCAGGCAAATTCGTTCGGCACTCTTTTTGCCAAGTCCTTTTATTTTTGAGAGCGCTGTGCTGTCGCCACTTGCTATTGCAAGCATAAGGTCTGAAAGTTTGACACCTGAAAGCACGGCAATAGCACTTTTTGGTCCTATTCCAGAGACTGTGATAAGTTTTTCAAACATTGCCTTTTCTTCGGCAGTCGCAAAACCATACAAACATATCCCCGCATTTTCGCTGAATTGCAAATATGTCAAAACTTTTGCGGTTTCGCCCTCCATTGGCAGACTTGCAAGCGTGTTGTTGGAAATAGTAAGTTCAAAGCCTACTCCGTTTACATCAATGACAAGTTGATTTTCCCTTTTTTCTTCTATTGTTCCCACAAGAAAAGATATCATAATGTTGCCCTCTTTTTGTTATGTATTTCAAATCATGTTGTTGTTAAGTTGCGGATTTATCTGACTGTGACATAGTGCCACCGCCAAGGCATCGGCAGCATCGTCAGGTTTTGGAATTTTTTCCAGACCAAGCACTGCTTTCACCATAAATTGCATCTGTTTTTTGTCTGCACGGCCGTTGCCGGTGAGCGCTTGTTTGATTTGCATAGGTGTGTATTCAAAAATCTTGTCACAGAATTTTGTTGCAGTGAGCACAATCACTCCACGAGCCTCTGCCACGGGAATAACAGTCGTTTGGTTGTGAAAGTAAAAAAGTTCCTCTATTGCAACCTCGTCAGGACGATAACGCTCAAACAGAACACGCAAACTTTCTTCAATTCGCATCAACCTTACAGGAAAACTTTCCTCTTTTGGAGTTTCAATAACGCCAAAATCAACGACTGCGTTGTTTCTGTGAGTGTCAATTATGCCAAAACCAACAATTCCGTAACCAGGGTCTATGCCTAAAATTCTCATGAAATTATTTTAATAAAAAACACCCCGCATTGTCAAACAAAAACGGAGTGTTGTGGAATATAGTTTAGATTTATTCTTCCTCCAAATTCACGTTGTGATAAACCTCTTGAACGTCGTCAAGGTCCTCAAGAGCATCAATCATGCGTTGGAATTTGCCTTGTTGCTCCTCATTCAAGTCAACATACATGTCTGGCACAAGTGCGGTTTCGCTTGAAACAACGTTGTAGCCCTTCTTCTCCAAGGCCTCTTGCATTTTTCCGTGCTCATTTGCCTCGGTTATGATTTCAACGCTTTCTTCATCTTCTTGAACATCAACGGCGCCAAGTTCTATGGCATCAAGCATAAGCGCCTCGCTGTCCTTCACGTCCACGACAACCACAATTCCTTGACGTTTGAAAAGATATGACACACAACCATTGCTGCCCAAACTTCCGCCATGTTTGTCAAAAGCATGACGCACATCACCAGCAGTGCGGTTTTTGTTGTCGGTCAAGCATTCGACGATGACAGCAGAGCCGCCAACTCCATAGCCCTCGTAAGTGATAGCCTCGTAGTTTACGCCACCAAGTTCGCCTGCCGCTTTTTTGATAGAGCGCTCGATGTTGTCACTTGGCATGTTGTTTTGCTTTGCCTTTGCGATTATATCCTTCAACTTGCTGTTGACGTTAGGGTCACTTCCGCCCTGCTTTACGCAAACAGCAATCTCACGGCCAATCTTTGTGAAAATTTTGCCTCTTGCTGCATCTGTTTTTCCTTTTTTGGCCTGAATATTGTGCCATTTTGAATGTCCTGACATACATTTCTCCTTAAAGTCAATAAAATCTACTTAGTTTTGATTATACATTTATTTATGAAAAAATCAAAATAATTTCTTGGATATTTTAAAACAAAAATCATTCCAAATTGTCTTTGGAAAGTTGATACATCACAATGCTTCCGCTGACACCTGCGTTAAGACTTTCTATCCCTTCTTTCATAGGAATTTTCACCTTTTTGTAACACAAGTTTTCAATCTCTTGGCTGACCCCTTGTCCTTCGTTGCCAACAACAACACCAACATTGCTTGAAGGTTGAAATTTGAAGACATTTTCGCCGTCCATATCGCAGCAAACAAGTTTGAGTTTGTTTGATTTGGCAAATTGGACAAAATCATCTTTTTTCATTTCAAAAATATTACTCGAAAGCACCGTACCGACCGAACTTCTGATAAGTTTTTCGTTGCATTTTCGCACACAGTCAAGAAGAAAAACACACTCAAAGCCACATGCCTTTGCAGTTCTAATCAAAGTGCCGATATTTCCTGGATCTTGCAAACCATCAAGCACCAAAAAATTTTGAGTTGGAATTTTTGTCTCAAACTCATTTTGTTTGGCAACGCACAAAATCTTTTGAGGTGTTTTTGTGTCCGAGAGTTGCTCGATAGTTTTTTGGTCAACCTTAAAAATCTTGACGGATTTGTTTATGGCAAAATTCAACGCCAAAAACTCGCTTTCCTTCAAACTTGTCAAAAGATAAAGTGGATTGACAGATTTTTCTGCCAAAGCATCTTTGACAATTTTGACATTATCCAAAAAAAGCAAAGACTTGTTTTCTCGTTTTTGCTTTTTAAGTTCTGTTAAAAAATTTTTGCTTGCTTTTTCCAAAGTTATGCCTTCTTTGCAACTGCAACAAGTTCTGCAAATGCTTGAGGTTCTTTTACTGCCATGTCTGCAAGCACCTTGCGGTTAAGGTTTACATTTGCTTTTTTCAAACCATTGATAAAGCGTGAATAAGAAATGTCATTTGCATGGCAACCAGCATTGATACGTGTGATCCAAAGTGAGCGGAAATCTCTTTTCTTGAGTTTTCTGCCAACAAAAGCATATTGGCCGCTTTTCATAACTTGTTCGCGTGCTGTGCGATAAAGTTTGCTTTTTGCGCCAAAGTATCCTTTTGCTTGTTTCAAAATTTTTCTGCGTTTTTTAACTGCGTTTACGCCTCTTTTAATTCTCATGATAGCCTCCTGTTACTTTGCAAGAAGAGTCTTGATGTTCTGAGCATTTTTGCCAGCAATATAGGACCCTTTGCGAAGTTTACGCTTGCGACTTTTGTTTTTGACTGTCAAGAAATGACCCTTTCCTGGTCTTGCAAACTTGACTTTTCCTGTGGCAGTGAGTGAAAATCTTTTCTTAACACCGCTGTGTGTTTTTTGTTTAGGCATTTGTCTGTTCTCCTTTTACACTTTTTTTGGACTGATTACGACGGAAACATTTTTTCCCATAACAACAGGTTCTTTGTCCACTGTGCCAAATTCTGAAAGTTGTTCGACAAACTTTTTGACATCTTCTACCGCATTTTTTGCATAGGCTTGTTCACGCCCTCTCATGCGCAGAGAAACCTTCACTTTGTCGCCATCTTGCAAAATCTTTTGAGCGGCTTTCAGTTTAAAACTAACGTGATACTCGTCAATACGCATTGAAAGTTGGATTTCTTTGATTTCGCTGATCTTTTGATTTTTGCGAAGTTCTTTTTCTTTTTTTATGGCATCGAATTTGTATTTGCCATAATCCATAAGTTTGCAAACAGGTGGAACTGCTTGTGGTGACATCAGCACCAGATCAAGCCCCGCTTGGTCCGCTTTGTCTTGCGCGGAAGCCTTTGAAAGCACGCCAAGTTGCTCGCCATTTTCACCAATAAGCCTTACCTCTTTTGCATAAATTTGGTCGTTGATTTGAAGTTCCTTGAAAATTGTCGTAATCTCCTTTAAAAATAAAAATTCTGCAAAATTGCAGAATCCCCCAAAAATCAATCTTATATTGTCTTTGCGACAAACGTTATTGAATTTTTAACCATATCAAAACGAAATTCGATAGGTGAGAAGGGAAACTTCTGCTTTCTTACGGCAGATATAATATCATATAAAAAAGTGTTTGTCAACAAATTTACAAAAATATCTTTTATTTTTTTTTATTTTTTTTCTTTTCGTGAAACTTTTTTGGTTTTCTTATATTTTTTTTGAGAAAATCAGTGAGCGAAAACTCCAAAACTTTTCCTGTTGCAAGCACTACCTTTTCACAGTTTTCAACTGCAAAGCCCTTGAGTACTGCCTTGCCAAAAATTGTCAGACCGGCAATCAAAGAACTGACGAGACAGGTCGCCAAAAAATAGACACTTGCTTGCTGAATATGCATGGCAAGAACCAAACTCACGCCTCCCGCACCGCTCAAAATTCCACAGATGTCACCTACAACATCTCCACAAAAAGAGGAAACTTTTTCTCTGTTTTTGCAAAGTTTGAGTGCGGTTTGAAACCCTTTTGAGGTTTTGTATTTTTCCAATTTTTCAAGCGAGGTTGAAGTGACAGCCACTCCTATCATGTCAAATATAGAGGCGAAAACCATAAAAAACACAATGACAAAAAGCGAAAGACACACAGGCAAATTTGGAAACATGCTCTGCGACACAACACTGAAAAATATAGACAAAAATATGGAAAGAACAAAAGTTTTTATTGCCCAATTGAGATTGTGTATCTTCATAGTATAAGTATATTTTGAAGAAAGAAAAAATAGGACAAGACGTCCTATTTGCCTTGTCCTATTTGATTAAGAAAACAGTTTTGGGTCAAATGCTTCTATATTATCAAAAACTTTATCTTGCGTCATAATGATTTTTGGCAATGCCTTTGTGGTTTCAGTTGCCGGTTTCAAATCTAGTGTTTCTACAACCTCTTTTGATGGCGCTTCTGGATAGAAAAATGTAAAATCATTCTTATGTCTTACATAAATGCCTTTGTCATCAAATTCTATGTTTGAAATATTGAAGATGATATGCTCAATTGGAATATAAAGTTTGTTATCATCTGTCTTGCTGTCAATCATATGACTTAAACAACAGCAAGCAGCATTTGATCTGAACAGCAAACATTTTTCCGTGTTGAAATTGTTCCAATTGTTTAATTTGAGTTGTTTTACGTCTATTGGCTCAATCTTACTCATATCGTTATCGCCAGATACTCTAAGCAGTTTTCTAATTTCTTTTTCCGCTTTGAGAATTGAATTCGCTTCATCTACATATTTGTACTGACAAATTGTCAAGATTGGATTAAATTTTGCCTTATAAACACTTTCCAACAACTCTGGCTTTAAAACGATATCTGTGCTTGTTTTTAACACTGACTTCAGTGCTGTCACCATTTTTATGATATTGTTGTAAAGGTGTGCTTCATTAAACATCAAAAAATCATATTTGTCTTTAAACTCGTTTTCCTTTTTTAAATTTTTCTTTTTGGCTGTATATTGCAAAATTTGTTTGTTGTAAGATGCTATATGATCAGTAAGTTTTGTCAACTTGTCTAATTTGCGTGCGTAATCATACGATTTTTTGAATGCATCAGTAAAGTCGTTTGAAAGAGCATATTTTTCGACATCTTTAAGATTTTGAAGTGACGACAAATCATCATTTTGCACATTTATCAAATGCTCTTTAACTTTTTCAAATGATTTAACAAAATTAGGATTCAAAAAGAATTTTGTCTCTTTCTTTATTTCTTCCAAGCGGCCAAGATTTCTTCTTATTTCACTTGAATTGAAAGTTCTTTTGCAAAAATTATTTCCAAAAATTTTATCCAAACATGTTTCTGTAATCAAAAACACCTTATAGATGTCTGAATGATCTTTCATTGATTGTATTGAATTTACTTCTTTAATAAGTTTGTCATCTATATACTTACTTCGTCTTGTTTTGCTTTGCGAGTTTGTTGATGGTTTTTTGTTTTCTCTCATTCTTGGCAAACACTCATCTTTGTCATCTTTTTCAATGTTTTTAAGTTTTTCGATAACGCTTTCGATATATGTTTTGTCTTTTGCAGAAACTTTTGAAATCAGCTTTTGCAAATTGCTTTTTTCTTCATCAGTCAGATTTTCTCTTTTTTCCAATGGACTAAAAGCAGATGCAGTTGTCTTTTTGCCAGACGCAATCCCCCTATTGCTTGGCAGAACATCATCATTTGTTATTGACAACAATGCAGAAGGTCGTTGAAGAAATTTTGCAAACACTCCTTCCTCGATAGCACGCTTGAAGATAATATCCAAAACAACAGGTTTTGTGTTTATATATTCAAATCTTGTCAAAGCCTTTTCAACGCTGCCTTTGTCAAGATAATGTTGCAAAACAACCTTCAACTCACCAAGTTGCGAAATGCTTTCATTGCTGATGCCGTTTATTTGAATCAGATTGTCCTTGTTAAAGCAAAATTGTTTTGCTTTTTCTTCAGAAAAACCAATTGAAACAAGTTTTTCTTGTAAAGCAAAAACTTTTTCCGGTGTAAGCAAAAGGATTGTTGGATCTTGATTTACTTTCAAAACCAACTCTTGTTTTGTTGTAGGATCATTTTCATCAGTGAAATACTTGGTCAAAAAATCGATAGTGTTTGAAAGTTGTGCCGGTGTTTGAGTAAGAATTTTTTTGCATTTTCTGACCATGTTGACATAATTGACGTTTCCAAAGAAAACATTATTTTTCTTGTCATAAGTAAAGTTGCTCAAAAGTTCAAGCACCCTTTGTATAGCCGAAGAATTAAATTTATATGCCAAAGAACTGCACTCTTCAAACATCGCTTTCACATCGTCACTATTTTCAAAAAGGGCAAATTCTTTCATAGAGTTTGTGTCTATGTATGTCTCTTCCATCAAGGCTTTCAAACTTTCGCGAAAAGATTCCACAGAAAGATGTTTGAAAGTGGTTTTGTTTGATATGCGATAAGGGTCAATCCCGTACGCCTCTGCCTCTTTAAGCGCATCAAAAAATTCGTCTCTTATCATTTTGCCTTGAACGGTGTAAAGTTGAAAAGCCTTTTCAATCATATCCTTGGCAAACTTTTTTCTGTAAAGTTTTTCTACTTCAGACAACTGTTTTGAAGAAGAGTCGAGAGTGGAATATTTGGTGAATATGTCGTAAAAATATTCCAGTGCCTTTTCGTTGTGAATCTGAAAAATTTTGTTGATGTATTTTTGGACATCTTCCTGCAAAAAGCAAAAATTTTGTCTGAATATTTTATCAAACTCCTCAAAATATAATTGAACATACGTGCGATCCAAATTGTTTTCTTGTGAAATTTTTGTTATCAAGCCTTCATCGATCATATAAAACTCCTATAGACATCTCGGCTATTGTAACATATCTCAAAAGATAAATCAATAGGTAATTTAAAGTTTTTTTGTAATAAAAAATACCCGATGAATTGTTTATTTTTCATCGAATATTGTGTATTATGCATACGTATTACACCACATATTGTGGTGCTATGCAAAAATTACAAATTATTCTCTATTTCTTCTATTTCGTCAGCAATAAGTGCTTTAAGTTCGGAAATAAGATCATTGAAGTTTATAAACAACTTTTCGCCCGTTTGTCTTATTGTCACTTCTGCTTGACCTTGAGTTATTGTTTTTGGACTAATAATAACACGAATAGGTATGCCCATGAGTTCGCTGTCGGTCAGTTTTATGCCAGCGGACAAGTTTCGGTCATCATAAAGCACTTCAATCCCCGCTTTTTGAATGTTTCTGTAAAGTTCTTCTGCCAAAGTTGCAACATTTTCGTCATCAAGACGCAAAGGGCACAAATGAACTTGCCATGGAGCAATTGTCATCGGCCACACAAGTCCTTTGTCATCTGCCTTTTCCTCTATGATACTTGCCAAACTTCTGCCTACGCCAATGCCATAGCAACCCATGATTGGCTCTTTGGTTGTTCCGTCTGGCATCGTAACTTTCATGCCCATCGTGGCAGTGTATTTTGTGCCAAGTTGAAATATATTTCCAATTTCTATGCCGCGAGTAAGATTGAGTTTTTCCCCACAGCAAACACATCTGTCACCCTCTTTGACAAGTGAGACATCAACAAATTCAACATCATGCAAGTCACGAGAAGCGGAAACATTTTTGATATGAAAATCTTTTTTGTTTGCTCCTGTAACAAAATTTTCCAGACCTTGCAAAGTTTTGTCAAAGCAAACAACACTGTTTTCTGGCACTTTCAAGTTTATGCAACCGATATTTCCTGCAATCAAACCAAATTCTTCAACTTTTGCAGGTGTCAGTTCGCTTTTGGCTATCTTTTGCAGTTTTGTTTCATTGACATCGCAATCTCCTCGCAAAAACACAACAACAAGTCGGCCATCATCAGTTTGATAGCAAACTGATTTTGCGGTATGGCAGGCATCTGTCTCCAAAAATGCACAAACTTCTTCTATTGTTTTGGCATTTCCTGTGAAAACCTCTTGCATTTCCCCTGCGACATTGTGGTCGTTTTCGGTTTTCACGCTCACTGCAACCTCCATATTGCTTGAATATCCGCATTTTGGACAAATCACAAGCCTATCTTCGCCGCATTCTGTCACAGCCATAAATTCGTCGGCGACCTTTCCGCCCATCATACCAGTGTCGCTTTTCACAGCAATAAAGTTTTTGAAACCTATACGCTTGAAAATGCGAAAGTACGCATCATACACTTTTTTGTAATAATCTTCCAAATCCGCTTGAGAAGTATGGAAAGAATAAGCGTCTTTCATGGTGAACTCTCTTGCACGAATGAGTCCTCCGCGTGGTCGTGCTTCATCGCGATATTTTGTTTGTATTTGATAGATCATAAACGGCAGTTGTTCATGACTTTTCACGGTGTTTAGCGCCATGTGGACTGCGGCTTCTTCATGCGTCATGCCAAGCACCATATCGTGTCCTGTGCGGTCCTTAAAACGCAAAAGTTCGCCCTTTATAGAGTCATATCTTCCGCTCATATCCCAAAGTTCGCGTGGCATAACAACCGGAAACAGCACCTCTTGTCCACCCAAAGCGTCCATCTCTTCACGAATGATGTTTTGAATTTTTTGATTGACCCTTTGTGCCGGTGGAAGCAGGGAAAAAATGCCGGTGCTGACTTGCTTTATGTAGCCGGCACGCAAAAGATAAATATGACTTTTTAAGGTTGCTCCGTTTGGTGATTCCTTAATTCTTTCACCAACAAGTTTTGACATTCTCATATTTCTTCCTCCGTAACAGAATCAAGTTCTTTCTTGATTTGATACAATTTGCCAGATGTTTTTGAAAGTTCTTCTTGAGAAAATTTTGCCAAAACACTGGCACGTTCAAAAAGTGCTTGTGCGTCCTTTAAAGGCAAATTTTCGCCTTCCAATTTTTGAATGATTTCTTCCATCTCTTTGATTGCTTCTTCAAAGGTCATTTTTGTCCTCCCACTGTCACTTGTCCATCTGAAAAGTTGATTTCAATCGGTCTGTTTAGGTCAAGTTGTGACTTTGTTTTCACGCTCTTGCCTTGTTGCTCTATTTTAGCATATCCAAGCCTCAAGATGTCAAGCGGATTGAGTTTGTTTAATTCTGCAAGTTTGAGTTTCAATCTGTAATCTTGTTCAATCAAAATTGTGTTGAGTTTTGTTGACAAAGTTGCGGCCAATTTTTGCAGTCTGCTTTTGTTTTCCTTGATACTGCTGTCCAAAAATTGTAAAATGATATTTTTTGTGCCATTAAACAACAAATTTTTGTCGGCAACATAATTTTGCAGCAGAAAGGAAAGACGGCTTGCCTCTCTTTTTAAGACTTTTCGTTGATTTTCTATATCACTGGTCAGCAGTTCCGCAGCCGCACTTGGAGTTGGAGCGCGTAGGTCAGAAACAAAGTCGATTATAGTAAAATCCACCTCATGTCCAACAGCAGAAACGATCGGCTTTTTGCAGTTGTAAGTGGCACGAGCGACTGTTTCGGTGTTGTATGCCCACAAATCGTCAAGACTGCCACCGCCTCTTGCCACCACAACAACATCAACATCAGGATATTCCGAAAAAAAGTTAATGCCGTCTGCTATTTCAAATTCCGCGCTATTGCCCTGAACTTTGGTGTCATAAAGCACAATATCGATGCTTGGATTTCTTCGCCAAGTGACGTTTTTGATGTCTTGTATAACAGCGCCCTCTTTTGAAGTGACAACGCCAATCCTTTTCACACTTGCAGGAATAGGTTTTTTGTGTGCCTGGTCAAAAAGACCTTCTTTTGACAACCTTTCCTTAAGTTCGGCAAATTTTTGATATAAAAGCCCTTGTCCAAATGGCTCAACAGCACTGACAACAAAATTGAAACGTCCACTTTTGGTGTAAAAGTTTGGAGAGCCTGTCACAACAACTTGGTCGCCCTCTTTCAAATCCCGAACAAGTTGAGTGTAAAAACAAACGCATGGCAAACTGCTTTCTTCGTCTTTTATAGAAAAATATATGGCAGTTTTGCTTACAGAAACGCCAAAAACTTCTCCAACAATTTTGATGTTATGGAGAAGTTCTTCCGCATTAAATATATTTTTTACATAGTTATTAAATTTAGTGACGGTGATAGTGTTCATTCTTCTTTAATTATGGCAGAAATCAGCCCATTTACAAATTTGTGTGATTTTGATGTGCTGTATGTTTTTGCAAGTTCCAACACCTCATTTATTGCCACCGCTTTTGGCGTACCACAAAAATATATCTCAGTAAGTGCCAAGTAAACAAGTGCAAGATCAATCTTGTAAACTCGGTCGTACTCAAAATTTTGCAAATGTGCCTCTATCTTTTCACGAAGTTCTTGTTTATGCAAGTTGAAAGCACTGATTATGTTTTCAAAAAAGATTTTGTCTTCTTCTTTTTTCAGTTCCTGCAAATTTTCGCTGGACAAAAGTGGATCAGGCTCGTGAAAAAGTCCTTCAAAAATCAACTTAAAAGCATTTTCTCTGGCTGTTTTACGCATTTTCAACCTCTTTGTCGCAATCAACATTTATGACATGAATATTGATTTTTAAAGGTTTTAATGCCACCATCGTTGCCAAAGAATTTCGGATATTTTCTTGCACACGATAAGCGATGTCCGGAACGCTGAAGCCAACATATATGCTTATATAAACGTCAACAGTCAAGGCACCATTTTTTTCAAACTTTATTTCAACGCCATCGTCATATCTGTTGAAAAGTTTTTTGATCCATGGTCTTTCAGTGTTTGAAACACTTTCCACCCCGTTTATTTCCTTTGCTGCCAAATTGATAATTGATGTCAAAATTTTTCTGTCTAAGGTGATTTTTCCGCTTCCGTCAGAAGATTTCACTGCCATAATATTCTCCTTGTGTTTTGTTTTTGAAAAACAACGCTTTCAATATTTCAACACAACTATTCTAGCATATTCAAAACACAATTTGCAAATCAATCAGCATAAATTATCACAATATTTCTAAGTTCAACTCCAAGTTGGTCAATCACTGTTTGGCAGATATTTGCAACTTCAAGGTCAGTAAGGCTTTCTGCTTGCACAACAACGTTTACTTTTTGGTCAGACATTGCAATCACGCAGTCAGAAAATCCAAGAAGTTTCACAAGTCCTTCGCAAGCAACTTCTTTGTCCATACGGTCAATAAGATTTTGTCTTGCCTCAACTGCAGCAATCACGGCAGCATCAGTTGGTTCGCCGCTTTCAATTATGGCATCATAGTACAGTTTTTGTTGGTTTCTGGTGCTTTCACGGTCGGTGCGATACGAAGAAAAGTAACTTCCTGCAGTAACATTTGTGTTTGTCTGTTGTATATTGTTGTTAAGCACAATATTCAAGTAGCCAGTAACTCCAAGCAAGACAATCATCAGTGTAAGAATGATAATTTTTGTTCTTTTTTTCATTTTTTTTCTCCTTTGCGGAAATGTCCGCTTATATTTTTGGCTTTTGCCTACATCTTTGGAACTTCTTTTGTGCTTGTCCATTTAAACTATGCCTATGTTTGCTTAAAAAGTCTTTTTTTTCTGACGTTTTTTGTTGAAAATTGTCTTTTGTCACCACCGCCACTCATGAAAGAATTCTAATGTCGTCCTTTTCGATTTCCAAAACCGTTTGCACTGCTTCCATCAATTTCATTTGCACCGTAAAATCCTTCGCTCCGCTTGACACAACAACAATGCCTTTTATGACCGGATACCACTGTTTGACCACCACCGGTTCTCCACCAACCATAATCACTGTTTCGCTTGTGATCACAACATCACCTGTTGTGCTTGTCCTGGTTTCAATCTCTTTGGCATAGTCGTAAGAAAATCCGCTCTCCAAAGTGACTATTGTGCTAACTTTTCCGGCTCCGGAAATTTTGGACAATACATTATTAAGTCTATTCTCAAGCCAATTGACATATTCCTCTGCAGTTGAGAAAGTTTGTGTGTTATTTTCCTCTATTTTGTCGTTTTTTGGTGCAAAAAAAACAGAAAAATATATCACGCAAACCACAAGGGCAACAAAAACAGCCAAAATAACATGAAAGTGCTTGATGTTTTTCAGTCTTTGCCATGCTTCCTTTATATATGCCATATCTAAACCTCCTTAAATTCCACCGGAACACCTTTAAGTAGTTCATGAGTGGAAATGATATCGCTGATTATAAGCTTTGCTTTCACAATATCCTTACTTTTGAAATTATCCGCATATTCAATTTCGCGCAAATCGACAAAAATATCAAAAATTTCCATGTTTTCAGTAAGCACATCTGCATTGATAGAAATCTTGACATTTTCAAGTCCGTTTGTTTTTATTTCCTTCATTATATCGTCTGACAAGGCGTCAAGTTTGTCTATATTCACCTGATAAATATAATCTTGCTGAATCTGACTGTCGCCAAAATCAAGAAACTTGTCAAAGTTGAAATTTTTGCCAAAGAGTGACGGCAGAGGCATGATTATCACAAGCAAAATTATGAACGAGAAAATCACCTTAGTGTACTTGTTTATTTGACCTTCTGGCAACACGAATTCTGCAAGCACACTTAAAACAACCACACACGCTATGGACAAAAGCCAAGCAGAAAAGCCATTCAAAAGGCATCACCTCCTCATATAAGATTTGCTGAGCACATAATAAGTCCGGTCAATATAAAATACATAAACGCCACGGCCACCAAAAGTGCCACAAGAAGCGTCATACTTTTGGAAACCTCGCCTACAAAGTTGGCAATTTTGTGGTCGCCAATAGGTTCTATAATACCCGCCATAAACTTTAGTGCCAAAATAAACAAAACCAAATTTAATACAGGAGAAATTGTGCTTGCAAGCAACAAAAACAGTCCAACACTTCCTATTGCGTTTTTGATAAGCACACTGCTTGCCATGATCACGGAAAGTCCGTCAGAAACATAGCCGCCAATGATAGGTATATAACTTTTTATGGCATATTTTGCTGTGCGAATGGAAAGTCCGTCAACTGCGCCTGCCATGATTCCTTGAATTGAAACAAAACCCAAAAAGATGGTGAAACAAAGTCCTATCACCCATTTGAAAGTGGATTGCAAAAAGGAGACAAATTTGTCGAGTTTGACATTGTTTGACAAATTTCCAACTATGGAAAAGACTATCGAAAAAATGAAAAGAGGCAACAAAACATATGTGATAAGAGAAATAAAAACATTTGACAAAAGCGCTATTGCTGGTTGATAAATCCCCATTGACACCGTTCCGCCAACAGCTGTCAAAAGTGTGAGAAGAATAGGAAAGATGGCATCAAACATGTTTTTTGCTGTTATCAAAGTTTTTGTTGTGGAGTAACTCAACTGGACAATAGTTGTGCCCAAAAACAGAATAACAACACCGTAGGTGACAAAATGGACAATGTTTCCAATAGATTTTCCGTTTGTCACAGGTTTTAAATTTGCCACCATGCCGCTCAATATGGATATTGATATTATTCCGGCAATTATCGGAAGAAATCCTTTCAAGCCCTCCCAAAAAATTGACATAACGGCAGAAAAAAAGTTTTGCGAATTTTCGACATATCTTCCAGTGATGACCATTTTCAGTTTGTCAACAAAACTGTCTGAGGCAAAAAGATCTTTTGCATTCACAGAAAGATTTGCAATCACTTTTTCCAAGTCAGAAAAATCCAAATTTTCAAGTTGCTCTTCAACCTCATCTTGAAGTTGTTGCTCCAATTCATCTTCTGATGATTGTGCGTAGGCAACGTTTGGCATAAAACCTTTTGTGATGTCAAACCTGCCATAAAAACACGAAACAAAAATAAACAGCACAACAATGTACGGACAAATTCTTCTGAAAAATCCCTTCCGCTTTTCAGATTTTGTCTTTTTGATTTTAAATTTCATACTTTCACTTTGGAAGCAGTTGCATGACGATGTCCAAAATACTTGTCACTATCGGAAGGGCCATGACAAGTATTATTATTTTTCCGCCAAGCAGAACTTTGTCGCCAAGACTTTGATTTCCGGTGTCATTGCAAACACTCGCCGTGAATTCTGTAAGATAGCCGATTGCGATTATTTTGAAAATAATTGCATATAACGAAGAATTTATTCCAGAAGTTGAAAATATTTGATTGAAAACAGAAAAAACTCCTGAAAGATAGGACAATAAATAGACAATAATGAGTACTCCGCCTGCAATGGAAATAAGAACAGCAAAATCTGGCCGAACAGGTTTCACTATTATGCAAGCCACACATGTTACAATTGCAATTGCAAGAATTTTGTATAGTGTGTCCATCGTTTCTCCTTTTAAGTTAAAGATTGAAAATTGTCCTTACAGAACTAAACAAGTCGCCTATCATGGAAAGCACCATAAAAAGCACAATCACAACTCCTGCCAATGTTGCCAAAGTTGAAATATCGTCTTTTCCGCTGTTTTTAAGAATTTGCCCGACGACTGCGGTCAAAATGCCTATGGCGGCGATTTTGAAAATTATATCAACGTCCACATAAGCCTCCTGTCAAATCAAAATAATCGCAAAAAACAAACCTGCCACAACACCCAATTTGATTGCCAACGAGCCATACTTTTTCTGCTCCTCGTCACATTTTTGTTTCATCTCGCCAAATCTTGCAACAAAAGTCTGAATTTCTTTGGTCTGATTTTCCACGTCACTGCGCCCAAGTGTTTTCAAAAAAAGCAGAATGGTGTCTTTCTCATCAGGTTTCAAGCAGTTTTGTTTGCTGAAGATATTTTCCGAAGTCAACTCGCAATTTTTGTCCAGATATTTCAAAAAATTCTCATCAATGCCAAGCAGATTTTTCTTTGAAGTTGCATCAAAATTTTCCAAAAGAACTTTCAGTCTTTCACGAGAAAAATTGATTTCCAAAGACAATTTTTCGGCAAGAGAAATAAGTGAGGCAAAAAACTTTTTGCGTTTAAGATATTTTGTTGAAAAAAAATATCCAATTCCGGTGCACAAGACAAAAACAATAAAAATAAGGACATATTTCATGGACAGCCTCCTAAAATTCATTTGAAAGATAAACTCTTGCCAAGTTTTCGTTGTAAACACCCTCAAGTGTGCCGGGCCCGTTTCTTTTTGAAAGCAAGACAAAGCGTTTGAAGATTTTTTCTTTCAAAACTTCCGAAAATAGTGATTTTTTGCAGAATGTTTCCATATTGTCCGCATGTGTAGATGCCAAAAGTTTAACTCCGCATGAGGTGGCATATCTGATGGCTTGTATGTCCTCCTCTTGTCCAATTTCGTCTGTCACAATAATATCTGGACTCAAAGAGCGTATGCCGTTTTCAAAGCCAATTTTTTTGCTGGAAAAAGCAATTTTGTCGGTGTAATAGGAGTTTATGCCACTGTCCAACTCTCCACGCTCATCAAGCAGCAAAACATTGTACGGCATGTTCTTGTCAGAGAGTTGAAAAACAAAATCCCGCAAAAACGTTGTTTTTCCGCAACCTGGCGGACTTATGACAAGCGTGTTTTCCACACCTTGATTTGACACAAGATAAGGAAATGCGTTCAAACTGCAGTTTCTTATTGTGTGCGGAACTCGAATGTTGCACGAACAGAAGTTTGTCATCGTTTTTATGTGGCCATTTTCTTCTATAAGGTTTCCGCCGATGCCAATTCGCACCGCTTCGTCAGTGACGATAAAGCCTTTTTTGATTTGCTCATTGACAGAATAAATGGAGCATTCGCTGGCACGAAAAATGACGTCTTCAATCATAATCTTGCTTGAATACAGGGCACTTTTAATGTTGCTTGTCACACCATTTTCGGAAAGATAAAACACTTTGCCGTTGACATTTACAACCACCGGTTTTTCGGCACGAAGACGGATTTCATTGACTGCTTTCATATTCACTTTTTCAAACAAAATTTTGTATATTTTGTCTGGCAAAATTTTTTCAAGCATACAAATCTCCTCACGGTTAGTTTATGTTTGCATAAAGTCCACAACAATGTTAATTCTGTCAACTTTTGTTCTTTTATGTCGAAGATTTTCACTCAATCATATCTCCCAATATTTTGGCAGTTGTTGTTTGAAAAATCCTTGACAAACAAACAAGAATATGCGTATAATAGAAGCACCGGGCTAGATGGGGAGATAGCGGTGCCCTGTAACCTGCAATCCGCTACAGCAGGATTGAACAGTTGTCTCGGTGTAGTTTGGTCAAATATGAGTGCAAGTTTTGAGCGTTGAAATCAAGGTCTTATGCAATCGGCTCCTTCGAACCGTGTCAGATCCTGACGGAAGCATCACTAAGAAGATCTGTTGATGTGCCATGAGGAAACTTTGGTGGAGTTTAAAATTTGCAAGGCAGTTGGTCAAATTGCAACAAAGCAACCGCCCGGAAATGAAAAAAGCGAGTTTGTTCAACTCGCTTTTTTGCATTTATTTGGTGTATTATGCACTGCATACTACACTATATATAGCATTTATATAAAATTATTTACTTGCCTTTGGCTGAGATTTTTTTTCTTGCTTTTTTGAAGATTTGACTGTTTGTTTAAGGTTTTCAACTTCTTGCTTTACTGCTTTTTCGCCTTTGTTAACCAATTTCTTGGCATCGTCACAGTGTTTGTACAAAAGTGCACCTGCAACAAGTCCAGCACCAAAGCCCATTATCAACCATATTTCTTTCATTTGCCCCTCCCTATCCTTAGATTGAGCAAAATCTCAGAAATTATTCATACCTTCACACAAAAATATATGTTGTGTTGAATCAGTATTTGAAAGAGTCAAGCATATTCAAAATTTTTCCAAATTCTATTTGTCTTCCTGAGCCAACAATGTTTTTTTCATCAAAAATATTTTTTGAAGTATCGCAAATCGACAGAAAAGATGTTGGCGAATACAAACGAATAAAGTTTGCCACATTTAAAAAGGTTTTGTATATATCTTGTTTGTCAAACAAATTGTTTGGACAATTAAACAAAAGACTTTCCATCAATATCTGATTTGGCACTTTGTTGTAGGTTTTTGAATAAATTGCATTCAAAATTTTCAGCATATTTACAAACATTTCCCCGCATTGTTCTGTTTTGTACTGCAAATTTTGATACCGTGAGCCAAATGAGATCACTGAATACTTATTTTTATTTTCAGAGTAAAGTTTGAAAGTGCTACTGTCACTGTCAAAGCAGGAAATGTAAATATTTATTTGCACATTAGTTCCAAAGTCTTGTTGTCCGACAATGGTGATATATCGCCCGTATTCATAAATAATAGATGTTTCAGACAAAAACTCCGAAAGGTGAAAAACTACATCATGTCTAAAATCACTCAACTGATATTTTTGAAGCGATTGAGTGGATATCTGCTCTTTATTTTTGTTTTTGTATTTTTTTCTTCCAAGACGCCAAGAGGCACGAAACTCGCGCCACGCGTATTTCCAAAAATTTCTGCTGTTTTTGGTGTTTAACTCTATTTGCATATTTTCTATGCCAAGAAAATAATCGTAAGTCGAAAGTTGTGTCACAGCCCCCGTGCATACTTCATTCACCGGAATCAGAATGCATTTGTCAGGTGTGACGAATGGAGATTTTTCTGCAAGTTCCTCAATCGCCGATGATACAAGATTGTAAACTGTTTGATTTACACTTTCTGAAAATTCTTGATTGCTGCTTTCTGCCAATCTTTCAATCAAATTTTGGTTAAGTTGATTTTTCATTTTCTTCCTTTGTTTTAACGTGTTCTTTCGGGATTTTTCTGTCTTTTGACAGGCTGCTTTATTGTGTAGGCATTGGCAATAAATATCTTTTTCTGTTCTCTGCTTTGCGTCACATTTTTCTGTTGTGGCTGATATGTTTGCTTTTCATTCTCATATTTAGTCATGCGAATTTTTGGAATTTTACACTTTTTTGTGTTTGAAATATCATTTGAATGTTTCGTTTTGGTGAATTTTTGAAAATGTTCCAACTGTTCTGCATAACTCATCTCTTTAAATTTGTCAACGTCCATGCCCAAACGTTTGCTCAGCAAGTCATGTTCATTTTTTGTCACCATAAATGCCTCCCCTTTCATTTTGTTTTTTATTTTTTGTTTGCAACAAGCACACACAAATCAACAAGTTTGTTGGAGTATCCCCATTCATTGTCATACCACGCCACAAGTTTGACAAATGTCGGAGAAAGCATGATGCCTGCATTAACGTCAAAAATACATGTGCGTGGGTCACCAATAAAATCGCTTGAAACAACCGGCTCATCAGTTATGCCAATGATTCCAGCCATTTCATTCTTGCTTGTGCGCTTTATTTGTTCGACAATCTTCTCATATGTTGTAGGCTTTTTCAAACGGCAAGTGAGGTCAACAACTGAAACATTCAGTGTTGGCACACGATAACTCATGCCGGTGAGTTTGCCATTGAGTTGTGGAATAACTTGTCCGACAGCCTTTGCTGCACCCGTGGAAGATGGAATTATATTGTACGATGCTGCACGACCGCCACGCCAATCTTTTTTGCTTGGACCGTCAACAGTAAGTTGAGTTGCAGTTGTGGAGTGGATTGTGCTCATAAGGCCTTCCTCAATTCCAAATGCGTCATTTATCACTTTTGCAAGTGGAGCAAGGCAGTTTGTCGTGCAAGAAGCATTTGAAACGATTGTCATGTCCGGAGTGTAAGTGTGTTCGTTGACACCCATAACAAACATTGGCATATTTTTGCCCGGTGCGGAAACAACAACCTTTTTTGCTCCTGCCACAAGATGCGCTTTTGCTTTTTCGGCATCAGTAAATTTTCCGGTGCATTCCACAATCACCTCAGCAGCACACTTTGCCCAAGGAATTTGTTCTGGCTGCATTTCTGTAAAAAATTCTATTTTCATTTTGCCAACACACAATTTGCCGTCTTTTACAGAAACTTTTTCATCAAAATGTCCATGAATACTGTCGTGTTCAAGAAGATATTTTGCATAGTCCACAGTCAAAAAAGGGTCATTTATCGCAACAACTTCAACATCTTCACGTTTTGCAACAATGCGAAGTGTCAATCTTCCAATTCTTCCAAATCCATTTATTCCAAGTTTTACTTTTTTCATAAAAACCTCCATTTTTTATTTTTGTCAACTTTTCGATTTACGATACAACTTCCTGAGCGCGTCCGTACCTTAAATTTCCAACCGCAAGTGTGCGGATAAAGTTGACAAATTCCACAAACCACAAAAACAAAGCAAGAAATATCCAAAACAACACCAAAATTACAATCAGAGCCTTTGTTTCTGTGAAAACGCAAACAAGCACGCCTCCGGTCAAACTGCCGGCAAATATCAAGGTCCAAAACATAAAAAACAACAAATTTTTGAAACGAGAATATTGTTTTTTGACCTGTTTTTCTGTTGTTTCGATTTCCTCGATTTCAATGCCAACATATTTGTTTATGCGACTTGCCATCGAAAGATTTGCACATACAGACATCAATTGAAACATGCTTTGGCTATAACAAATTGCCGAAATGTCTTCAAAAAATGTAAATGCAAAAAATCTTTTGACAATCGCTTTCGTAAAATTTTTGAGCATATTAAAAAATTTTGAATGTTTTGCCTTCAAAGTTGCAATTTGGCACTTTGAGGTTGTGAGTCTTAAAAATTCTTCCTCACTCAATGGCCTGCGGCAGACCAAAATTTGTCCTTCTTGCATTTTGCAAGAGTGCAAAGAGTTTATGATTTCCTCTGTGTTAGATTTTTCTGAAAATAAATGCAGTTCAACAAAATCTTGCAATTTTTTTTGAGATTTCTTTTTTGTTTTTGTGTTTTTTGTAGTTTTCTTTGTGCTTTTTTTTGCAGTCTTTTTCTCCTCCACCTTTGGAAGAACAAAATCAACTCCTTCTTTCAATCCAACAAAAACTTTCACATCCTTGCAAGCGATTCTCTCAACAAATTTCAAGTAATTTTCTGGTTGGTCAACGACAGGCAAAATAACATTTATCATTTTTCCACCCCCGAAATTTTTTTGAGTCTTCTTGCATGGCGGCCGCCTTCAAAACTTGTCGTAAGAAAAATTTTGACAATAGAAATCGCTTTTTTCTTTCTCAAATTCCCCGGCAGACAAAGGACATTTGCGTCATTATCCTTTCGTGCAAGCATCGCCATTTTGGTGTTTAAGCACAAAGCGGCACGGATTTTTGGATTTCTGTTTGCTGCCATACTCATTCCTATTCCCGAGCCGCAAATAAAAATGCCAACATTGTTTTTTTCTGCCAGAACTTTTTCAATCCCCAATTTTGCAAAATCTGGATAATCAACAGGCTCTTTACTGTAAGAGCCAACATCTATGGTGATGATGTTTTCTTGATTGAAAAAAGTTTTTAAATCTTCTTTCAAAAGATAGCCTCGATGATCGCTTGCCATTATAATCATTTTGCACCTCTCAAATTTTGTATTCTGTCCAAAAGTGCCTCAACATTTTGTTCTATTTGTTTGGCACACATCTCGTAAGTTTGCATATCCTGTCCGTATGGGTCAGACACCTGCCCTGCCAAATCTTGAAAAGATAGGCACTTTTTTGAATCAATCAATCTTTTGTGATCGTTTGTGACAGCAACATACAAAACGTTGTCCTTTATATTTTTCAGTTTGATGCTTTTGCGATTGCGTCCGTCATATCCAAGTTTTTTCAAAGTTGCTGCTGCATTTTCGGAAATGTTTTCGCCTTTTGCGTACAGACCGGCTGACGAAAATTTTACATCTTTTATTTTTTTTACTTTTGCCATTTTTTTTGCAATTCTTTCCGCCATAACCGACCGACAAGTGTTGCCTGTGCAAACGAAACAAATTTCAATCATAAAAACCAATTTCCCAACTGATATTATTGTAAACCATAATCAAAAATTTTCAAAATGATTTTGATAAAAAACAAAAAAGTCCAAGAAGGACTTTTGATTTATTTTAAAGAAATTTTTTTTGGCTTGTAAAGTTTGTCAAGATTGTATTTTTCTCTGACTTTTGACAGGAAGATATGAAGTGTCAGATTTGGAAAATCAAAAACAATCCACTCGCCCTTAAAATAGCCTTCAATCTTTTCCTTGTAGGCACTTTTTTCTGCGATAATGTCGGCAACTTTTTTGCTGTCAGCAACCTTGCTTGACGTGCAGAGCACAACATACTTTTCCTGTCCATTTTCCGACAAGTCATACACAGCCACATTTTTCATTTTTGAATCTTGAAGTAGTGTCACAAGGTCTTTTATCTTCAACATATTTTTATATTATCACCCATTCAAAATTTTGTCAAATGTTTTAAATAACTTTTCACAACGGAATAAAAACCGTCAAAGTGGCAAAAATCAAGGCATGCAAACCATTCGTTTTGTTTTTCAAGAAATTCTTAAAGTCGCCTTGTTTTTTTTGATATTTTTTGTTTGGCTAAGATATTTTTTGCGAAATCTTTGGCTTGTACTTTTGTTGTCCGCACTATTCAGCATAGCAACATATACAATAATGCATTTTGTTATGCAAAAGAAGAAAAACAAACAAAACCTGAAAATAAAAGAAAAACAAGATGCCCAAAACATGTTTTTTTCTCTTGCTTGCGATGACAAACCTATAGATTTTTTTGAAAAACTTGCGCTCACAAAGCACAAAAATGTTGTCAAACACAAGGACTTTATAATAGTCAAACACGAGAACGAAAAAGTGTCCACTCTTTTGTATGCAGATTTTTCGTTTCAAGGGCTGACAATTTCCAGATTTATGGAAATTTACAACAAAGTGAAAAAAGCAAAAGTCACCAAAATTGTAATATGTTGCAAAATCGTTTCGGAAAAAGAACTTGCTGTGTTTATCAAAAATTTCTCTGAAAAAATACTAATTTTTGACGAATTTGAAACTTACAAAAAACTTTACAAATATTACAACTTCTTTCCAGAAATCACTCACAAATATACAATAGACAAAAAGATGACGTTCAAAGATTTTGTGGCATATTCCTTCAACAAAAACAGAACAAAAGGATATTTGATTTCGGCAATTGTGCTTATCATAAGTGGACTTTTTGTCCGAACAACAATCTATTACTGCATAATCTCATCTATATTGGTTGTTTTTGCTTTGATTTCGCAATTCAACACTTTGTTCAATTCAAAAACAGACGATGAGGTGTTTTAAATTATGGCAGTTGAATATGTTTAAAATTTTTCCTGGTTGATTTTTTATACAAAATAAAGTTGTTGCCAATAACTTGAACAACCTCTGCGCCAAGGTCACTTGCAATTTCCTCAGCAAAATGACGTGCCTCTTCATCAGAGTTTTTCAAGACCTTAACTTTGATAAGTTCGCGTGCCTCCAAAAGTAAGTTTGCACTTTCAAGTACATTTTCTGAAATGCCCTCTTTTCCAATCTGCATAACAGGTTCAAGAGCATTGCCAAGTCCACGCAAAAATGCTCTTTGTTTTGTTGTTATCATAAAACCTCCTCAATGAATTCAACAAAATGTGGTGTATTATGCAACGCATACTACACAAAGTGTTGTGCTATTCAATATATTCAAAACTGATATCCTTTATTGTGACTGTGTCGCCTTGCTTCAATCCTTTTTCTTTCAACAAGTCTATAACGCCCATATCTTTAAGTCTGTTTTGAAAATATGCAAATGAAGTTTGATCCGACAGCACAACACCCCGTATCAAACTTTCAATACGTCCGCCAGAAACTTCAAAACTGCCGTCAGCAAGCCGCTTCACTTCAATTGTGCTGTTATCTTTTTTGTCAAAATCTACTTCCTCAACTGCAAGAGGTGGCTTTTTTGGTATCTTTTTCAGATTTTCCAAAATCTTGCGTTTCAAATCTTCTATTCCACTTCGAGTGTAAGATGAAATGGTCATATATTCCTTTATTTTTGTCTGCTTGACAAAATTTGATATATTTTCTTGCAACTTTTTCTCGTCCAACAAATCGCATTTTGAAAAAACAACTATTTGCTTTGTATTTGACAATTCTTTGTTATATTTGGCAAGTTCTGAGTTAATAACAAAAAAATCTTGCACGGCACTTCGCCCTTCGCTTTCTGATATGTCCACCAAATGCACAATAAGTCTGACGCGTTCAACATGTTTCAAAAAGTAATGTCCAAGTCCCAGTCCCTCGCTTGCGCCCTCAATCAGTCCAGGAATATCTGCAACGACAAAAGTCTCGCCAAGCACCTCGCACACCCCAAGATTTGGATATATTGTCGTGAAAGGATAATTGGCAATTTTTGGATTTGCGTTGGAAATCACAGAAAGCAGGGTTGATTTTCCTACATTCGGAAAACCAACAAGTCCAACATCTGCAATAGTTTTCAGTTCCAAAATAATTTCGCGCAGTGTTGTCACTTCGCCTGTTTGCGAAAACGACGGTGCTTGCTTGATTGATGAACGATAGTAGGCATTGCCGTGACCACCCAAGCCACCCTTAAGAGCAACATATCGGGCACCGTCTTCACTTAAATCGGCAACAATTTTGTCTGTTTGTGGGTCAATTAAGACTGTTCCTGTTGGCACTTCAATAATTTCGTCTTTTCCACTGCGGCCAGTTTGATTTTTCTGATGACCATCTTCCCCATTTTCAGCAACAAACTTTTTCTTAAAACGAAAAGAATACAAAGTGTTCAAACTGTTTGTTGCCACAAAAACAATATCTCCACCCTTGCCACCATCTCCGCCGTCAGGACCACCATTTGCGTTGAGTTTTGTACGCAAAAAAGATGTGGAACCTTTTCCACCGTTTCCTGCTTTTATAGAAATTTTCACCCTGTCAAGAAACACTCTTTTCCTCCAAAATCAAACTCTTGAATGCGGACATTCACGATTAAACACACATTTTTCGCACTCTGGCTTTATTGCTTTGCAGGTGTATCTTCCAAAAAGCACCATCTGAAAGTGCAACTTTGACCAACAGTCCTTTGGAAAAATTTGACATAACTGTTGTTCACATTTATATGGATCTTCTGTGCCAACAAGTCCAAGTCTGTTTGAGACCCTCAAAACATGAGTGTCAACCGCAAAAGCATCTCCGCCAAAAGCCACCGCCGTGACAACATTTGCTGTTTTGCGGCCAACACCCGCCAAAGTCAGCAAATCATCAAACTTTTCTGGCACTTTTCCGCCAAATCTTTTCAAAATATCCTCGCTTGCACTTTTTATTGATTTTGCTTTGTTGTGATAAAAGCCACACGAATGAATTTTTTCTTCCAAAATTTCAAGCGGAATATCTGCAAAATCTTTTGGTGTGTTGCAAGTCTTAAAAAGTTCTTTTGTCACCATGTTGACGCGTCTGTCGGTGCATTGTGCAGACAAAATCACAGCCACCAACAGTTCAAAGGGTGTGCTGTGCTCAAGTTCGCACCTAGGATTTTCTATCATTGTGTCAAGTCCGTCCATCACAAACTTTGCGTCCATAATTCCTCCTTATTTCATAAGTGGAAAAAGCACAACATCACGAATATTTGCACAGTCAAAAGCAAACATCAAAAATCGGTCAATGCCAAATCCCAAACCGGAAATTGGTGGCATACCATGTTCCATAGCAAGCAAAAAGTCTTCGTCAACGTCCATAGTTTCTTCGTCGCCTGCCGCCTTTTCTTTAAGTTGATCTTCCAAAGTTTTGCGTTGTATGATTGGATCGACCAACTCACTGTAAGCATTGACAAGTTCCTGACCACCAACAACAATCTGAAAAACATCAACAATTTTGCTGTTTTTGTCGTTTCGTCTTGCAAGTGGTTTCAATGATGCAGGATAGTTGTACAAAATCGTTGGATTGACTATATTTGCTCTGATTTTTCGCTTGTAGATGTAATCAATAAGTGTACGTACACTCTTGCATTCTTCAAGGTCGGCATAAGTGAACAATTTTCTGTCAACTGCAATCTTTTTAAGTTGATTCAAATCTTCAATCTCAAGAAAATCACACCCCAAAAGTTCGCGCATGCGTGCAACATAATCGATTTCGTCCCACTCCTTGCCAAAGTCAATCTCCTGCTCTTGATAAACAACCTTTGTTGTTCCAAAGCATGCTTTCATAAGTTCTGTCAAAAATTTTTTGAAAAACTTGATATTATCCTCAAAATTCCAATAAGATGCGTACCATTCAACTTGAGTGAATTCTTGCAAATGGGCAGGATCCATTCCTTCATTTCTAAAATCTTTGCCAAGTTCAAAAACTCGGTCAATTCCTGCACAAATACACTCTTTCAAAGCACATTCAAAGGCAATACGCAAATTGCATTGCAAATCCAAAGCATTATGATGTGTGAAAAATGGCTTTGCACTTGCGCCGGAAACGCTTGTTTGCAAAATTGGTGTTTCAACCTCAATAAAACCATTTTCTTCCAAAAACTTTCTGACAAAAGAAACAACTTTGCTTCTTGTCAAAAAGATTTTTCTGCTGTCTTCGTTTGTGATAAGGTCAAGATATCTTTGACGATATTTAATTTCAGTGTCAACAATGCCATGAAATTTTTCTGGAAGCGGCCTAAGAGTTTTTGAAAGCAAAGTAATTTTTTCCGCTTTGACGGTCACTTCACCTGTCTGAGTTTGATAAACTTCACCTTCAACGCCAATAAAATCGCCAATATCAATCATCTTTTTGTAGAAATTGTAATCCTCTTCAGAAAATTCATTTCGCCCAACAGAAATTTGAATACGCTCATATATGTCTCTTATTTGGCAAAATCCAAACTTTCCCATAATTCTGCGAAAAACAATACGTCCAGCAATTTTCACTTTTTCGCCTATTTTTTCTCGTGCTTCTTGAATGGTGCAAGTTCGTTCAAATCTGTCCTTAAAAGGCAACTCGCCCATTTTTTTGAGTTCTTCAATTTTTGCACGTCTGATGTCAATTTCATTTGATAAATTTTCTTCCATTTGTCCTCACCTTAAATAAAAACTTTAAAAAATATATCATAAAAAGTGTTTAATGTCAATTAAAACAACAATTTTAATCAATAGTTTTGCCTAAAAATATAATTAAATGCTTTGAAAAAAAAAGTCAAAATGCTAAAATGAAAAAGAGGTTTAAAATATGGTAAAGAAAAGTTGCGTTGTTATTGGTGCATCAGGAGAAATCGGTTTGGCGGTTGCCGAAAAGATGAAGCAGGAAAATTTCAGTTTGGCATTGTCTTTCAACAAAACGCAGATAAAAGGTTTTGACGATGACAAGAAATACAGTTTGGATTTGCTTGAAGATAAATCAATTGAAAACTTTTTTGCAAAAGTCTCAAAAGATTTTGACTATGTTGACACACTTGTGTTTTGTGCAGGCATAGCGCAAAAAAGAACGTTGATTTTTGATGTTAAAAATGATGAGATAGACAGATTGTTTGAAGTGAACATAAAATCAGCAATCAAAGCCATAAGAGAATTTGTAAAAATAGCAAAAACACCTGCAAACATCGTGCTTGTAGGCTCTTTTGTGGACAAAGTAGGTTGTTCGTGCGAAAGCGTTTACACTGCCACAAAATCAGCAATGAACGGGCTTTGCAAATCACTTGCAAGTGAACTTGGCAATCTTGGTTTTAGAATAAATGTTGTCGCACCCGGCTTTGTTGACACAAAAATGAACAACAACCTGACCAAAGAAGAAAAAGAGGACATAGCCGAAATGACCCCTTTGCAAAGGCTCGGCACCGCAGAAGATGTGGCGAATGCCGTTGCATTTTTGTCAAGCGATAAGGCATCTTTCATCACCGGCCAAACATTGTATGTTGACGGCGGATTGATTTTGGAATAACAAAATAAAGTGTATTATGAATTGCATACTACACAATATATCGAAAAATCAATTTTCGAACTTTTTATCCTTTTTGTAAAACATTTTTAAAAACGGAGTTGACCACCTTGGTGCTTTGACACAAATAATTTTGATTTGATTGTTTGATTTGTTTTCTTTTTCCATGCTATCTTTTTATGAAAGCATGGATTTTTTTGTCACACTTTGTTTTATGCCAACTGACCTGCTATTGCACCATCACTGCACGCTGTAACAACTTGTTTAAGCACTTTGCTTCTGACATCGCCAACCGCAAAGACACCTTTCATAGAAGTTCGCATGTTTTCGTCAGTGATAATAAACCCGTTTTGGTCAACCTTCACTCCGCCAAACACCGTTTGGTCAGGTTTTTTGCCAAGTGCAACAAACAAGCCTTTGCAAGAAATTATCTGCTTCTCACCATTTTGAACTATTTCCACGCCAGTTAACAAATCTTTGCCAATCAATTTCTCAATTTCAACATTGGACAAAACTTCTATTTTTGGATTCTTGTTGACTTGTGCATAGATGCTCATATCTCCACTGTCCAAAACTGTCACTTTTTCACAAACCTCAGACAAAACAACCGCCTCTTTCAAGCCACTGCCATTTTTGCTTGCCACGCAAACCTTTTCGCCCTTAAAAAAGTTGGCATCGCACACAGCACAATAACTCAAACCTTTTCCAACATAATCATTTTCGTTTTTGCCAAGTTCTATATAAGATAGTCCTGTGGCAATAATAACGCTGTTTGCTTTGTATTTATCCTTCTGGCCAAACAAAGTTTTGACTTGCGAAACATAGTCAACCTTTTGAATTGTGTCATAGACTATTTCGATTGAAAGGCCCTCAACTTGCTTCGAGAATTTTTGAACAAGAGAAATTCCGTCTGTTGTTGAAATAGAAGGAAAATTTTCTATTTTTGGAATCGTGTTGACTTGTCCGCCTAATGCCAATTTTTCAATAAGTACAACATTTTTTCCACGGCGTTTTGCATAAATTGCCGCACTCATACCGGCAACCCCTCCGCCAATAATCACAATATCATATATCTTTTCCATACAAATATATTATCACAAAATCAAGACAGTTTTGTCAACTGTTTGTCAGGCAATAAAAAAAGGGTTTTCAAAACCCTTAATTTTCTGCTGATTTAACTTTTGCGGCTTTTCCTGTAAGGTCGCGAACATAATAAAGTTTTGCCCTTCTTGGTTTGCCCTTTCTTACAACTTCAATAGAAGCGATTTTTGGTGAATGAAGTGGAAAAGTTTTTTCTACACCAACACCGTAGGACATTTTTCTTACAGTAAATGTTTCACGGATTCCGCCATTTTTTCTGGAAATCACTGTGCCTTCAAAAGCCTGTAATCTTTCTTTGTCGCCTTCCTTGATCTTCACTGTGACCTTTACAGTGTCACCGATAGCAAATTCAGGAATGGTCTCTTTCATGCCTTCGCGCTCAAGTTGATCGATAATATTTGCCATTGACTTATCTCCTTTTTTCAGATTTTCGACATGATGCTCATAAAGCCTTATATTTAAGTTGCACAAATTTTGTGCCAATGCCCAGCGGAACACCCGAAGTCTTTGTCATTATATCACATATAAAATTTAAAAAGCAAGTGTTTTTGAAAATATTTTTAAAAACTTGTCAAAAAGCATTTATTTCGTGATTTATCTCATCTGCCAAGATTTCTATTACATCAAAACGACAGTCGCTTTGTGACTTGTGCTTAAGCATCAGCCAAAACTCAGCCGTCTTTCTTATTTTTTGCTGTTTTTTGAAGTCAACAGCCTCGATAGGCCTGCCAAACGCCAATGTCGAGCGTTTTTTAACCTCAACAAACACAAAACAGTCCTTGTCTTTGGCAATAATGTCAATCTCACCAAATTTTGTTTTGTAGTTTGTCTGTAAAATTTTGTAGCCTTTGCGTTCCAAAAAATTGACGGCACTTGTCTCACCGATATCACCTTCAATTTTGTTGCGCATTTTTGACAAATCTTTTGTATAAGGATTTTCCATATTTCACCTTAATCCAAAGTAAGTTTTCCAAGACGACCCTTGCGAAAATCATCGATAATCGTTCTGCCAGCACGCTCCAAATCAATTTCATTTCCAGAGCAAAGAAATTTTCTTTTTTTGGCTATTTGATTTAAAACATCAAAACCATCTTGAAAAGAATCAATTTCGTATCTGTTTTTAAGCACATCTGGATATATCTTGACAATATCACACGCAAAAGCACCTCCAATTTCAACAAAATCCAAAATCTCATCACGCACACTGCCAACATAGGCAAGTTTTTTGGCGATATTTTGATTTTCAATGTTTGGATAAAGTGTGCCAGGAGTGTCGTAAACCTCCACGCAGTCCCCGACACTAACCCACTGGCCGCGTTTTGTCACGCCGGCTCTGTCGCCGGTTTCAGTTTTAGCTTTTCTGCAAAGACTGTTCACCAGGGTGCTTTTTCCAGAGTTTGGAATGCCAACAACCATAGTCCTTACAGTTGTTTTGACACCTTTTGAAAGATATTTTTCTACCTTTTCATGTGCCAACTGCTTGATTTTGTTTAAAATAATATCACTTTTGCCCGAAAGAGTGCTGTTGTAAAAGACAAAATCGGTATTTTTGTTTTCAAATTGTTTTAACAAATCCTTAACCCGTTTTTCGTCAGCCAAATCAATTTTGTTAAGCACGAAAAGTGTTGGCTTGTTTTGAGTGAGTTTATCCAAACTTGGATTGAAAGAGGAAAGAGGTATGCGTGCGTCAAGAACATATGTGACAACATCAACTTTTTTCAGTTGCTCACTTATGTCCTTGAGTGCTTTGTTCATATGTCCAGGAAACCAATTTATTTTCATACACTTTCCTTTTTTCTCACAAAATATTGTGTATTATGCATTGCATACTACACCAAATATTGTTTATTTTTTATTCAGCAAATCTTTTCTTATCTTTTTTGTTCGTGCCAAACTTTGCTCGATACGCCATTTTTCAACCTCTTGATGATTGCCAGAAAGCAAAATATCTGGCACTTGTATGCCATTAAAAACTCTTGGCTTTGTGTACTGTGGATATTCCAAAAGGCCATTTGAAAAACTTTCATTGGTCAAACTATCTGCAGAAATAACTCCATAAACAAAGCGAGCAAGACAATCTATTATCACCATGGTTGGAAGTTCTCCGCCGGTCAGCACATAGTCGCCTATCGAAATTTGCTCGATTGGAAAAAGTTGAAATAGCCTTTCGTCAACACCTTCATAGTGTCCACAAACAAAAATCAAATGTTTGTATTTGGAAAGGCTTTCTGCTTTTTTTGCGTTCAGCACTTTTCCGATTGGTGAAGGAAAAATAATCTTTGTGGAAACATTTGTCTTTTTTGCCTTGTCGCTTAACAGAGCCGACTTTTCTTCCTGGCTAAGCACTGACAAAATCGCGTCATATATTGGTTGCACAGTCATAAGCATGCCTGCACCACCGCCAAAAGGTGTGTCGTCACACTTTTTGTGCTTGTCATTGGAAAAATCACGAATGTTGACAAGGTTTATGTCCAGAATGCCGCCTTCACACGCACGACCGATTATGCTTGTTCCAAGCGAAGAAAATGCTTCTGGAAAAAGCGTCAAAATATCTATTTTCATTCTTGAACCACCTTTGCTCCTTCATATTCGGATCGGATTGCTGTCAAATTTTTGCCATTGCTCTGAAAAATAGCCTTTCGAAATGGAACTTCGTAAGTGATGCCGTCTTCTTTTATTATCAAAATGTCATCAAAGCCATAGTCAACAACGTCCATTATTTGACCAATCAAATCGCCTTTTTCGTCATATATAATCATGCCAATCAAATCGTCAATCAAAAAGTGGTCATCTGAAAGTTTTTCAAATTCTTCTTTTGTGATATACACCTTTTTGTTGCGAAACTTTTCGGCAGTGTTCCTGTCGATGATCTTGGCAAATTTGATATAACCATATCCAAGTCGAAACGTTCCTGAAACAATTTCCATAGGCTCTTTTTCAACATAAAGTGCGTGCTTGCCATTAAAAATCGCAGGAATATCTACTGAAGGCATTATTTTCACCTCCCCTTTGATACCCTGCGGTTTTATTATTTTTCCTACGCAGACAAAATTATCCGCCATGCCTTAGTCCTCAAATTTCACAAAAACTTTTTTGTGCAATTTTGCGCTGACAGACTTCAATATTGTGCGTATACTGTTTGCTGTTTTGCCGTTTTTTCCAATAACCTTGCCAATATCGTTTTCATCAACTTTGACACGATATGTGATTGTCTTTTCGTCCTCATCTTTTGAAATCACAACTGCGGATTTGTCTTCAACAAGACTTTCAACGAGGAATTTCAACAATTCTTCCATTGTTTTGCTCCTTATTTGTTTTCAGGGTTGATAGCGCCACTCTTTACAAGCACTGACTTTGCTGTCTCTGTTGGAGTTGCACCATTTTTGAGCCATTTTTCAGCCTTTTGATTGTCAATTTTGATTTCAGCAGGGTTTGTAAGTGGATTGTAAGTGCCCAAAAGGTCGATATATTTGCCGTCTCTTGGACTTTTTGAGTCAGCCACTACAACACGATAGAAAGGTGCTTTCTTGTCTCCCATTCTTGTAAGTCTGATTTTTACTGCCATTTGTTTTTCTCCTTTTAAAAAATTCTTTTGCTTATATATAAATCAAAACACAAGGTTTTGAGATATATCAATCCTAAAACAAGCCTCTGAGTCCTTTTTTGCCTTTGATCATTTTCATCATCTCTTTGGACTGCTCAAACTGCTTTAAAAGAGCGTTGACTTGTTGTATTGTTGTACCACTGCCTTTTGCAATGCGTTGACGACGACTTGCTTTGATTATGTCCGGATTCATTCGTTCTTCATGCGTCATGCTTTGAATAATCGCTTTGTTGACCTCAAGTTGCTTTTCGTCAATTGTGACGCCTTTCATTTTTGACGAAAGTCCAGGAATCATGCCAACTATATCTTGCAGACTGCCCATTTTTTTCAGGCTTTCCATTTGTGTAAGATAATCTTCAAAAGTAAACGAGTTTTCACGCAATTTTTCCTGCATTTTTTTGGCTTCTTCTTCAGTGACGGCTTCTTGCGCACGTTCTATCAAAGAAAGCACATCGCCCATGCCAAGTATTCTGCTGGCAATTCTGTCCGGATGAAACGGCTCAAGGTCGCCAATCTTTTCACCTACGCCAGAAAATTTGATAGGCTTTCCGGTGATTGCTTTGATTGAAAGTGCTGCACCGCCACGAGTGTCGCCATCAAGTTTTGTCAGCACAACGCCGGTTATGTCAAGGTCATTGTTGAAACTCTCAGCAATAGTCACTGCATCTTGACCAGTCATGGAGTCAACAACAAGCAAAATTTCTGTCGGCTTTACTTCTTTTTTGATTTCTTTCAATTCTTCCATCAACTCTTGATTGATGTGAAGACGACCAGCAGTGTCGATTATCACAGTGTCAAAACCTTGTTTTTTGGCATGCTCAAGGGCCTGTTTTGCGGTTTTGACAGGATTTTGTGTGCCACGTTCAAACACTTCCGCATTTGCAGTTTTGCCAACCACTTGCAATTGATTTATTGCGGCAGGACGATAGATGTCACAAGCAACAAGCAACGGTTTTTTGCCCGATTTTTTCAAGTGATAGGCAAGTTTTCCGCACATTGTGGTTTTGCCGGCACCTTGAAGTCCGCACATCATAATAATTGTTGGAGGATTTGGTGCAATTGCAAGTTTTTGATTGTCAGAAGAAATCAATTTCACAAGTTCATCACGAACAATTTTGATAACCATTTGACCAGGCGTCAAACTTTTCATAACATCTTCGCCAAGTGCTTTTTCAGAAACATCTGACACAAACTTTTTGGCAACCATGTAGTTTACATCTGCTTCCAAAAGGGCAATCCTGACTTCACGCATGGCCTCTTTGATTTCAAGTTCGGTCAATTTGCCGCGTTTTGTGAGTTTTGAAAAAATGTGATTCAGTTTTTCAGATAATGACGAAAACAATGCCATATCAAATTTCCTTTAAGATTTCTTCGACTTTTTTTTGAATTTTTTTGGTGTCACCTACTTGGCACAAGTTGAGTATTTCTTCAAGTGCTGACTGAATTTTTTGACGATTTGAAGTCGTGTGCAAAACATCTTCGATTTGTTTGAGTTTTTCACAAGACTTTTGAATCGCGTCCAAAACTGCTTGCCGTGAAATCTGCCTTTCGTTTGCAATTTCTGCCAAAGTCATGTTGCAATCAAAATACAAACTCATGATTTGTTGTCTGTCCTCACTGAGCAGTTTTCCATACGTATCAAACAGTCTTCCATATTGGACAAAATCTTCAAGCCGTATCTTTGACATACACACCTCTGTTTTGTCAAGTTCTTTAACTTTACACCATGATTATATCACATCATTTTTCAAAAATCAACTATTTTTAACAAAAATTTCTATCAAAATTTACTTATCTTCAAACAAGTTTGAAATAATTGTGTTGGACATTTGATAAAACATTGGATTCAACTTGACAAGTCCCCCTTCCTGTGTCAATATTCCCTGCTTTAAATAGTCCTGAAAATAAGGATTTTTGTTTAAATCAATTTTTTTAAGTGATTTTACATCAACACCCAAGTTGCACCTTAGCCCAAGCATAATTTTCTCTTCATCTTCTTCGGTCAAAGATAATTCCTCGCTTGTGGTCACGCCATTTTTATAGTCATCTATGTTGTCGGCGTTCCAAAACCTTTTTCCGTTCAAAAAAGAATGTGCCGAAAGTCCAAATCCAACATATTCGCCTCGCGCCCAATAGTTTGAATTGTGCTTACTTTCAAACTGCGGATAGGCAAAATTGCTTATCTCATATCTTTCCAAACCAGCATCTTTAAGATAATTTGCCAGTTTGTTGAAAGCGGCAACTTGTTCTTCGTCACCCAGCGGCAAATATTTTTTATTTTGAATCATATCAAAGATTGGCGTGTTTTGATAAATTTCCAAAAAGTAACAAGAAATATGCTTAATACCAAGTTCAAGCAGTTGTTTGGCATGTTTGCACAAGGTTTTGCCATCTTCCCCCTCCAAGCCAACAAGCAAATCGCAGGAGACATTTGCAAAATATTTGCGTACAAGTTTAATTTTTTCTATTGCCATTTTTGATGTATGCAGTCTGCCTATTTTTGAAAGGTTTTTGTCACTTAAAGTCTGAACACCGACACTCACACGATTGACTCTCAAACTTTTCCAACATTTCAATTTTTCCTCAGAAATGCTGTGCGGATTTGCCTCTATCGTAAATTCTGCATTGTCATAAACATCAAAGTTGTCATATATCGCCCTCACAACCTCAGAAATCTGTTCGCATGACAAAACACTTGGAGTTCCGCCGCCTATATAAATTGTTTTGACAACATATTTGTTTGAAAACTGTTTGCTTTTTTCAGCAATCTCGCCACACAAAAGTTTTAAATAATTTTCCTTTTCTTGCTGTGTGGCGCAAAAGGAATTAAATGCGCAGTAAGCACACTTGTGTTCACAAAATGGAATATGGACATAAATTGAAATTTCTTTTCTCATATTCTATCTCCAAATATGGTGTATTATGCGTTGCATACTACACCATATATTGTTTCTTATTTGTCTTGGTCAAGTTTAAGTATGCTCATAAATGCCTCAGATGGAATTTCCACAGAGCCAATTTTTCGCATACGCTTTTTGCCCTCTTTCTGCTTTTCCAAAAGTTTGCGTTTTCGCGTTATGTCCCCGCCATAACATTTTGCAAGCACATCTTTTCTCATTGCTGAAATTGTTTCGCGTGCAATAATCTTACTTCCAATGCAAGCCTGAATTGGCACTTCAAACAATTGTCTTGGAATAATCTTTTTCAATCTTTCCGTAAGTTCTCTTCCACGATTGTAAGCCTTGTCTTTATGCACAATAAGTGACAAAGCATCACATTTCTCGCCATTTAGCAGAAGGTCAACTTTCACAAGTTCCGCAGGCATAAAGCCAGCAAATTCGTAGTCAAAACTTGCATATCCTTTTGTTCTGGATTTCAGACTGTCAAAAAAGTCATAAATTATCTCCCCTAGCGGCAAGATATACTTTAGTTCAACACGCTTTTTGTCAAGATATTGCATGTCTTTGTACTCGCCGCGCTTGTCTTGGCAAAGTTCCATAATAGCGCCAACATATTCTGGTGGTGTGTAGATACTTGTGCTTACAATAGGCTCTTCGATTCGGCTGATTTCAACTTGTGGCGGAAGATTTGAAGGATTGGAAACTTCCAACATTTCGCCATTTGTTTTGTACACATGATAAGACACACTTGGCGCAGTTGTGATTATATCCAAATCAAATTCGCGCTCCAAACGTTCGGTGATAATCTCAAGATGTAAAAGTCCCAAAAAGCCACAACGAAAACCAAAGCCAAGTGCCGATGAAACTTCGGGTGAAAATTGCAAGCTTGCATCGTTTAGTTTCAGTTTTTCCAATGCATCTTTCAAATCATTGTATTTTGCGCCGTCAACAGTGAAAATTCCGCAAAAAACAACAGGTTGAATTTCCTTATAGCCCGCCAAAGCCTCTTTTGCTGGATTTTCTGTCAACGTGATAGTGTCGCCGACTTTGACATCTGAAATTGTTTTTATTGACGCAGCCACATAGCCAACTTCACCTGCGGAAAGGATTTCTGTCTGTTTTGTGTTTGGCACAAATATGCCAACCTCGGTCACTTCAAATGTTTTGCCGGTTTGCAGCATAAGAATTTGATCTCCCGCCTTGACTGTTCCGTCAAACACCCTTATCAAGCAAATGGCACCCTTAAAATTGTCATAGTGACTGTCAAAAATCAATGCTTTGAGAGGTTTCTCGTCATCTCCAATCGGAGATGGGATTTTTTCTACAATAGCCCTTAAAACTTGATCAACATTTGTGCCTTCTTTTGCGGAAATGCACGGGCAATCATCAGCATCAAGCCCAATCACCTCTTCAATCTCGTTCTTTGCATCTTCAATCCTGGCAGATGGCAAGTCAATTTTGTTTATCACAGGCACTATTTCAAGATTGTTGTCAAGTGCCAAATAAGTGTTTGCAAGTGTTTGCGCCTCCACACCCTGAGAAGCATCAACAAGCAAAATCGCTCCCTCACAAGCAGTCAAAGAGCGTGACACTTCGTAGGTAAAGTCAACGTGACCCGGCGTGTCAATCAAATTGAGGATATATTCCTCGCCGTTGTACTCATAAACAAGTCTTGTTGGAGCAAGTTTTATCGTTATTCCTTTTTCACGCTCCAACTCCATACTATCCAAAATTTGCTCTTGCATGTCACGTTTGGAAACAGTGCCCGTAAGTTCAATCAGTCTGTCTGCAAGTGTGCTTTTTCCATGATCGATGTGTGCAATTATGCAAAAGTTTCTGATATGTGATAAATCTTTCAAATTCTTTTCCTTTATGCACCTATTTTACAACACAACACTTCGTTTTTGCAAAGAATTTTAGGTATTTGATATTTTCATTTTGTTTTTCTGACATTTTTTGCTAAAATATTAAAAGAAAAATTATGGAGGGTTTATGGCAAAACTTTATTACAAATTTGGTGTCATGGGTTCATCAAAAACTGCTTCCGCACTGATGTGCAGATTCAATTACTTGCAAAAGGGAATAAGTGTTTTACTTTTAAAACCAAAAATTGACAACAGAGACTCAAGTGATGAAGTTGTTGCACGGATTGGCATCTCTGCGCCTTGCACAACCTTTTCAGAAAGCGAAAATCTGCAGGTTTTGTTTGATGAGCAAAACGCACAAAACAAATTTAAGGTTGTTATTGTTGATGAATGTCAGTTTTGCACAAAAAAACAAATTGACCAACTTCGTGAAATTGCAGAAAACGTGCCGGTTTTGTGCTATGGTCTGAAAACAAACTTTAAAGGCGAACTTTTTGAAGGTAGCAAACGGTTATTGGAAATTGCAGACAGCATCCAAGAGATAAAAAGTGTTTGTCAGTGCGGCAAAAAAGCCATAATGAATGGCCGTTTTGTCAAAGGACTTATGGTCACTGACGGTCAAGAGATTGAAATTGGTGGCGACGAAAAATATCGCGGTCTGTGTTGGAGTTGCTTCAAAAAAGAACAGGAAAAAACAAGAGTTTATGAAAAAATTATCAAGCACCTTAATGTTTTGAAAGAATTGGACAGCGCCGGAAATTGGTCTGGTGACACTTCAGCCGACAACATTATTATGCAAACTCCACATGTTATTTACGAAGACGATGTCAAGACTTTTATCGAAGATTTTAAAGAATTTCAGATAAAGTCCCCCGACAAAATACTGCTTATCGATGACAATATTGACACTTTGCGTAAAATCACGATGAAAGACAAAGACTTTGACTATATGATGTGCCTTATTTCCTTTGTGTTGAAATTAGAAAAAGACAAACCAGGAATACTAAAAACCCTCATCGAAGACGGCACTATGATAAAATGGCTAAAACAAATTAAAAAGTGTGTTGACGAATAAAAAAAAGAGCGTTTGCTCTTTTTTATTTGTTTACTTTTTCCATGTATGAGCCGTCACGAGTGTCAACTCGGATTATATCGCCAATGTTGACAAAAAGCGGAACATTGATTGTGTAGCCTGTGACAAGTTTTGCAGGCTTTTTTGATGCTTTGGAAGTGTCACCCTGTATGCCTGGCTCTGTGTCCGCAACTTCAAGTTCAACAAAAGTTGGAGGATAAACTGCAAATGGAACACCCTTGTACATAAACATTGTTGTTGGCATGTTTTCCGTAACAAAGTTTAAAGCATCGGCAACGATGTCGCGATTGAGTGGCATCTGCTCATATGTTTCATTGTCCATAAAGTAATAAAGGTCGCCGTCATTGTAAAGATAAAGCATTTCTTTCTTTTCAATAACTGCCTCTTGAAATTTGTCGCTTGGATTGAAAGTTGTTTCTTTCACTTGACCTGTCATAACGTTTTTGATTGTTGCTCTTACAAATGGTGAGCCTTTTCCTGGTTTTACATGCATAAAATCAGTGACACTGTAAACTGCACCTTCCCATTCAAAAGTTGTTCCTTTTCTGAAATCTCCTGCTGTAACCATGTTTGTTTCTCCTATATAATATTTCTATCACGCCCTAGTTTAACATATTCCACCGGCAATATCAAGTGTTTTTTAATCAAAACTTACATTTTTTTAAGTAAGTTTCTTTCATCAAAACACTATCTTCTGCCATTGTGCCATTACTTTCACAAATAATATGACAATTCATTTTGTTTTCAATCAGAAAATCACACAAAGGCTCAAACTCTGGGCCATAAACAGTGTCGTCAAAGGTTAAGTGTCTTATTTCACCCTTGTCGCCATACTGAATTTTTGAGAAGTGTATGTGTGCATTTCTTGTTCTTTCTTCCCCAAGTTTTTCAAAGCAATAATCAAATATTCTCTTGTAGTCGTCCTTGCTTTTCAAACTGCCTTGCGTCAAAGCATTGATATGCCCAAAATCAAAAGTTGGCATAAGTTTTGGCGAAATTGTGCAAAGGTCAACTATTTCTTTCCAGGTGCCAATCTGCATTTGTTTGCCCATTGTTTCGGGATTAAGGAACATTCCTTCGCCAAGTTCTTGCTCAAAAAGTGGCATAAATTCTTTAAATCTGTCCGTCATAAGAGCAATGGCATTTTGGCGAGTTTCCTTTCCGCATGAGCCAGCATGAAAGGTGAATCGATTGACTTGCATGGCTTGCATAAACTTTATGCCCGTGCGTATGTATCCCAAAGATTTTTCGTACATCACCGGGTCAGGATTTGCAAAGTTAATAAAATAAGGTGCATGAATGGAAAGTTCAATGCCGTGATTTTTGAATTCTTGACCAATCTTTTGTGCCATATCAAAGTTCATACGATAACCTTGTCCAAAAGAATATTCAAAAAGGTCAAGTCCCCCAGAAAATTTGTCCTGTCCCTGTTTTTTTAGCCAATTGGGTGCTTCAAGAGTACTTTTGTGCCCTTGTTGAAAAAAACTTTCACTGTTGCCAGCAGGTCCAAACAATAATTTACCCATATTTTTCTCCTTTTAAAATTCACACAAGTCTTAGCGACAATTTCAACTTGTTGTCAACACACTTTCCAACTCCCAAAAACTGCTTTTCGAAAAAAACTTTATATTCCCCGTTTTGTGATTCAAACATAATCGTCATGCCGTTTAAAATTTTTTGGGATTGTGTTTTGTTTAAAATAATGCTGTTGTAATCAAACAGATCTTGGCAAGAAATTATTTTTATATCGCCATTTTTTATTTGATCCAAGGTGCAAGCATCTTTCAAATCAAACTTGCCACACTTTGTACGCAAAATAGACTTCATAGTCCCGTATGTGCCAAGTTTTTCCGCCATATCTCTGCACAAAGACCGTATATAAGTTCCACTTGAGCAAGACACTTGAAATTTGAAAGTGTTTGTTGACACCCATTCCATCACCTTGATGTCAAAAATCTCAATTTCTTTTGGCTGAAGGCTCAAAATGTTGCCCTTGAGTGCTTCCTTGTATGCCACCTTGCCAGCAACTTTTTTCGCGGAATACATCGGTGGCATTTGCAGTTGTTTTCCAAGCATTTTCTTACAAACCTTTTCAACGTCATTCAAAGAGATATTGCATGGTTTTTCTTTAACAATATTACCCGCCATGTCAAGTGTGTCAGTTTCAAATCCAAAAACAAAAACCGTCTCATAGCATTTGTCTTTCGAAAGAAAATAATCAAAAAGTTTTGTTGCACTGTTCACAGTGACCGGAAGAAGCCCCTCTCCTTCCAAGTCCAAAGTGCCAAGATGACCTGCTTTTTGAGCATTTAAGGCATGCTTTACAACATTGACGGTACTGTTGGAAGATATGCCGACAGGCTTGTTGACCAAAACTATTCCGCTTGCTTGTGACTTTAGGTTGCTTTCCAAAATTCCCTCACTCGATTATATTTGATTGTATTTCAAAATTTCTTTGCACCAATCTTTTGCCGCTTTTTTGAGTTGTGAAAAACTGCCATTAAACACAAATCCAGAAGCGCACACATGACCGCCACCGTCAAAATTTTTGGCAAACTTTTGAGCATTCAATTGTTTTGTGCGAATGCTTATTTTGAAGGAATTTTTCTTGTATTCGATACACAAAAATGTTGCCAAAACACCAACAAGATTTATTGTACAATTTGTGTAATTTTTGACAAATTCTTGGTCAACACCAAGTTTTTTTAAGTTTTTCAGCGTGAAAATGGTGTAGCAAGTTTTGCCATTATTTTCAAATTTTGTGTTTTTGAAAAACTTATTTTGCACATCAATGCTTTTCATAGTGTTGCTGCGATAAAGTTTGTCATAAACAAACTGAGCGTCTGCCCCCGCATCAAACAAAACAATTGCTGTTTCAAACACATCATGAGAAAGATTGTTATGCAAAAATCTGTCAGTGTCGCCAATTAAGCCTGCATAAAGATATGTGGCAATTTCTGGTGTGATTTTTAAATTATTTACTTGCATAACGTGTGTCAAAAGTTGCGTGCAAGATGCACAATTATTGTCAATTAAAGAATTTTTTATATCAACCTTTTCTTGGACATGATGGTCAAAGAAAAACAACTCTTTTGCTTTTTTAATTCCAGTCACAAAACTTTCGTGGACACGCAAAATCTCATTTGCATCAACAAGAATAACCGCGTCAAAATCGGCAGCCTTAAAATCAGTTCGAAGTTCATTTAATGGAAAAATCTCGTCCAAACTTCCTTCCGCATTTTTCACAGCAAAAATTTCAGCCATTTTGCCTAAATCTCTAAACATTTGACGAAAAGCAAAGGCCGAGCCATATGCGTCAGGATCGGGATTTACATGAGTGAAGATAGCTATGGATTTTGCGTTTTGAAGTTGTTTAAACATTTTTTGACTTTTGGTGTCAAATTTTTCAGTTGTTTTCATCTTCGTCCTCCACCTTTGGAATATTCAAAGTTTTAAGGATTTCTTCAACTCTGATCGCACTTAAAGTGCTTTTGTCAACCGCAAAATTGATTTTTGGCACTTGTGGCATCTTGACAAGTTTTGCAAGTTCTCTTTTTATAAAGCCTTCACTTTTTTGCAAAATTTTTGTGACATTTGCAATTTCATCAACATTCAAAACACTGACTTTTGCCTTACAATATTTAAAATCAGGCGTTGTTTCAACATCTGTTATGCTGACGATTTGATTTAAGCGAGGGTCATTCATTTTTGTGTGAATAATTTCAATAAGTGCTTTTTGAATTTCACTGTTTGCCCTTTCCATTCGATTTGCCATATTCAACCTCCATTTCATAACACCACAATATCTGGTGTATTATGCATGGCTCATATAAAGCATACTACACAAGATATTGATTAAACAAAAAGGAATTATATAAAATTTTAAATATAATTCCTCCTTTTGTCAGTCATTTTTTATTTCTTGTTTCACAAAGCATTCGATAATGTCGCCTTCGGCAAAATCAATATTGTCCTTAAGTTTGATACCACATTCAAAGCCTTTTGCAACTTCGCTCTTTTCGTCTTTGACAATCTTAAGGCTTTCAACAGTTGTATCACCAATCACATCACCGTTACGCTTAACTTTGGCAATTGCATTTCTTTGAATTTTGCCATCAAGCACATAACTTCCTGCAACCTTGCCGGCACTTGAAAGTTTGAACACCATTCGAATTTCGGCACTGCCAATATATTTTTCTTCATATTTGATTGCCATCATACCCTTTGAGAGTCTTGTTATTTGGTCAACAATTTCATAGATAATTTTGCTTTCAATAAATTGAACTTTCAAACTTTCCATCATTGATGTAATTTTGCTTGATGTTTTGAGGTTGAAAGCAATCATTGTTGCCCCTGTTGTTTGAGCAAGCAAAACATCACTTTCTGTGATTGCTCCGGCGCCGCTGTGCAAGCAAACAACCTTAACTTCGTCATTTCTTATTGCTTCAAGGCTGGCTTTAAGCGCTTCAACTGAACCTTGCGTGTCCGCTTTGATGATTATGTTCAAACTTTTCAACTTGCCTTCATGCACTCTGCTCATAAAGTCATCGACACTTACGCCTGATGTGTGTTTTGAGCGTTCTTCCTTTATTTTGTTTATACGTTCGTTGATCACCTGCTTTGATAAACTTTCTTCAACTGCATAAACAGCATCGCCTGAGTTTGGAACATCATTAAAGCCCATGACCGCAACAGGCGTTGATGGTGGTGCTTTTTTGACCGGTTTGCCATTTTCGTCAAACATCGCCTTAACTTTTCCGTAAGTGATGCCCGACATAATACTGTCGCCAACCTTCAAAGTGCCGTTTTGAACCAAAACGGTTGCAACTGGTCCTCTGGTTTTGTCAAGTTCAGCTTCAATAACTGTTCCTGTTGCCATTTTGTTTGGATTTGCTTTAAGTTCTTCCATTTCAGCAACAAGCAAAATCATCTTTTTAAGTTCATCAAGTCCCATTCCGGTTTTTGCAGAAATAGGCACACAAATGGCATCGCCGCCCCATTCTTCTGGCAAAATTCCATGTTCGGTCAATTGCTGCTTCACACGGTCAGGATTGGCTTCCGGCTTATCCATCTTGTTTATAGCCACAATCATAGGCACTTTTGCCGCTTTGATATGATTTATTGCTTCAACTGTCTGCGGCATGATTCCATCGTCAGCAGCAACAACCAAAATTGCGATATCTGTGACCTCAGCACCACGAGCACGCATAGCCGTGAAAGCAGCGTGACCCGGCGTATCGATAAATGTGATTTTTTCGCCGTTGAATGAAATTTGATAAGCCCCGATTTTTTGAGTGATGCCTCCTGCCTCGCCAGAAACGACATTTGTTTTTCTGAAAGCATCAAGCAGTGATGTTTTGCCATGGTCAACATGCCCCATAACAGTAACTACAGGTGGCCTTTTCTTCAGATCAGCACTATCATCAACTTCAGAAGAAACATCTTTAAGTTTTTCTTCGTATGTTTTGTCCAACTTAAGTTCAAGAGTAACTCCAAATTCACTTGAAACAAGTTCTGCTGTGTCAAAATCAATTGCACTGTTGATTGTTGCCATAATAGACAGCATCATAAGTTTTTTTACAATTTCTGCAACGGGCTTTCCTATCTTTTCCGAAAGTTCCTTGACAGTGATTTCACGGGAAGTCAACACGGCATGTGTGACTTGTGGAGCAACAGTCACCGGCATTTCACGTTTTTTCTTGATAAGTTTTCTTGAACCCATTGTGGTTTCTTCAAAACCATCTTCGTCCATCACATAAATGTTGTTTTGCTTTCCGAAGCCAGCGCGAGATTTTGAATTGGTCTTTTTGTTTTCTTCTGTGATATTGCGACGTTGTTTGTTTTTGTTTCCAAAATTTCTTTCAGGAGTTGCCAAAACCGCACTACTTTCTGTAGGCTGACCAAAAGAACGGAAGCCATTTGCCCTTGTTGAAACAAAAGAGCCTGCGTTTCTGTTTTGCCCGTTTTGTCCAAAAGGTCTGTTTCCGCCCTGCCTGTTTTGACCATTCGTAGGTCGATTTTGTTGCGGTCTTTGTCCATCGCGAACAAAATTTCTTTGTCCCATATTTTGACCACGAGCAAATTTGTCGTTTTGCCCGTCAAATTTTCGGAAATTGTTCTGCCCATTGCTTCCTTGCGAGAAAATTTGTTTTTTGTTTTCCTCTTTTTTAGGCAAATCTTTCTCGACCTTGTTTTCTGTCACAGGCTGAGCGACTGCCTCGGCATTTTGCTTTTTGCTTTCTTCAAAAACGCGTTCTTCCTCCGCCTTTGCCAAAGCCTGCAATTTTGCTTTACGATCATTTAATGATTTGGAAAAAGTGTCCACCGCAGTTTTTGCATCTTTTATGGACAATAAGATATTCTGCAAAGTGCCGTCTCTTTGCAAATTGTTGATAGTTTTTAATGCGTTGAGTTGTTGTGCCAAATCATTCTCCTTTATTATTTTTTTCTTGAATTTTGTCCGAAATCAGTTCAGTAAATTTTTTGTTCTTTATTCCTATTGCCTTGCAATTTTGTATGCCAATCATCTTTTCAACTTCTGGCAAAACTGCAAGCGGAATTTGTCTTTTGTTTGACAGAAAGTTCATTTCTCGCATCAAACTTTTGCCCGCACTTTCGTCAACAATCAAAAGATACAATCTTTTTTCATATTTAAGCAAATTTTCAAGCCCAATCACTGTGTAGCCTGCTTTTCTTGACAGCGAAAACAAACCTTTCAAATCATTGTTCAATTTCTTGTCCAATTTTTTCATAAACCTCCGCGTCAACATTGCACTTAAATGCTTTATTTAAGCACTTTTGCTTGCACAGTTTTTCAAAACATTGTTTGTCCTTGCAAACGTACGCTCCGCGACCATTTGCCTTGCCAGTTTTATCTACAAAAATCTGTCCTTCTTTGTTTTTGACAATTCGCAAAAGCGTTTTTTTGTCACTTTGAGAACGACATACTATGCACATTCTCAATTTTTCTTTAGGTTTGTTTTCTGAATTCATCTTTTATTCCTTATCCTCATCTGAAACACTATCTTCTTCAATAGGTTCAAGTTCTTCAAGGTCAGACATATCAAACGATGTGTCGTCAGAAAGTTCTGTAAGTTCATATTCTGTTTCTGTCTTTTCGGTTTGAGTTGGTTTCATGAAACTCTCTGGCTTCACGTCAATCTTCCAACCTGTAAGTTTTGCTGCCAAACGAACATTTTGTCCACCCTTGCCGATTGCCAATGAAAGTTTGTCATCAGGAACAATAACTTGAGACATATTCAAACTATCGTTTGTTTCAACTGACAAAACTTTTGCCGGGCTGAGTGCTCTTGCAATATATTCAAGAGGGTCATCACTATATTCCACAAGGTCGATTTTCTCACCATTCAATTCATTGATAATTGTGTTTATGCGAATTCCACGATTGCCGACACATGCACCAATAGCATCAACATTGGCTTTTTCTGTGAAAACGGCAACTTTGGCGCGATTCCCTGGGTCTCTGGCAATGTTTTTAATTTTAACTTCGCCACTTGCAACCTCAGGAATTTCCAATTCAAACAGCTTTCTTACAAATCCAATATTACTTCTTGAAACTTGAATTTGTGGACCTTTGAAACTGTCTTTAATCTTTTTAACATAAACTTTCACGCGGTCGCCAACATTAAACTTGTCGCCTGGAATTTGGTCGTTTTTCATCATAACACCTTCGGTGTTGGTGCCAGCAATTTGAACGTACACTGTGTCGCCATCAACACGTTTTACAACAGTGGTCAAAAGTTCATCTTCTTTTTCAGAAAGTTCGCTGATTGCTGTTTGACGTTCCATTTCACGAAGTTTTTGCATAACAACTTGTTTTGCAGTTTGGGCAGCAATGCGGCCAAAATCCTTTGTTGTTTCTTCAACTGCAACAATATCGCCAACTTTGTATGATTTCTTTAAAAGTTTGGCTTCTTTCAAAGAAATTTGTTTGTCTGGGTCTTCTGGCTCGTCAGCATCAACGACAGTTTTGTAAGAATAAATCCTGATTGTGCTGCGCTCTGGATACAACTTCACCATAGCGGACTTTGCCTCTCCATACATCTTTTTGTAGGCAGAAGTGAGTGCTGTCTCAAGTGTTTGAATGAATGTGTCAGCATCTATTTTCTTTTCTGCTTCCAAATCTTGAAGTGCTTTAAAAAAATCTTTGTTTACCATTTTTATTCTCCTTAAAATTTTATTACCAATTTTATATTTGCCACTTTGTCTCGCTGAAAAGATAGCAAGTTTTTGTCAACATTCAAGGTGACATCTTTTTCCGAAAAACTTTCCAAAACTCCGGTAAAGTTTTTCTTGCCGTCTTGCTTTGAAAAAAGTGTCAGTTCCACTTCTTGACCGATATTGCGTTTCAAGTCACGGTCAGTCTTTAAAGGTCTGTCAAGCCCCGGCGATGAAACCACCAAAGTGTATGGTTTGTCTTCAGTTGGATTGATCTGCTCCAGCATCGGATCGATTGTTTTGCTGACAAGTTCGCAGTCATCAATCGTCACACCTTTGTCGCTGTCGATAGTAAATATCAAACTCATGCCGCCGTTTTCCTTGACATATTCGATATCAACGATGTCAAAACCAAGTTCGTTTATCACGCCCGAAAGTTTTTCTTCACAGACTTGTTTTATTTTTGCCATTTTTCCTCCAAAAAGTGCCTAATAACAGGACGAGGAGGCAAAATTTTGCCCCCTCGTTGCCAAGCTGTAATTATTATACCCCATAAAATGAATAATTGCAAGCGTTTTTTGAAAATTTTCAAGAAATTATGCCATGTTGAGTTTCAAAAGAACTTGAGCGGTGGCATAGGCGTCATTCCAAGCCCTGTGCGCCCCCTCCAACGAAATTCCCAAAAGTTTTGTGATAGTGCCAAGATTGAAACGCGATGTCTTCAACCTGGAAACACGCGCTTCGTTCATCGTGTCTATAAGTTCATTGTCAAAAACAAGTCCTTGTGCTTCTCCTTCACGTTTTATAAAATGAATATCAAATTCTATTATGTTGTGACCACAAAGCACACAATCTTTTGAAAAATTGTAAAAATCGCGAATCACAAGTTCAATAGGAGGCGCATTTTCCACCATTTCGTTGGTTATACCTGTCAATTTGCTGACCTCATAAGGTATCCTTTTTGTAGGCTTGACAAAAGTGGAAAACTTTTCGATAATATTTCCATTTTCAATCTTCACTGCGCCAAGTTCTATTATTTGGTCTCGCTCGCGGTCAAGACCGGTGGTTTCACAGTCAAAAACAACAATCGTGCGCCCCGTAATTTTGCGATTATATTTCTGTTTTTGTTCAAACATGCTGTTTTGCTCAAGTGCAGTAATTTTTTCAATTTCCACACAAGGTCCTGTCCATTCAACAGGTTTGTTTTCTTTTTCCGGCTTGTTTACAATATTTGCGACAGCAATTTTGTCCGCCACAAGTTGAAGTTTGCCTGACTGATTTATCCTCGCATCGCCATGCACAGCAACAAACATCTCTTCTTCCAGACTTTCCATGTTTTTTTCATATGCTTTTGGACAGAAATACACACCTTCAATATGTCCACTTTTGTCTTTCAATACAAAAGGAAAATATGCTTTTTGTTGCCCCTGCCTTTTGCCTTTTTTCATCACAAAGTCGCGACGTTCAATTTTTTGTATAAAGCCGGCAACCAAAACATTTTCTTTTTCTTGCTTTATGTTTGAAAGGTCTTCCACAAGACAAGCATTCAGCAAACAATTTTCATCATTTTCAGACGGTATATTGACGGTTGGAATTTGTGTTCCTGCAACCATTTTGACAATTTCAACATAATGCTTTTTTACAACGCGATAAGTTGCTTTAAGTTCCACATCATCAATGTTCACTTCGTCTACAAAATTTGTGTTTTCAACCGGCAGAACAACAAAATCAACCAAATAATTTTCTTTCAAATATTTGGCAAGTTCGCCATGAACATCATTTTCGCCAAAAAGGTTTTTCAAACGTGTGCTTACTTCAATCTGAACTTGAACATCGATTGGAGTGACGTTTATTTTGAAATTCTTGTCGGAAAGATATGTGCTTATCAATCTAAATTTTTTTTCAAAAAATTCCTTGATTGTCTTTAAAATCAAGCGTTCTTCCACAAATACACGCAAAAATTTGACCTTCAGTATCAGCCTTTCTAAATCAAGTTGATTTTTTATCCACGCAACGATTTCTTTTTTCTGCTCATCATTAAGTTCCGCAACACTTGACGGATAAAGAAAAGTGACAACAACACTTGAATCACTTTTTTTCACCACAACGCTTTTTAAACTTAACATGCCATATTTGTCACCAAACTGACGGCGAAATTCTTGCTGAAAGTTCATGATTTTATTTTAAAGCATAATTTTGTTTTTGTCAAGAAAAAAAGAAAGTCAAAACGACCTTCTTTTACAACACAAAATGCAAAATATCAACAATAATCACAAAGCCAAACAAAATGCAAAGCCCAACAAAATGAATGATGCTTTCAACTTTGCGATTTATTGGTTTTCCGCGTATCCATTCAATAAGCGTAAACAAAACATGCGAGCCGTCTAGTGCAGGAAATGGCAAAATGTTAAACACCGCCAAATTTGCTGCAATAAGTGGAATAAATATCAACAAATAAGACATGTTTTGAGACGCATAGGTGGCAATTGTGGAAATGGTTGTGATAGTTCCGCCCATTTGCGTGATAGGAATTTGGAAAGTGATAAGAAGCCACAAACTTTTCAAAACAACCCAAGCAAATCCAAACGCCATTTCAAAAGAACGGCAAAACCCCTCCCAAGCACCGTAACAATATGCTTTTGTCACTGGTTGCCCATCATCGCGACTTTCAAGGCCGGTGTAGGCATTGAGTTTCTGTTGCCCGTCAGACGTTTCATATTTTGGATAAATGTAAATGGTCAATTTTTCGATGTCGCCGTTTCGATTGACGGTCATTTCAAAAGAATGGAGTTGCTCCCTACTGATTTGCTCGATCGAACTTCCCTCATCAATAAGTTTTTGATATTTTTCGATTGCTACAATGCGTTCGTTGTTTACGAGTGTGACATAATTTTCGCCGAATGCAAAATCAATCTTCTTTCCGTTGATATGTGTAATGACATCGCCCGCCTGATAAACATTTTCTTGATAGACAACATCTTTTGCAATTTGTGGCACGTCATAACCGTTGCAACAAAGAAGTATCCAAGAAAAAATGATTGCAGTCAAAAAATTTGCGGTCACGCCGGCAAAAAAAACAAGAATTCTTTTCCAAGGTTTTTGATTGTTGAACGCCAAAGGATCCGGACTTTCTTTTTCTTCATCTTCGCCATAAAACGAGCAGTAGCCCCCAAGCGGAAAAATCCTTAAAGAAAATTTTTCACCTGTTTTTTTGCTTGTATGAGAAAATATAGGAAATCCAAAACCGACCGAAAATTCCGTAATCTTAAATTTAAGAATTTTGCCAACAATGTAGTGCCCAAATTCGTGGATAAGCACCATAAACAGCAAAATCACAACTGCCAGCAAAATGTATGCAACAATCATAAATATCCTTTAAAACTTTGTGTAGGTCTTTTGCAAAATTAAAGCAAGCATATCCAAAAAGCAAACAAAACAAACGGTGCGATAAAAATATAACTGTCGATGCGGTCGAGCATTCCGCCGTGACCAGGCAATATCTTTCCACTGTCCTTTACTTGTGCTTTACGTTTTATCAAACTTTCAAATATATCACTTGCTTGTGAAACAACCGACCCAAGTAATGCCACAATCAGATATGCCCAAATAGGAAATACTTCCAAAAATGGCTGAAAACTTTCAATGCAGCCAAAGACAAAATGCAAACAAGCACAAACAACAATGCACCAAACAACCCCTCCAATTGCACCAGAAATTGTTTTGTTTGGACTTATTTTTGGACAAAGTTTTTTGCCTCCAATCACCGAGCCGACAAGCATGGCAAAAGTGTCCGTTATCATAGGAATCAAAATTGCTGTCAAAAGCAAAAACACGGAAACATTTGTCAGCCCAGAAAGTTCTGTAAGTTTTGACAGTGGCAACTGCTGAAAATGATTTATCAACATGAAAAACAAAAACAAAAATGTTGGATAAACAAAACAAACAAAAGTGTTTAAGGCTTTTTTGAATGAAAACATTTCAACACTTGTTTTTTTCAACTGCCTGACAGAAATTTCATTTTTTGATTTGCGACGAAATATAATGCCAAACAAAAACAAACCAAGTGCAACGAAAAGCATCAAACCTACATCAATCAAAATTGTGTAAAGCACCCAAAACAAGTCTTTTGACACCCCACAAAAGTGAATCCCCAACAAGTTGCTCGCAAAAAGCAAAAGCGGAAAGATAGTTGCAACATACAAAAAGTTGTATCTGCCCATTTTTGTCATAAGTCTTGCCATTTCAAACGATGCAAAGCAAGCAAGACATGCAAAAAACACATCAAAAAAGTAGTCACTGACGTAAACTTTAAGCACAAACAAAAGTGCCAAAGTTATGATGATAGCAATCGATGTGTAAACACGTTTTTTCATCTATTTTCCTCCATATCTTCTGTCTCTGTAACTAAATTCCTCTATAGCCTTGAAAAGTTCTTTCTTATCAAAATCCGGCCAATAGGTTTTTGTAAAGTAAAGTTCGCTGTATGCAAGATAAAAAAGCATAAAATTTGAGATTCTCTGTTCGCCACTTGTGCGTATCAAAAGGTCGATATCCGGAATGTCGCCTGCATACAAGTTTGCCTTGAGATTTTGTTCAGTGACTTTTTCGCCGCTGTCAAAAACCTTGTTTGCCGCTTGAATAATATCGTCTTTTCCGCCATAGCCAAGTGCCATGTTTACAACAAGTCCGGTGTTGCTTTTTGTTTTCTCTACAATGCGCAAAACTGCATGTTGCAAATCCTCCGGAAAACGTGAAATATCGCCCATAGCAACAAATTTAATGTTTTTGTCCACATATTTTTGCTCATTTTCACAAACGAGATCTCGCACAAGTTGAAAAATATAATCAATTTCGTTTCGGTCCCTCTTCCAATTTTCAGTTGAGAAAGCAAAAAACGATGCAAATTTTATTTCTTCGATTTCCGCCAACACATCTATAAGATTTTTAAGTGCGATTGCACCATGTTTGTGTCCAGCCATCTTTCCAAGCCCGTGTGACACCGCCCACCTGCGATTTCCGTCCATGATGAAGGCAATGTGCTCAGGAAAAATCAAGTCTTTCTTTTTTTTAAACATAACTACCCAAAAAAATTGTATCGGTCTTTTGTGTTTCAGACAGTCATAACTTCTTTTTCTTTTTCGTCAGCAAGATTGTCGGCGTTTTCTGTAAATTTGTCAATTTCTTTTTGCACTTGTTTTTCATAAGTTGTATATTCATCTTCAGAAATTGCACTGTCTTTTTTCATGTCCTTAAGCATGTCCAAAGCGTCACGACGAGCATTTCTCATAGTAACTTTTGTTTCTTCGCAAATTTTTTTGACATTTTTCACAATTTCCTTACGCCTTTCTTCTGTAAGTTGTGGAAAAACAAGTCTTATAGTTTTGCCGTCATCTGTTGGAGTGATTCCAATGTCCGCTTGAGAGATTGCCTTTTCAACATTTTTTATTTGTGAAGCGTCCCAAATATTGATATTCAAAATTCTCGCTTCGCTGACGGTGACAGTGCCCATTTGCACAATAGGTGTTGGCACACCGTAATATTCCACCATAACTTTGTCCAAAATGTGCGGATTTGCTCTGCCAGCCCTAATAACAAGATATTCACTTTGTTGGTGCTGATATGCTTTTTGCAAGTCTTCATTTAAAGTGGAAAAAATTTCCTCAACCATTTCGTTCATAAAAACTCCTTGTGACTTATAATAACACAAACACAGCAAGTTTGCAAACAAATTTAAACTGAAACAAAAAATCACACTGATTTGGTGTGATTTTTTTGTCTAAACTTAATTTTTTCCTGCCATTTGTTTTGCAACTTCTTCTGCCAAGTTGTCATTTCTTTTTTCAAGGCCTTCGCCAAGTTCGTATCTTACAAAACGACGAATAGAAATCTTTTCGCCAATTTTGAGTGTTGCTTCTGTCAAAAGGTCTTTTATTGTAAGGTCAGGATTTTTTACAAAATGTTGATTTAAAAGACAAACATCTTCGTAAAACTTTTTAATTCTGCCTTCAATCATCTTGTCAACGATTGCAGCAGGCTTTCCTTCGTTGAGGGCTTGAACACGCAAAATTTCTTTTTCGCTTTCAAGTTCGGCTGGGTCAACTTCAGCCTCAGAAACATACTTTGGATTTGCTGCAGCAATATGCATAGCAATATCTTTCACAAGGTTTTGGAAATCAGCACTTTTTGCAACAAAGTCTGTTTCACAATTCACTTCAACCAAAACGCCAATACGTCCGCCCATGTGAATATAACTTTGTACAAGTCCTTCGCTTGCAATTCTGCCTTGTTTTTTGTCAACGGCTTTAAGCCCACGTTCTCTCAAAAGAACAATTGCTTTTTCAAAATCTCCGTTGGCATCAGTAAGTGCCTTTTTGCACTCCATCATTCCAACGCCTGTTTGTGCGCGCAATTTTGCAACATCTTGTGCTGTAAAACTCATATCATTATCTCCTTTACTCTTGGTTTACTCTGCCTTTGCTGTTTTACGTGTAGTCTTTTTCTTTTCGACTTTTTCTACTTCTTCTTTTTCTGGCTCTTGTGCTTGTTGAGTTTCAGATTTTTCTTCTTTCTTTGCAACTGTTTTTTTTCTTACAGTCTTTTTGGCAACTGTTTTTGTTTCTTCACCGGCTTCAGCAACTTCCATGCTTGGTTTTGCGGAAGTGAGAAGTGTTTCAAGGTCAACAGCTTCTGCTTCAGGTTGATCTTCTTTCTTCAAAGAAACGCCCTCTCTTGCCTCGATAACAGCGTCTGCAATAGCACTTGCAACAAGTTTTACAGAACGAATCGCATCGTCATTTCCTGGAATAACAATATCAACATCTGAAGGGTCGCAATTTGTGTCAACAAGGCTGACAACAGGAATGTGCAAAATTTTTGCTTCATGCACGCAGATTTTTTCGTTTGAAGGATCAACAACAAACAAAACTCCTGGCAAATCGTGCATCTCTTTGATACCGCCAAGATTTTTTTCTAATTTGTCGCGTTCTTGCTTTAAAAGAGCAACTTCTTTTTTTGGCAAAAGGTCAAATTCACCAACTTTTTCCATTTGGTTGAGTTTGTTAAGACGCTCAATTCTTGCACGGATTGTTTTGAAGTTTGTCAAAGTGCCACCCAGCCAACGAGTGTTGACATAAAACATTCCGCATCTTTCTGCCTCTTCCTTTATTGCTTCTTGAGCCTGTTTTTTTGTGCCAACGAAAAGAACACTCTTTCCGCTTGCAACGATGTCACGAACAAAAGTGTAGGCTTTGTCCACTTGCTCGCTTGTAACTTCCAGATTGATGATGTGAATATCATTTCTTGCAGTGAAAATGTACTGTTTCATCTTAGGATTCCACTTTCTTGTCTGATGACCGAAGTGAACACCTGCCTCCAAAAGTTGTTTCATTGAAATAACTGACATAATATAACCTCCTGTTTTTTGTGCTTCCTTAAAAATTCGCTTTGACTTGAACCCAAAACCGAAGAGGTTTTTTATTGCAAAACATATTCATAATTTTTTCGACTTTTTTCTATCGTTTTGCAACTTTCAGGCAACAGCGTCAAAAATTTTTAAGTGCTTTTTGTCTTCAATGACCTATGTATAATAGCACAAAGAAAAACAGAAATCAAGTTTTTTTGCAAACAAAATCAAAATTTGTCAAAAATTTACTTGTGATAACTTTTGCCATTCAAAATCGTAAATGCGCGATACAATTGTTCCAAAAGCATAATGCGAAACAGATTGTGAGGAAAAGTCATTTTTGAAAAAGAAATTTTTTGATGTGCATGCTTTCGCACATTTTCACTTACACCAAAACTGCCACCAACAACAAATGTTAAAACTGAATTTGTCAACGAAAGTTTTTCAAGATTTTGAGCAAAATCTTCGCTTGAAAGTTGAGGGGAATTTATATCACACAAAATCACATGCCCTTTAAGATTTTTGCAAATTTCTTCCCCCTCTTTTTCGATGACAACAAGAGGATTGTCAAATTGATTTTGTTCTTTGATTTCAATTATGTTCAATTTGCAAAAAGCAGACAAGCGCTTCAAGTATTCGGCCTGTTCTTCACGCGAAAATTTTTCTTTCAGATTCCCTACACAAACAAGATTTATTGTCAACATTTTTCTTCCGTCTCCCCACCCTAATTTTTCTCTATCTCATAATTCCCCAAATAAAAGTCATAAAAGTGACAATGGCACCCAGCACGATGGAACCCCAAAGCAAAATTTTGGTTTTTAGTTCAAGTTGTTTCAAAGATTTTTCTGAACATTCATTAGTTTCGTCACAGACGATGTTTTGAGTGTTCTTTTCAAAATTTTTGCTTACAAAATTGACAAACTGCGAAAGGTCAAGATAGACCACTTGTCTTTCCGCCTTAAACATTGGACTGATTTCTGTCTGACCATTTTTAATGTTTTCAATTTGTTTGAAGTAACTTTCACGTATAGCCATATTTGCAAGTTGTTTTTGACGTTTTTCAAACGAATATTTGAAACTTTCTTTGATGATAAATTTTGTTAATTCCATGCCAATCACAACAAACAGTGCCAACAAAAGCACAAAGAAAATCCCTCCAAGTACAACATTTTTTGAAGAAAAATTTGAAATCCAACCAAAAATGTTTCCTATCGCCCAGCCTTTTTTTGCAGCAAAACTTAAAAACACCGAAACACCATTGTTCATAAAGTGAACAATCATGCAAGGATAGATGGAGTTGCAAGCCCAGCACAAATATCCCAAAAACGCACCTATGATTGTTGCATAGAAAAATTGTTCTATATTAAGGTGCAAAAGTCCGAACAAAACACTTGAAATCAAGATAGATTTCTTTATTCCAAGATTGGAATTGCCTTTCAAAAGCATTCCACGATGCAAGGTTTCTTCACAAATGCCGGGCAAAACTGCTGTGGTGATGAGGTCCAAAACAAACGCCCACCATGTCACAGGCAAATCCGCTCCACTTGCACTGTTTGGCTTAAACCCTAAAAATCGGATAATAGAATTGAAAAAACTTGAAACATAAACATTCAGAAAAAACACCACAAAACCCAAAGCAAACGAAACTGCAATCACTTTCCAAGAGGTTTTTTTGAAAGTAAAAAAATTGAAAGTGTTTTTGAACGAAGTTTTGTTTAATGTCTTAAAAAGCAAAACAGGAAGCAGAAAAATTATGCCTATTTGAGTGACAAAACTCATCACAGTACTTGCCCAAACGCCCAAAAAATTAAATGCGCCCAAACTTGAAGCGATACGCAAAAGCACAAACAGACAAATCACGACAAAATATATCAAATGTGTGTTAAATTGTATTTTTTTAAGCATGTGCACTCCCAAAATGACAAATTCGCCAACAATCGACAAAACTTCACTACAAATAATATACTCTCACGGCAGGAAATTTATAACAAGCATCATCACGGTCAAAATTATGCCACAAACCATCGTAAAAGGCAATTTTCCCGCCATGATAGTTTTGTTGTTTTGATCTTCAGCCAAAACTTGAGATTTTGTTTCAAGTTTTTCGTGCTTGCAAAGATAAAAACGATACAAAATATAAATAATCATGCAAGTGACTATTGCCAACAAAATAGCACACAAAACACCCCACCAAGAAAGATTGAACACCTCACTTGAATTTTGAATGTTGTTAAGATTGAAAATAAAGTTGAGCACTATTGTAGTGAAATTGTTGAACATATGCAAGATCATTGGATATACAATATTGCCGGTGTGTTCCATCAAGGTAGCAAGAATAATTCCAAGAATAAACGGATAAATCAACTGCTCAATATTTTGATGCATCAATGCAAACAACATTGAAGACAAAGAAATGGCTGTCCATTTGCCAAAACTGTTTTTAAGTCCACCGAAAATAATCCCACGAAACAACAGTTCTTCGCAGATGGCAGGCACAACGCCCAAAATAAGCAAATTGACAAACAACCACCCCACATTGTCAAGTGGCAAAGACATGAATGACGACTTGTGACCGATAGCATTGTAAAACTTTTCAATCAAGTTTCCAAAACAGCCCTCTATCAGCCAAACAAAGCCAAGCACACACACAATTCCTGTCAACGCTGACAAAACAAATGTCCAAACATTCAATTTTTTCACCGAAAAACCTGTTGATGAAAAGGAAATCTTGCATACTTTGTGATACACACACCAAACGGAAAGGAAAACAACTTCCGAAATGAGCATATACGGAATACAAAATGCCATGTTTTTGGATAATTCAGTTGCCAAGTCACTGTTTTCAGGCACAGGCATTTTTGTCATTGTGGCAATAGCCATGGCAATATAAGAAACCAAAATGGACAATCCTAAAGACACGATGATTGCCAAAAGAAAAACCATTCCACTGTCCTTTAAAGTGTAGAAATTTCTTCTGTCAAAAGTTTTGATTTTTTTTGTTTCATTTGTTGTGTTCATGGACAAAATTATATCACATAAATCGCAAAAAAGCAAACAAACACTGGACAAAAAAGTCGAAATGTTGTAAAATGTCGCCATGAAGACAAACCAAATCACAGATTTTATGCAAATTGCAATATTGCAAGCACAAAAGGCTTTTCAAAAAGGTGAAGTGCCTGTTGGCGCAGTGATCGTGCAAGACGGCAAAGTGATTGCCAAGGCTTACAACATGCGTGAAAAAAAGCAAAACGCACTTTTGCATGCGGAGATTTTGTGCATAAACCATGCATGCAAAAAATTGCACAGTTGGAGGTTGGAAAATTGCCAAATGTATGTCACACTTGAGCCATGTCCTATGTGCGCCGGCGCAATTGTGAATGCTCGACTTTCAAAAGTGACCTATGCTTGCAAGCAAAACACTTCAAGCGACAATCTTTTTGAGGAAATTTTGCAGAGCAATCGACTTAACCATACCTGTGCTTTTTGCCAAGATAAAAAGTACGAAAGGCAGTCATCTTCTCTTATCACCGATTTTTTTAAGTCAAAAAGATGAACATTCACACTGTTTTTTAGGTGCACAAAATATTTTTTAAAATTTTTGTACAATTTTATTTTTTTTCTTGTTTTCAGTTGTCGAATTATGATATAATGTTTGTGAATTTGCAGAATTGCACAAAATTAAAGAGGTGTTCTATGACAAAAAAAGCACAAGATTTTGGAAAACTTACAAAAACTGAAACAGACTGCCTGAACTTGCTTGAAAGTTTAGGTATTTATGAATTGCGTGCCCTCGCCCGTATTTTTGGCGACAACAGTCCAACAACACTCAAGCGCGGTGACCACATAAACATTGTTATGAACAAGATTATTTCCGGTGAAGACCTCAAACCAATACCAATGCGACAAGGCAGACCATACAAAGAACTTTCAAATATAGAAGGCATTTTGACCGAACTTTCGCAAATCGCTGGAAAAGACTATACCCTCAAAACCAATCAATCTGGCAGCACAACACGTGTGCCAAAGATTGTCACCTTCCGTCAACTTGAAAACAACATTTTTGAGCAAAAATTGTTTCCTATTGATGTCAAAGGTGTTTTGCGTGAAAAAAGTCCAAAAGAATTTTATATAAAAAACCAAAGCAATGGAAAAATGGTGCTTATTCGCAAAGATTTTGACACTCGCCTCAAAGAATTTGACTACATCACCGGCACTGCTGTGATCATGAATCAAGAAAAAGAGTATATGATCGAAAACATCAAGTCAATCAATTTTCAGTCAGCAAAAACATACAAAGATATCGTTGCCCCTTACAGTGAGCCTGTTTCTCCAACAAAAAAATTTGCTTTTGCCAAAACAGAGATATTGCTTGGTGGCAGATATGTTTGCAAAGCATCAAAATTTTCTGAGATTTCATCAACAATAAAAAGCGTCAACAAAAAATTGAACGAAAACAAGATTGTCTCGCTTGCGCTTGTGCCAAATCTTATGCCTGAAGACGAAAATTTGGTTCAATCACTTGGCTTTAACACAGTTTTTTCAACAAGATATGACGAAAGGCCCCTTGACGCATACGAAACTATATTAAATTTTGCAAGTTGCGTGCAAAGGCTCCAACAACAAGGTGTGAATATTGCCTTGTTTGTCGAAGATTTTGTCACTTTGTCGAATATTGTGGATTTCGCCTTCAAAAGCAACACAAAAGCACTTATGGGTCACACTGAGTCTGCTGTTGAGACCATAAAAAATATCGTTCTTTTGGCAAGAGCAAGTCAAAATGGAGTTTCAACAACTTTGTTTACAACTTTTGAAGATTGTGACATGTTTGACCCGACATATATTTCTTCAGTTTACAAGATATCCAAAAAAATTGGTGGATAATTTGTTTGACAATTTCAAATATTGTTTTCTATACTAATAAATATGGAAAGTGCGTTGTCAATACCAAGTGGCTTTTATATCGGTGACTTGAAAATAAATTTCTATGGCATCATAAGTGCCTTATCTTATCTTTTGGGTGTACTAATCACGATCAAAAACAGCAAACGACGCGGATTTAAAACGGAAGACATACTCACCTTGGCTTGTTATGTGATTCCTTTGTGCATAATTGGTGCAAGGATATACTATGTTGTTTTCAGTTTGGACAAATACACAAACTTTTGGGACGTTTTCAAAATTTGGGAAGGCGGCTTGGCGTTTTATGGCGGTTTGATTGGCGGAGCACTTGGTGTTGTTGCATATTGCCTTATCCACAAAAAAAATTTTTTGGCACTTGCTGACATCATCGTGCCGTCACTCATATGTGCGCAAGCACTTGGTCGTTGGGGAAACTTTTTCAATCAAGAAGCATACGGCTATGCAGTCACCGACCCCGCTTGGCAATGGTTTCCGTTTGCGGTGTATATAGATGGCAATGGCTGGCATTTGGCAACCTTTTTCTATGAAAGTTTGTGGAACTTTGTCTCTTTTTGTGTGTTGATGCTTATGCTTTATCGTGTCAACTTCAAACAAAACGGTTTTGTCGCCTTTTCATATCTTGTTTTGTATGGAATCGGCCGTGCAATCATTGAAGGTTTGCGTACTGACAGTTTGTATTTAGGAAGTTTCCGTGTTTCACAAATTTTGAGCATCGTTTTTATCGCAATAGGCGTGATGGGGCTTTTTGCTTTGACATTAAAAAGCAAAAAATCAACCAAAAAAGATGTCACCGAAAAAATAATAGAGATATTAAAAAAAGACTTGTAAAAATATGTTTTACTTTCTTTTTTTTTGCAATAATTTTAATATGCAGAAAGGTAGAATTTTTGGAATTAAAAAAAGTACTATCTTAAGGGCTTTTTGCCTACTTTTTTTGTTGGCATTTGTGACATATGTTTTCCTTTCGGTGTTTTTGCTGAAAAATAATGTGCTTTGGTTTTTTGCATTCTGTATTTTTGTTGGCGTGGTGCAACTTGTAAAAAGTTTTTTGTTTAGATTTGACAGTGCTTTGTATCTTGGAACGCTGTTGAGTATGATTGGCATCTTTGGACATGTTTTTGTGCTGACAAACACGTTCGCCTATGCCCCGTATTTTATTGCATTGTCTTTTATCGCGGCTTCCATTGTGACATATATTTTGTGCCATCAAAAATTTCAACTTATTGTTGCTTTTTCGATATTTTTTGTCACGATTTATTTTCTGTTATGGACAAAAAATTTGATAACAACCTCAAATTTGATTGCATTTGTCCTGCCGTTTTTGTTATTATTGTTGTTGGAGATTGTTTTGATATGTTTTCACAAGAAATGAATGGTTACAACAAAGAGGAAGTCGATCTTTTCATAAAGCGCATGAAAGCGAGTTATGAGTCCAAACTTATGGAAGAAAAACTCAAAGCACTTGAAAGTGAAAGACGCCTTTTGGATTTGAAAAACGAGCGCTCTGAGATAGAAAACAAGGAAAAAAATATCCTCAACGCTCTTTCTGTGATAGAAAAAGCAAAAAAGTTTCAAGAGGAAGGCTCCCAAAACTTAAACAATTTGATTATGGACAAACTTGAACTTCTGGTGAAGGAACTTAACTTGAGATTTCCACTTTTGATGCGTGACCAAAATTTTGAAGACATAATGAGCGAATTTTCTAACATGATAAATGACTACAAAACAAATTTTGAAAAAATGCAGGATATCACAAAGCCAATCTTTTCAAACAACGACAGCATGCGCCTTCTTTTAAACAAAATGCAAGACTACAAAAAGCAAGAGCCTGTCAAGGAAAGTTTGACCAAAGAAGTGCATATTCAAACAAGCAGAAAAAGTTTGAAAGATTTTCCTGTCAGTGAAAGCGGCTTCAGTTTTGAAGAGGCATTAAATCCGACCGAAGATTTGTCGGAAATCATGAAAGCGTTTGATTTTTACAACGACCAATCAAACGACTGAAATATTTAAGGAGAAAAAACGATGATTGAATACAAATTTGACACACAACTTTTATTGGAAGGCAAAAACCTTTCTGACGAGGAAATAAAAAACTACATAACAAAAAACATTCAAGGTGATTGTTTGCTTGTTGTCGGCGATGATGAAATGATTCGCCTGCATTTTCACACAAACACACCGTGGAAAGTTTTGGAATATTGCGACAGTCTTGGCGATATTCAAGATATTGTTGTAGAAAATATGGAAAGACAAGCAAATGGTCTTAATGGCTGATTTATAACGGAATTTTGCATAAAAGCATAATTGCTATGCACAACATTCCGCTTGTCACACCGATAAGATATTGCAAAAACAAAACACCAAAGTTTTTAAGCGGGTATTTTTTGTTTCGTGTCCACAAAATAACAACTCCAACGCCCGCTCCCGCCGTCAGTCCTGCAAGAAGTGCCGGAAAACAGAGCGTTCCAAAGATATATAATTCCACCAGAAGAACTGAGGAAGCACAATTTGGTATAAGACCAACCAAACTTGCAATAACAACTTGCAAGTAAGGATTTGTTGTCAAAAAGTTTTCCAAAACTTCGGTTCCACAATATCCAATCACCAAATTCAAGGCAAAAGTTGCCACAAAGATGTATATAAGCACACTGAACGTATGCAAAAATGCGTCAATAAAAACGTTGTTTACACAACAGTCACCGTGCTGGCAATCGTCTTCACAATAGTCAGTGTGAATATGTCCGCATTCATGAATATGATTGTGAAGATGTTCCTCATGTTGTGGCTGAATATCGTTTGTTTCAAGTTTACTTTTTTTGGATAATTTAGACTTTTGAAGTGCAAAAATAGAAAGGTCAACAAGATATCCCCATGCAACAGCCAAGACAAGTTTAACACCAGTCAAAACAAGCAAATCCACAATTTTGTCAGGATATGACAACATGATTGGTATTGCTTCGTCACTTGTTGCAACAAAAACTGCAATCAAAGTGCCAAGAGTGACGTCATGATGAGCATATAAGTCAGAAATCACAGAGGAAAATCCACATTGTGGTACACACCCCAAAAATGCGCCATACAGCGGGCCTTTGTTTTTGTGTCTGGAAAGGAAATGTGAAAACTTGTGACTGTGGTCATGTGACAAAAAAGACACCAAAAGGTATGCCAAAAAAAGTATCGGCAGCACTTTCAGACTGTCATTGACCGCGTCAAACAATGCATCGGCAAAGATTTTCACACCAACACCCCTTTTCAAAAACTTTTATGATTATATCACAACAAGGGTCAAAAAACAACCAAAATGCCATTTTTTTAATTGACTTTTTTGGCAAAAATTTGTTATTATGCATATTGCATAAAGTATGTTTAAAAAAACAATTCATTTTGGAGATGGCATATGAAAAGCATGGACAAAACAAATCAAGAAAGCACACAAAAGCCAGAGATTGCTCTCAAACTTGAAAATGTAAACAAAATTTACAAACTTTCAAACAAAGAGACCTTTCAAGCACTTTATGATGTCAATGCGCAGTTCTTTAAAGGAGAACTTGTTTCTATCGTTGGCGAAAGCGGAAGCGGAAAGTCCACCCTCATGAATCTTATTGGCGGATTGGACAGTGATTTTTCCGGAGACATAATCTCCGGAGGGCAAAACCTAGGTAAACTGACCGACAAGCAACTTGACTTGTATCGCAAAAATCATGTTGGATTTGTTTTTCAGTCGTTCAACCTCATATCACATCTTTCTATTTTGGATAATGTCACCTTGTCGCTCACTTTGTCAAATGTCAGCGAAAAAGAAAAGGTTGAACGTGCCACCGAAATGCTGGAACGTGTTGGACTTGCAAGCCACCTCAAAAAGAAGCCTACACAACTTTCTGGCGGACAAAAACAACGTGTGGCAATCGCCCGAGCACTTATCAATGACCCCGAGATAATTATTGCAGACGAGCCAACCGGTGCGCTGGACAGTCAAACCTCCATGCAAATTTTGCAAATCTTGAAAGAAATTGCCGACAGCGGAAAACTTGTCATCATGGTCACGCACAGCGAAAAAGTGGCTTCTATTTCATCACGTGTTGTAGAAATTTCTGACGGCAGAATTGTTGGCGATAAAAAGAATGAAAACTACAAAAAGGGCAGAAAAAAGAAAAAAGAAAAACAACAGCAGCCGCCAGAGGACGACAAAAAACACAAAAGTTTTCGAGCCTACAAAAACAAACAGACTTTGTCGTTACGCTCGGCAATACGCCTGTCGTTTCACAACATGTGGGCAAGCAAAACAAAAAACTTTTTGATGGCATTTGGAGTGGCTATTGGAATTGGCAGTTTGATTTTGATGCTTTGCTTTTCGTCGGGCATCACTGACTTTATCAGCAACACAATGCTTTCTTATTCCGACCCAACAATCGTCACGATTTCAAAGTCGGCTCAAACAAAAACTTCAACCGGACCAAGTTTTGGCTCGTTTGGATACAGCGGTTTCACTGATGAGGACATCGACAATTTGCTGAACGGCTACACAGAAGAAATTGAAGATGAAGACGGCGAGCCTGTCATGTTTGAGCATCCTGGCTTAAACAATTATCTCAAGCAACTTCATCAAGAAAAGAAACTTGATGTTGAATTTCAAGTTTCAAAAGAAGACATGAAACCAGGTTTGCAACTTCTCACGATGTTTGGCGCAATGCTAGGAACGACGGGCGCCCGCGTTGTGTATGACACACAAGCAGAAAATCACCAAACGTCACTTGCGATAGAAGATTACACAAATGACAAAAAACTGAAAAAAGAAGGCTACACCTTTGCGGACATAATGTATGTGTACACAATTCCGCCATACTATACTGACGCAAACGTTATGGAAGGAGAAATGTCCACAAACAAAGGCGGTGTGATGTTTTCAAAAGGAATCAGAGACTTGTTGCCTGACGAAAGTTTGAAGAACGAGGACGGCTCGCCACGTGAAGTCAGTCTTTACTTAAACACAACTTTGCTTGACAAAAACGCAAGTCCAATAGCGTTTGATAAGGAAGAATTTGACCTTGAAGTCACCGGCATTATGGACACATCTGTTATGTCAGACCTTTTGGTTATGTATGTTGATTACGACTTTTTCCAAGAAATTTATGGTCAAGTTGCCGAAAAGCAAGGCCTAAACAGCACACTCGCACCAAATGTTTATTATGTTAAAACAAAAACTGATGACATTTCAAAAAATCAAGCAGAAAAAATCACTGATGCCATAAACGACTATCTTGCCACGTACGAAGTTGGAAAATTCACAGGTTCAGTTGAGGAACAACTTGCCGGCATGTTCAACAGTATGACGTCCGTCATTGGCACTTCGCTTGTTGTGATTTCCTGCATCTCACTTTTGGTTTCTGCAATGATGATTTTGGTGGTGCTTTACATGAGCGTGACCGAACGCACAAAGGAAATTGGAGTTCTCAAAAGCATTGGCGCAAGAAGAAAGGATATTCGCAGAATTTTCACCTCCGAAAGTTTCCTTATTGGTCTGCTTTCCGGAATTGTTGGAATACTGTTCAACTTTATATTGACACTTGTGGTGTATGTGCTTTTGACAAGCACAATAGGCATGGCGCCAATCTCTTATCGTTGGTATTACTTTGTGATTGCAATAGGTGTTTCCGTGTTTATCGCAATGATGTCCGGCCTGTACCCTGCTTCCAAAGCCGCCAAACTTGACCCTGTGGAAAGTTTGCGAAGAGAATGAATAAAAAAGGAAAATCAAATGAAAAAAAATGATAATAAATTTAAGAACATTTGTCAATTTTACAGCATAACACATAAACTTAAAATTTTATTAAGGTCAGGTTGGTTGCAATGGAATATATCTGCTGATAGATTTGAAAGTGTGGCAGAGCATGTGTATGGAACACAAATGTTGGCTTTTGCAGTGATTAGTGAATTTGAACTAGATTTAAATCTTGCAAAAGTTTTGACAATGCTCGCTTTCCATGAACTTGGCGAAACAATTATTGGAGATATAACTATTTTAGATAAAATATCTCATAAAGAAAAACTAAAAAAAGAGGAAAATGCTGTATCAAACATATTAGCATCTCTCAAACTTGGTCCTCAAATCGAAAAATTAATTCTAGAATTTGACCAAAGAAAAACTCCAGAATCTATCTTTGCATATCAAATAGACAAATTTGAATGTAATTTTCAAGTAAAATATCACGAGCAAATGGGTCACAATGATATCTCTCGTGCAGGGAAAGAGCCTAAAGAAATGTTGAAAAAACCAAAATATAAAAAAGATAATCTCGCAGAGTTATGGATTGATTTTCATAAGGAAAATTCAAATTTTGATGAATTATTTAAGGATTTTTCGGATTATCTTTTAAAGCACGATATTTTCAAAAATTAGGTAAATATGGTCAACATCACAAAATTTTTAAAAGAAAACTCTGATTTTGGTTATGCAAACTTCAACCGAAAGTTTATTTTCACGCAATATCAAATTCTTGGAGTGCAAATTCCAACCTTACGCAAATTTGCCAAACAGTTGGAGCCGGAATACATCGATTTGCAAAAATCCAACCTCACACATGAGGAAATTTTGTTGTATGGTTTTGCGGCAAGCGAAATTGAAAGCGAGGCGGAACAACTTGAGTATCTGAGCAACTTACTCCCGTACTTTGACAATTGGTGCACATGTGACAGCGTTGTGTGTGCAATGAAAAAGTTGAACGGAGACAAATCATACAAATTTTTCACAAAATTGCTTAACGACCCACGAGAATTTTATGTCAGAGTTGGCATAGTTGGACTTATGAGATACTTTATCAAAACAGAAAAACTTTTGGACTTGTTGCAAAACGTAAGAAAAGTGTCAAATGATGCCTACTATGTCAAAATGGCAATTGCATGGCTTTATGCTGAAGTTTGTGCGACAAATTTTGAAGCAGGAAAAGCCGAAATTGAAACTTGCAAAAACGAATTTATAAAAAATAAATCCATTTCAAAAGCAAATGAAAGTTATCGCGTTACGCAAGAGCAAAAAAAATTATTATTAAAATTAAAAAAATGACCAATAATGGTCTTTTTTTGTTTTTTACGCACAATTTTTTGTCAGATTTTATCGAATGAATAGATTTTTTTATTTTTTATATTTTTTTATTTTTAAAAAATCCAATAAAAATTCAAGAAAATGTTTTTTACAGGAATTTTTTATTTATTTTTTTATTTTTTAATTATTTTTATTTTATTTTTTCGCGCCTGCTGTGACGACTGACACTAAGGGCAACTCCAACACCCGCCATAAACACTGCGACAGATGTTCCACCGCTGGATATAAATGGCAAAGGGAGTCCTGTTGGCGGAATGCTGCCCGAAACAACTGCAATATTAAGAAGTGTTTGCACTGCGATGACAATTCCAACTCCACAAGCAAGCAAACAGCCAAAACGATCTTTTGCATTAAGTCCAATTTTAAACAAACAAAACACAAGGGCAAAAAACAATCCCATGATCAAAAGGCAACCAAGAAAGCCAAGTTCTTCACCTATTATGGAAAAAATAAAGTCACTTTCCGCAAATGGCAAAAACAAAAATTTTTGTCTGGAATTGAAAAGTCCAACACCAAACCAACCTCCATTGCCAAGACTGTACAAAGATTGAATCAGTTGAAACCCCTCGCCCTGAGGTGTTGCCCAGGGGTCAAGAAAGGCAAACAAACGTTTCAGTCTATATGGCTCTGCCAAAATTAAGAGCGGAATTGCTGCCACTCCAACACAAGAAAACATAAGTGTGTGTTTTTTGCTCATGCCACCAATCACAAGCATCAAAAACGTCACACAGGCAAGACACATTGTCACACTCATTGACGGCTCAATTATCACCAAAAGACAAAGCATGCCTGCAACCGCAAGAGGTACCAAAAGCCCCTTAAAAGTTTTTATTTTGTCATGACTTTCTGACAAATAGCATGCCAAAAACAAAATCAAAGCAAATTTTGCAAGTTCGGAAGGTTGCACAGAAACACCCAGCAAATTCACCCACCTATTTGCACCATAACTTTGCACTCCAAAGCCCGGAACAAATACCAAAACAAGCAAAAGCACGCTTGCGCCAAGCACCCACCACTTGAATCGTTTTAAGATATGATAGTCCACAAATGCCAGAAAAAACATGCCAAAAAGTCCAAGTGCCACACCAAAAAGTTGCTTAAATAGGAAAAAATACTCATTTCCGTATCTGTACGCAGCGGAATAACTGCTTGCGCTGTAGACCATAACGCAGCCAAAGCCAACCAAAAACAAGACGAGAAAAATCACAAGCCACTCTGTTTTGGAAAATGTATGGCATTTCTTTGAATTTGCAAACGGTTGCGTGATTTTGCTTGTCCAATTTTGTTTTGTTTTTGCTTTTTGCATACTTCCTCCGGCAATTAGCTATTTATTTTTCCTAAAACTATCTTCTTGAAAACCTCACCTCGTTCAGCATAACTTGAAAACTCGTCAAAACTTGCACAACCTGGCGACAAAATCACATAGTCATCTTCTTTTGCGTTTTTCATGCAATATTCCACAGCGCTTTGAAATTTTTCGAAACTTTGAGTTTTATATGCAAACTTTTGCGCACTTTTTGATATATTTTCGCGATCTTCTCCAAAGCAAACAACCATTTTTATTTCAAAGCCTATCTTAAAAAGGTCGTCATAATCTATCTCTTTGCCTTGACCTCCCATAAGAAGCCAAACATTTTTGTCGTTGTATGCCTGCATACAAGCAATCACAGACGCCACATTTGTCGCCTTGCTGTCATCAACAAAATTGACGCCAAAAACCTTTCCGATATTTTCCATTCTGTGATTTGCCGGGACAAAATTTTTGATTGCCGTGTAATATGCATCATTGCTTATTTTAAACGGCATTGTCACTGCCACGCTGGCAAGCACATTTTCAAGATTTTTTTCACCTTTCAAGGAAATATCACTGACGCTGATTATTTTTCTTCGACCAGAGTATATCTGATTTTTCCAAACAGAAGTGCCTTTTTTTAAGGCATTTTTAGAAAAATATCGTTGCTTTTTGTGAAGTTGCAATTTCTTTGTTACGTCATCGTCCAAGTTTAGCACCAAAATGTCGCCACGTCTCATGTTTTGCGCAATCTTGCACTTGGCATTTAAATATTCCTCAAAACTGCCATGTCTATCCAAATGGTCAGGCTTGACATTCAAGATTGTGGAAACATCTGCACGAAAAAACTTGCTTGTTTCAAGTTGAAAATTGGAGACTTCACAAACTGTCACACTGTTTTTTGTCGTTTTTTCGCACACAGCAGAAAAAGGCAAACCAATATTTCCACATAAAAAACTGTTTATTTTAGAGGCTTTCAGAATGTGATAAACAAGCATACTGACAGTTGTTTTTCCGTTTGTGCCAGTGATGGCAATAATTTTTCCTTTGCTGCAAAGATATGCGAGGTCAAGTTCGCTAATCACAGGCACTTTTTCGCTCAAAAACCATTCAAAGAGGGTGTTTCCAAGACACTTTATGCCCGGACTGATTACCACCAAATCCCATTTTTTCTTTGGCTCTCGTTCAAAGCCTATATAATCAAAAAACTTGACATTGTCATCATAAAAACTGACATGTGCACCAAGATTTTTCAAAAGTTTTATTGCCGCGCGACCACTGTCGCCAAGACCATACACCAAAACATGCTTGTTTTTAAGTTTCATTAAGCCACCTTCAAATGACAGCAGCCACGACCCCCGCCAAAACGCATAGGCATGCCACCACCGTCAGTACTATATATACGGTGACAATCCGGTTTTCATGCACTCCCTTTTGCTCAAAATGATGATGCAATGGCGCCATCAAAAACACACGCTTTTTTGTGCGTTTGTAATAAAAAACTTGTATTATGTCCGAAAGTGCGGACAAAACAAACATAATTCCCATGATTGGAATCAAAAGTTCCAGCCCACTAAGGCATGCGACCACTCCAATAAAGCCCCCAAGCCCCAACGAGCCTGTGTCGCCCATAAAAATTTTTGCTGGAAAGCAGTTGAACATCAAAAAACCAAGAATCCCTCCGCAAAGTCCAAAACAAAGCATTGCAAGATTGGAAATTTCCAAATGTTCAGCGCCGCCAATCAGTGCCAAAATCACCCCAAACACCAAAACGTAAACAAAACTTACCCCACCTGCCAAACCGTCGAGTCCGTCGGTGAGATTGACACTGTTTGCAGTTGCCACAAGCACCAGCACAACAAGCGGAATAACTCCCCAACTTATGTCAAAAGTCAAGTTGAAAAGTGTCAGGCTTGTCCTCCCAGACAAATAAACAAAAACAGCCACAATAAGGGCTATGCCAACTTGTCCAACAATTTTTTGATAAGGTTTAAGCCCCTCGTTGTGATGAAAATGTACTTTCAAAAAATCGTCCAAAAAGCCAAGTAATGCATATGCAAAGGTCACTGCCACAGCAAAAACTGCAAGAAAAGTGTCCCTTTCAAACAAAAAGCAAGCGGAAAGGAGCAGCGCCAAAAGGAAGATGATGCCTCCCATTGTTGGAGTTCCTTCTTTTGATGCATGCTTGTCCACATAATGCAAAATGCTTTGCGAGGCTTTCAGTTTTTTGCACAAACAAAGCACAATTGGAGAAATCGCCGTTGCAAAGATCAAGCACAGCAGTGCGCAAACTATATATTTGACTATCATATCTGTTTACCTCTGTTTTTTGTGGAGTTTTTGTCCTGAAAAAGTTGATAGACTGTCTCAAAATCATTGTATGGTATTTTTGTATCGCCGAATTCTTGATACTTTTCTGCTCCCTTTCCCGCAATAATAACAATATCACCCTCTTCCGCTTTTTCAACCATCATTTTTATTGCTTTTGTGCGGTCTGGCTGGACATAATGAGGCTTTTGCATGCCGCTTTCTATGTCGGCAATTATTTCTTCTGGGTTTTCTGTGCGAGGATTGTCATTGGTCAAGCACACACTATCCGCAATCTGCTCAGCAATTTGCCCCATCTTGTGCCTTTTGTCCTTGTCGCGATTTCCACCGCATCCAAAAACAAGGTGCACCTTTTTGTCCGTCAGTGATTTTGCAGAAGTCAAAACATTTTCAAGCCCATCTGGAGTATGAGCATAATCAATCACTATATATTTTCCATCAACGCAAGCCACAGTGAAACGGCCTTCAACCGGCTCTAAAAAATTTAGACCATTTGCAAGTTCCATATCATCAAGTCCAAGTTGTTTGCAAACACACAGTCCTGCCAAGGCGTTGTAAACATTATACTTTCCAATAAGATTTGTTTTTATATCCAAAATGCTTTCGTCATTTAAATTCACCAAAAATTTACTTCCATTTATGCTGCAAAAAACATTCATAGCAAACACATCGCAAGGATTTTGAATGCCGTAAGTTTGCACAGGCATATCTATGCAATTTAAGACCTCTTTTGCAAATTCATCATCTCCACAAATAATTGCCTTTTTTATATGGTCCTTATCAAAAAAACTTAGTTTTGTGTTTTTGTAATTTTCGAATGTTTTAAAATAATCCAAATGATCTTGAGTTATGTTGGTCAAAACTGCGGTGTCAAAAATTATGCCATCAATTCTTTTCTGCTCTATTGCATGAGCCGAAATCTCCATGACAACATATTCAATGCCATCACCAAGCATATCTTTGAATGTTTTATGCAAAAAATCAGCATCAGGAGTTGTGAGAGGGCTTTCAAAATGTTTGCCGTTATAAAACACTCCGCTTGTTCCTATCACACCTGCTTTTCTGCCACTTCGATTCAGCATTTCAGCAACAATTCGCACAGTGGTTGTTTTTCCGTTTGTGCCGGTGACACCAATCATAGTCAAACGCTCGCATGCACGGTCATAAAAATTTTTACATGACAAAGCAAAATCGTGTCGCACGTCCTTGACTGTTATACTATTTGAAAATGGAAGTTTGACCTCAGTGACAACCGCTTTTGCTCCTTTTTCCAAAGCCTCTTGGCACCGCCTTTCACACTCAGTTTGCTCGGTGGTGAAACAAAAGTACAAATCGCCTTTCTTGACAGTCCGACTGTCATGACTTATGCCAGAAATTTCAAGGTTTTCAAATCTTTCGTCATCAATATTTTGCAAAAGGTTTTTCAAAATCATAGAAAATCTCCTTACACCATTCTACTTCAACAGATTACAAGATTTTGTTACGCCGCCAAAATAAGTCCAAATTAGACAAAACATGCATCTCTATTTTTTTGTGTGGCAAGAAGCAGACTGAAAGATTTTGAGCGCTTGGCTAGGAAATGTTTTGACAAGTTTTTTTTCTTCCTGTTCTTTAAGCAATGTCTGGTCTATAATTCCACAAACAAGTTCCTTGAAAGGCAAATCTTTAAAAAGATAAAATCCCAAAGAGCCCGGAATTGAGTTTATCTCATTTACATAAAGCACTTTTTCTTTTTCATCATACAAAAAGTCAACTCGCACAACACCCGAACAGTCAAACAGATTGTAAATCTTTTCGGTCAGCATTTTAATTTTTTTTGCAAGATTCTTTTCTGCCTCGTGAGAGTTTGTTTCACTTGCCAAATATTTGTCTTCAAAAGAATATATTTCCCCTTTGTTGGTCACTTCGTTGACGAATGAAGTGAAAAGATGTTCCTTAAGCATAAAGCAAGCACAGTTGAACTCGCGGAGATTTTCCACCAATTTTTCCACCAAAACTTTATGGTCAAACGAAAAGGCAAGGTCAAGCGCCTCGACAAATTGTTTTTTGTTTTTGCATACTGTTATGCCAATAGAACTTCCAAGTGTGCTTGGCTTGACAATAACGGGAAATTTTACTTTCTTTAAAACGTTTTCAATATCATATTGCTGATATTTTAAAACAAGATATGATGCAGATGAAATTTTGTTGGCCTTTAATATATCCTTCATCACTGCTTTGTCCATGCAAAGTGCAGACGAAACAACATCGCAAGATGTGTAAGGCACAAAACAGCAATTCAACAGCCCTGCAAGGCAGCCATCTTCACCTGTTGCACCATGACAACAGTTCAAAACAGCCTTAACTTTCACATATGGCAAAAATTTTTTGTGTCTTTTCAACAACAGCAAATTTTCTCCGACAGAGAATGTCACTTGAGTTGGCTTTTTGGCATGTTTATGGAAATTATCATAAATGTTTATTTCGTTCAAATTTTCTGCTGTCCACCAAATTCCGTCACGGTCGATGTAAACAGGCAAAAAATCATATCCGTCCGGCAAATTTCTCATCACTTGAAGCGCTGTGATGACAGAAATGTCATGCTCCACACTTTTTCCGCCATAAATAATTAAAAATTTTTCTTTCATACTTCCTCTTAAATCTTTTAATATATATGACTTAAAGGCTGCAAGTGTGAAAAAGAAAAAAGCCGCACAAGGCGGATTTTATGTCACTTGGTCTGTAAGCCGAGTTCTGTTTTAGATGGTCATCTATCCAGACTTGTTGTTGCCAACAAGTTCCAGCGGTGCTTTTGTTGAACGTGAAAGAACGCACATTTGTCCAAACTTAACCTTGCATCGAGTGGGGTTTACAGAGCGATGAAAGTCACCTTTCACCCGGTGAGCTCTTGCCTCACCTTTCCACCATCACCTTTTGTTGAAAAAGGCAGTCTATTTCTGTTGCACTGTCCTTGAAGTCGCCTCCACTGGCCGTTAACCAGCACTCTGTTCTTTTGATGCTCGGACTTTCCTCTCTGCGGCCATCACAACCGCACAGCGACCATCTGGCCAACTGACAAGGTGTATTATATCACAACAATAAAAAAAAGTCAACCCATTGTTGATTGACTTTTATATATCGAATATTTGCTTAACTTCCCCGCGTTTGTCTGCCGAAAATCCCGTCATTATCCCGTCTTGCGACACTTTTATGGCTGTGCCATATTTTGCCATAGTGGTGGCTGCCGCCAAACGACCTCCACCCATGCTGCCAGCCTCAATTTTGATAATTGCACCAACAGCAACCACAGTGCCGTCATAGTCGATGATTGTTGCGCCATCAACAGACGTCATTTCTTCGATAAGTTTTCTGTCAATCTCTTGCAACTTTTTGCCGGCAAGCACTTTTCTTATTGCCATGGTTTTTGTATAGCCATTGTCATTCAAAAACGGTTCGTATTCCAAACTGAAACGTTCAATAATTTCTTTTGCGTTCCCAAGATTGTAAAGTTTTTCCGCTTCGTCAAGTTCAAGTTGTTTTTTCATTTCAAAATGCTCTTTTGAAACAATATCCCCGGCATCGATGTGATTCAATGCGTCAAGCGTTTTGTCCTTGTTTATATACACAATGCAAGCACCCTTGTAAGCAAAAGAGCAATCCAAAGCAGTGTTGTAAAGTGCTCGACGAATTTCTTTTGCTGTGTAGGAAACATTGTTTTGCAAAAGTCGAATAATTTCTTCGTGCGAATAAACTCCCCAGCGGCCATTTCTTTTTGCAAAAATAAGTTGATGAGCAAAAAACACCAAAATATCACCTTTTATGGTCAAAACTATTCCAACGCGCTTGTCACCGCAAACTCTTGCAACATGGTCGTATATTCTTGGAGAAATTGTTGGAACATATTTTACTTTTCGAATGTTGACATGTCCAAGCAAATTTCCATTAAAATCAAATTCTATAAATGAATTATTTCCATCAGAAAAGAGTGCAAAAAAGTTTTCTGTCAAGATATCTTTGTAAGAAACTTGATTTTTTGTGTCGCCCGAAACACCAAGATTGACAAGAATGCCAAGTTGAACGGTGTTGCCTTCATAAGTCCTTGAAGACCACGACTCCAAGCCATTTATTATTCCCAAAATTGTTTCTGTGCCTGTGTCGGTGATGCTGGCAATAAGGGCTTTTTCAATTGCGATGCTGTTGAGTTGTTGCAAATACATGCTGTCTGAAATATCCATGTGAGATATTTCATTAAGTTCTTTTATTATGGCACGCATAAGGCTCAGTTCAAACGACTTAAATGCCTGCCCACGTTTTAAGATCAAACGATAATTGTCAGATTTTGTAGGTTTCAAAAGGACAGAATTTCCGCCACCAAGTGCCACCTCCAAGTCACGAGGAGTTGACTCGGTTTCGCCATCAAGATAAGAACCTGTAAACAGCGGAACAATCAATTCTTCAACAATGTCGTAAAAAGCAGACTTTTCCATTTGTCACCCCAAACAAACAATTTAGTTCACAAGTTCACCAAAAAAACGACTTTCAACAAAAAAGTGCCGAAAATATGGTGAAATTTATGAAATTACAAGAAACTTTTATCTTTCAATTTCATTTTAAATTTTTATAAATAATACTGTCAAGTGTTTTGCATTAAAATTTAAAAATTTTTAATTAAAACCATCAGTTATCGATTTCATTTCGGATTGTATCCAAAATCTTGTTCTCAATCCTTGAAATATACGAACGAGAAATGCCAAGTTTTTGTGAAACTTCCTTTTGCGTCAAAGCCTTTGGACAGTCAATGCCATAGCGAAGTTTTATCACAGTTTGTTCGCGGTCATTAAGTTTTTCTGAAATTATTCGCTTAACTTTTTGCATAGTCAAATTCTGTTCAACCTGAACAAAAACTTCCTCATCATCACTTGCCAAAACATCTTTAAGTTCCAAATCTTTGTCGTCATCATTGCCACTTGTAAGAGTGTTGATTGACACAACATTTTTGTGCTTTTTGTTGGCACGAATAAGCATCAAAATTTCGTTGTTTATGCAACGCGCCGCATAGGTTGAAAGTTGAACTTTTTTTCCATAATCAAAAGTGTCAATTGCCTTTATAAGTCCAATTGTTCCAACAGAAAGCAAATCATCTGCTTCCAAAGAATTTGTATATTTTTTGACGATGTGTGCCACAAGACGCAGATTGTGACTGATAAGTTTTTCTCGTGCCTTTTTGTCGCCCATTTTCATCTTTTCAAATTCTGCCTTTTCTTCCTCCAAAGTCAAAGGTTTAGGAAAACCTTGAGCCGTGTTGACATAGTTTGTAAACAAACAAATTCGACTAAAAAAATATGCAAAACTTTCAAAAACCATACAAACTCCTACTTTGCATTTATATGTCGGTTTTTGTCAGATTTTGACTGTGATCTTGTCCAATTTTAAAAGCAGCAAACAAAAAAATAAAAAAGATTTTACAAAAAGATTGTAAAATCAAAAAGTTAAATTATTTTTACGTAAACAAAATATGGTGTATTATGCATCACATACTACACCATATTTTGTGTTTAAAACAATTCATCAACAAATTCTTTCACATTAAATTTGTCAAGGTCTTCCACCTTTTCGCCTGTGCCAACAAACACAACCGGCAATTTATACTCTTTTTCAATGGCAATAATGACACCACCTTTGGCAGTGCCATCAAGTTTTGTAAGCACAATTCCATCAATGGCGCAATATTCTGCAAATGCATTGATTTGCGAAAGTGCATTTTGACCGGTTGTAGCGTCCAAAACTATAAAATTATATTTGTGAGCGTTTTCATACTCTTTTTGTATAATTTTCTCAATTTTTTTCAATTCTGCCATAAGGTTTGTTTTGGTGTGAAGTCGCCCCGCAGTGTCCACCAAAAGCACATCTGTGTTGTTTGCTTTTGCACTTGAAATTCCATCAAACACAACTGCGCCAGCATCAGCGCCTTCTGTGTGCTTCACTATGCGAGTTTTTGTCCTGTCCGCCCATTCAGAAAGTTGAGAAGATGCAGCAGCACGAAAGGTGTCGCCTGCAACCAATGTCACGCTCTTTTTTTGATTTTTAAAAAACTGTGCAAGTTTTCCTATTGTTGTGGTTTTGCCAACACCATTGACGCCAATAATGGTTATCACGGCAGGATACTCAATATCTATTGCCGGTGCCTCACTCAAAAGTTTCTCAATTGTTTCTTTGAGAACAAAGCGAACTTCTTCCGCTTTACGAATTTTTCGTTTGTGACATTCGTCCCTTAATTCTTCCACAATTTCAATGGATGTTTTCACACCAATATCGCAAGAAATAAGTATGTCCGTAAGGTCATCATAAAGTTCATCATCAACTTCTCCATGACTCAGCAGGGCATCAATTTTGCGATTGAAAGCATCTTTAGTTTTTTTAAGAGCATTGCCAATTTTTTTAAAAAGACCCATTGTTCACCTTCCTTATCAAACTTCCACAGATTCGTTTGATTCAACATTACTTTCATCAGATTGTTTTATCGCATCAGAAAGTTTTACAGAAACAATCTTAGATACACCTTTTTCCTCCATTGTCACCCCGTACAAGCTGTCCGAAAGTTCCATGGTTGGCTTTCGGTGTGTAATAACAATAAACTGAGTCGTTTCTGACAATCTTTTCAGATACAACGCAAATCTTTCGATGTTTGCATCATCAAGAGCCGCTTCAATTTCGTCCAAAAGCGAAAATGGCAGAGGCTTCAATCGAAGAATAGCAAACAAAAGTGCGATGGCGGTCAAGGTTTTTTCTCCACCAGACAAAAGTGAAAGTTTGTTTGCTGCCTTGCCAGGAAGTTGAACCATAATCTCCACGCCCGCTTCAAGTGGATCTTCTGCTTCTGTAAGTTCCAAACGCGCGTTTCCGCCACCAAACAATTCTCGGAACACAACCTTAAAACTGTCGTTAATACGCTGAAATTCAGTGTTGAACTTGTCAAGCATTTCAGTGGAAAGGTCTTTGATAATTTTCACCAAATCACTTTCCGCCTTGCGCAAATCTTCGGCCTGAGTTGTCATGTCCTCATATCTGTCAAGAAGTGTTTTTACGTCTTCTATTGCATGAACATTGACATATCCAAGAGCAGAAATATCTTTTTTGAGTTTTGAAATGGCAATAGAAGCCTCTTTGATATCAAAATCTGGTCTTCTAAACTCCAAGCAACCTTGATATGTCAAACTATATTCCTCATAAATACGTTCCTGCATTGATTCAAGTTCAGTGTCCACACGTTGCAAGTTTGCTTCCTCTCGGAATTTGCGATCATTGATTTTTGAAAGTTCTTCCATCGTTGCGGTTTTGTCTTCGTCAAGTTTTTTAATTGCGGAAGATACAGAAATTTTGCTGTTTTCAAGATTTTCTCTTTCTTTTCTTATTTTTGTCAAGTTGTCTTTTGCAAGCGAAGGTGCAGCCTTTTCTATTTGAATTTTTATCATTTCTTCAGCATTTGCAATAAACTTTTCATTTTCTGCCAAATGAACTTTCAGAGTTTCTATGTTTGAAATTTGTTTGTCTTTTTCCAAAATCATTCTGTCAAGTTCATCTTGAAGTGCATGCAATTTTTCTTCACAGGAAGCAATTTCCACCTTGACAGATGTCATGTTTGAAACAATTTGATCACGTTCTGTGCGGACTTTGTTGTATCGTTCCTGTCGCTGTTTCACCAATATGTCCGCATCTTCCTTGTTTCCAGAAAGAGCGTTCTGCATCAAGTTTACTTGTGCAAGTTCTCCATCAATCAATCTCAACTTATTTTCGACCGAAGTTTTTTCCATTTCAAAGGCTTTCTTTTCGTCAGAAAGTTCGGCAATATCCTTCAGTATCGCATCAAGTTTTTCTTGCTCCTTGGCAAGTTTCACATCAAGGTCATTTTTCTGTCCTTGCAAAATGTTTTCGTTTTTCTTCGAGCCTTCCAAATCGGCTTTAAGATAATCAACTTTTCTGCGCAATTCAACTTCCTTAAGCTGCATTTCTTCAAGTTGATTTGACAGCGTTTCAATCTCTCTTTGACGAGAAATCAGATTGACCGCTTCGGCTTTTTTGCTGCCGCCCGTCAATGAACCTTGAGTGCTGACAACATCACCCTCAAGTGTGACAATTTTGAAAGAAAACTTGTTGTCACGTGCCAAACTTACAGCAGTGTTCATGTTGTCAACAACCACCGTTCCGCCCAGAAGATTGCTGATAACATTGTCAATTTTGCGGTCGTATTCAATAAGTTTGCTTGCAACACCAAACACACCCTTTCTGCCACTGACAAGACGCTCGTCAAGGTCTCGCCTTTTCATACTTGAGATTGGCAAAAATGTTGCACGGCCAAATTGGTTTTGTTTAAGATAGGAAATAAGTTCTTTTGCACCGTCTTCGTTGAAAGTTACAATATTTTGCACAGCGGCTCCAAGAGCAACATCTATGGCTGTTTCAAACTGAGTTGGCACTTTTATAAGAGACGCCAAAACGCCCACCATTTTTTCTCTGAAAGCAGAATTTTTCTCACTTTCTTTCAATATTTTGCGAACAGCCGGTGCATATCCTTCAAACTCTGCTTGCATTTCGCTAAGCAATTTTTTTCTATTTTCAAACACCTTGATTTGAGTTGTCAAATTGGCACGTTCAACTTCAAGTTCTGCAACTTCGTTTGTGCTGACAAAAAGACGACCGGAAAGTTCTTCAAATTCGGTTTTTATTTTGTCAAACTCCGATTTTGCCAAAGCAATCTGACTTTCGCTTGTTTTTTTCAAATTTTCAACATTTTCAAGTTTGTAGTCCACTTCTGCAATGTTTTTTTCAAGATTCTTTTTGCTTTCCAAAAGCAAATTTTTCTCAGTTTCCAATCTTGAAACGTTGCTTTTCACATCAGACAAAGATCCAAGAGTTTCAATGATTTTTTGTTGAGATTGCCCGGCCTCCGTTTCACTTAGGCTCATTTCATCAACAAGTGCCAAATGTCTGTCCGAAAGTTCTTTATATGAAGCATTCAAAGAAGAAAGTTTGGCTTGCAACTGCTCTTTTTCTGCTGATTTGTTTTTTTCTTGTTCTTCACAAGTGTCAATTATTGTTTGTGCGTTGGAAATATCCAAGTTTAAGCGATCGTTTTCTCGCTGAGAAAAATTGATTCGCTCACGCATAACCTTGGTTTCGCCTTCTTGTTTTTCAAGTTCAACAGTCAATTGAAGTTCTTTGTCGTGAAGCGAAGCAATCTGTTTGTCAAAATCACTGAGTTTGTCCATCTGCTCGCTGTACTGCTGATTTTGTCTGTCAAGGTCGGTTTGGCGTGCAAACATTTCCTCTTCTATCGCCTGCATTTTGGACTTTATTTGGTCTTTTTGCACACTTGAGTTTTCATATTGGAAAATATACGCATTGACCTCCAAATCCTTCAGTTCGCCTTTGTATTGCAGATATTTTTTGGCATCTTCTGCTTGTTTTTTAAGCGGCCCCATTTGACGTTCAATTTCTGATGTTATGTCATCTATTCTCACAAGATTGTCACGTGTGTTTTGCAATTTTCGTTCGGCTTCGTCTTTACGCGATTTAAATTTTGAAATTCCTGCGGCTTCTTCAAACATCACACGGCGTTCTTCAGGTTTTTCATCAACGATTTCACTAACTTTGCCCTGACCAATAACAGAATATCCATTTTTGCCGACACCACTGTCGAAAAGCAAATTGGTGATATCTTTCAATCTGCAAGTGTTTTTGTTTATCAAATATTCACTTTCACCAGAACGATAAAGTTTTCTTGTTATGGAAAGTTCGTCATAAGCAATATTAAAAAATCTGTCGGTATTGTCAAATGTAAGTGTAACTTCACAATAAGACAAACTTTTTCTTTTTTCAGTGCCTTTAAAAATGACGTCTTGCATATTGTCGCCACGCAAACTCTTTGCGCTTTGCTCACCCAAAACCCAACGAATAGCCTCTGCAATATTACTTTTTCCACAACCGTTAGGCCCTACAATTGCGGTGAAACCTCCATTAAATTCCACGACAGTTCTGTCCGCAAAAGATTTGAAGCCTATCATTTCGATTTTCTTAAAATACATGTCAATTTCCTTTTTTTTGTTATACTTTCATAACTTTATTCAAATAATTTTTTTATAGCAACAAAGGCACAATTTTGTTCCGCCTTGGTTTTGTCTTTGCCATATCCCGTGGCAATAAGATCCTCGTCCAAAAAGAATTTTGACTCAAAGCCAACTTCTGCCTTGGTGGTCTCATATTTCATCGTGCACTTAAAGTTTGCTTGCACAAGTTCCTGCAACTGCGACTTAAAATTGTCGTCTTGTGCAGTAGCAAATTCCTCAAGACCAAGTTTTGCAATAATAAACTGCCTTGCCTCCTCCAAACCTTTGTCAAGATAAATGGCTGCGATTATGCTTTCCATTATATCGCCTTTGATTGCAGTCGTTATCTCACCCTTAAGACTGTTGCCCGTGATGACAAACTTTGAAAGATTCAGTTGGTCAAAACATTCTGACAGATGATCTTCCGAAACATAATGTGCGCGCAAAACGGTCAATTCGCCCTCATTTTTGGTACAATTTTTAAACAAATATTCACCGACCACAAAATTGAGAATACTGTCGCCCAAAAATTCCAAACGTTGATAATTCTCTTTTGATTTTGACGGATGAGTCAACGCACGTGTCAAAAGTTTTTTGTCACTTATTTTGATGCCAAGTGCATTAAAAATCTCGTTGGAAAAATCATTTGATTTATTTTTTTGTACAGCCATTTTACGCCTCGCTTTTCTCTGTCATAGCAAGCACAAGTTCTTCAATTTTTTCATTCAAATGATTTTCGTGCAACTTTGCAACCTGCAAAATAGTGTTTTTTATCACTTCACGTTTGGCACTGCCATGAGTTTTTACAACAAGTTTCTTGCAGCCCAAGAAAGGTGCCCCGCCATATTTGTTTATGTCCATTTTTTCCTTTAAGCCCTTAAATTTTTTCATCATAACGGCGCCAATCATGGAAAAAACATTCTTTTTTGCTTCAGCCTTCAACATTTTTGACATTCCACTTGCCACACCCTCAACACTCTTCAAAAGCACATTGCCAGCAAAACCATCTGTCACAATAACATCAACGTCGCCTGACATAACTTCGCGTGCTTCTATATTTCCGACAAAATTGATTGGCAGTTTTTTGAGAAGCGGATAAGTCTCCTTGCAAAGTTCGTTGCCTTTGTGTTCTTCAACACCGTTGTTCAAAAGGGCAACCTTTGGATTTTCATTTCCTGTCATTGCAGAAGCATAAGCACTTGCCATAATTGCAAAATGTAAAAGATGCTCGCTTTTGCAATCCACATTTGCGCCACTGTCACAAATCATAACGGTTTTGTTTGGCTTTATAGTTGGCAAAATTGGACAAAGCGCAGGGCGAGAAATTCCTTTAATTCGTCCTATTTTCAAAATTGCACCCGTAAGCACCGCACCCGTGCTGCCAGCAGAAACCAAACCAACAATATCATCATTTTCTTTCAAAAGGTCAAATGCCTTGACCAAAGAACTGTCTTTTTTTTGTCTTATTGCAAGCGTTGGAGCATCATCGTTGGAAATAACATCATTTGCCTGAACAATCTCCAATCTTTCTGTGCGACCATTAAGGATTTCTTTAATTTTATCTTCTCGCCCGGTCAAAACAACCTGCAAATCTTTCTTTTCTTCAACGGCAAGTACAGCACCTTCCACAATCTCAACAGGTGCATTGTCCCCACCAAAAGCATCAACCACAATTTTCATATTTTTCTCCCACAATATTTGTTATATAGGCAAAATTATAATACAAAGATACTATAACAAAAAAGCCACCTTAAAGTCAAAAAAATATGTGAAATTTCAGAAGAAAAATAACCAAAAACAAAAAAATAACTTAAAAAATTTTTGAAAACCTATTGACAAACACCCCCCCCGTGTTAAAATGTGCTTGAATGAAAAAAAGGAGATAAAAAATATGGCAACAATAGAAAATTATGTAAATTTGCCAAGCGAAGCAGATTGGGAAGAAATTATGACAAAATTCCCTGCTTTTGCAAGTGCGTCACTTTCAGCAAAAGCCAAGAAAGACTTGGCATTTGAAAACAGTGATTACAAAGCAGGATACTACTTCACCCGCACTGCGTTGCCGGGCTCGTCCGACGGAGTGAAGTATGTAGGCACTGACGGCGACCTGCGCTGGACCCGCAGTTACAACTATGACACCGGGTTGCGCGTCGCTTTGCAAATAATCTACAATCCAGAATGCAACCTTGTCAAAGGTTGCAAAAAAGTTTCCAGAACTGCTGAAATTTGGGACAAGAAAAAAGGTGACACAGTCAAAACAACAAGCAAAGCACCAGTTGTGACATTCGGAAAGAAAGACTATATTTGGCTGAACAAAGATGAATGTGAAAATGGCAAAGAAAAGTCAATGAGGCTTGTAAGTCTTGAACTTATTGCAAGAGCAAAACAATTTGACAAAGATGGAAATACAAATGACTACGGCAGTGAAGAGGCAAAAGAATTGAGACAGCAATGCCAATATAAAGCATTTGAATTTGCCACTGAGGAAGAAAAGGCAATGCTTGTTAAAGTGCGACTTTCCGAAGAAGACAAATATGAAAAAGCAGAGCCAATCTTGAAGACAAAACAAGAAAAAACTCATTCAGAAAAACCTAGAAATCGATAAAAAACAGAGAGAAACCTCTGTTTTTTTTTTAACATCGTAGCACCAATTTCAAAAAAAACGATTGCATCAACCCAGCGCAAAAACAAAAAAATAAGCGTAAAGGCGATACTTTTCGCTTAAAAGCGAAAATGAGCAAACAGCGCAATTTTTTTCTAAATTAAATTTATTATCTTCGAAGTTCTTCTTTCAAAGTCACCGCAAAACCGCCAACGTAGTGCGGTTTTCGTTTGGCGGTGAAACAAAAAAATAAGCGTCACCCGAGCGCTTGCGACAGCAAGCCGAGTTTAAGCGCAATTTTTTTTGTTTGGTCGGGGCGATAAGATTTGAACTTACGGCCTCACGGTCCCGAACCGTGCGCGCTACCCCTGCGCTACGCCCCGAAAGCCGACAAATGTCGGCAAAATATAAAAATTTTATGCTTTAAAATCAAATCCCCGCTTTTTCATTTCAGCCAAACAAAATTTGACACTTTGTTCAAGGCTTTGATTTGTGGTGTCAATAACGATGCTTTCCGGCAACTTTTTTATTGCACCATGTTCACGATGTATGTCCGCATAGTCTCTTTCACGCAATTCCTGCAAAACATCAGCAAACTCGACGTCATTTCCAAGATTTTTCTGTTGCTCGTAGCGTCTTTTTGCCCTCACGTTCTCGTCGGCCGTGCAGAAAAACTTGAAATCAGCATTCGGCAAAACGTGACTTCCAATATCCCGCCCTTCCATAACAAGATTATTTTCGGCTGCAAAGTCACGTTGCAATTTCAGTACTTTTTCGCGTATGCATTCAAATGGAGAAACTTTTGCAGACAAACTGCTGGTATGTTCTGTTCGCAAGTTTTGAGTGTGGTCAATTCCATTCACAATCACGTGTTGGACATTGTCCACAAAATTTATGCTGACGTTTATTTGTTTTGCAAACTGTTTCATGCTTTTTTCGTTGATTTTTTTCTCATCAAGCCCCATATAATCATATGCACACGCAATGGCGCGATAAACAGCACCCGTGTCAAAAACTTTAAAATTCAAACGTTTTGCAAGTGTTTTTGCAATAGTACTTTTTCCGCTGCAAACAAAGCCATCAATAGTGATATTTGTCACTTTTTTGTGATTTAATTTTTCTTTAATAATTTGCAAACAAAAATCTGCTGTTTCTTGCAAATTCATATCGGAATTGTCAACAATAACGCTGTCATCACAAGGTTTAAGCGGTGCAACCGCACGAGTTGTGTCTCGAAGGTCGCGCTGTTGCAAATCTGCCAAAACATCAGACAATTTTGCACTTTTATCCTTAATTTTAACATCAGCAAATCGCCTTTTTGCTCGCACTTTTTCGTCTGCAGTAAGAAAAATCTTTACATCGGCATTTGGAATGACAACCGTTCCAATGTCGCGTCCTTCCATAACACAATCATATTCCGAAGCAAATTTTTTTGCAATTTCAAGATATTTTTCACGCACCTTTGGAAAGACGGAAATTTTTGAAGCATTTTGGCTGACCTCTTCCGAGCGAATGAAAGGTGTTGCATCTTTGCCATTTACAAAAGTGTGCTGACCATCTTGCTGAAAATTGACTTCTATTTTGGCTTTTTTAATAAATTTTTCAGCATTCTTTTCTGTCAATTCGCCATATTTTGAATTCATAAACCCGTAAGCCATTGCTCTGAAAATTGCACCAGTGTCAAGAATTTTAAAGTTCAACTTTTCCGCAAGAATTTTTGCCAAAGTAGATTTCCCACTGCCTGTAAATCCATCTATAGCGACTGCTTTCATAAATTTTCCTCCAATTTTTATTTATTGTACATCAAATCAAATTTAGTAGCAAACAAAATCACCAAAAAACTATTTTAATCAAAGCCAAAAAAGTTTTATATTGCATAAATTGTATTGTTTCGCCAATTTTTTGAAAAAGTTTGCAAAAATTCTTGACTTTTGATATGCCATGCAGTAAAATAGTTGAGCAAGTGTTGTTTCGGGGTGTGGCTCAGTTGGTAGAGCGCGCGGTTTGGGACCGTGAGGTCGGGGGTTCGAGACCCTCCACCCCGACCAGCAAACCATTGCAAAGGCAAGTTTTTGGGCCTTTAGCTCAGTTGGTTAGAGCGACCGGCTCATAACCGGTTGGTCCGCGGTTCGAGTCCGTGAAGGCCCACCAAAAATAATTTTTTGGCGAAAATGCTTGCAAAAAATGTGTTTTGCGGTTATACTTACAAATATGACGACTTGGCTCGGTAGTTCAGTTGGTTAGAACGCCAGCCTGTCACGCTGGAGGTCATGGGTTCGAGCCCCATTCGAGTCGCCAATTTTTACGCCCAGATAGCTCAGTCGGTAGAGCAAGAGACACTTAGGGCTCCCGAAAAATGTTCATCATTTTTTGGGAAGAGCGAGTAAAAACTCAATAGCGGATGTGATTTGCAAAAGCAAAGCACGAAGCGGTAAGAGTTTTGTGCGAGCGAGTGTCGGTGGTTCGATTCCAAACCACTCCAAACAAAGGTGGAATCGAAAATAATCTACGCCCAGATAGCTCAGTCGGTAGAGCAAGGGACTGAAAATCCCTGTGTCGGTGGTTCGATTCCACCTTTGGGCACCAGTGCTGGCGTGGCTCAATGGTAGAGCAGCTGACTTGTAATCAGCAGGTTGAAGGTTCGATTCCTTTCGCCAGCTCCATTTTTTTTAAGTGGAGCAATCCCCTATGGGTAGGTTGCAGAGCGGCCAAATGCAACGGACTGTAAATCCGTCGACTATGTCTTCGATGGTTCGAATCCATCCCTGCCCACCATGTGAAAAAACTGCGCTTTTGCGCGTTTTTTTGTTATCTCTATTTGCGAACCATCGAAGTTTCGATGTCGGCCCCGTCATGCCTGTCCTTTTGTGCAGGCCTTAATCAGCAAACTCCACGTTTGCTGATTGCGAATCCATCCCTGCCCACCATGTGAAAAAACTGCGCTTTTGCGCGGTTTTATTTTAGAAAAATCCACGAGTAAACCCATGTTTCTTTCTTAATTCATTTTCCTTATTCAATTAAAAACATCTTTGTCAGCATATAGTTTGATAAATTGCAAATACCTTTTCACACTTTCTGCTGAAATTGGTGCGAAATAATGATATGCACAGCAAACGTTAAAACCATATTTCGTCAGCAATTTCAAACTATGTACATGACCAAACAAAGTTAAGCAATCTTTTGCGTGTTTTGTTGGCTTATGCGTTAGATAAACCCGTTCACCGAGCACGTTATTGTCAAGATACATGCCGTCTTTTACAACTTCAGCAAATCCCAAATTTAAAAGTTTTTCGCGAAACTTCTCGAAATTTTTAAAATCATATTTCTCATAGTTGCCACAGATAAGAATGATTTTGCCGTTAAGTCTTTTAATTATCTTATAATCACCAAAATCACCCAGATGATAAACCACATCATTTGGCCCCACTTTACTATTCCAGCGTCGAATAATCTCCTCATTCATCTCCTTTACACTCTTAAACGGCACTTCTTTTATTCTTATTTTTCTCTCTTGACCAAAATGAGTGTCGGATATAAAGAATATTTCAGGAACATAACCTTTGCATTTTACAGAATTTACAGCATCCAAAAAATCAAGCCAAACAAAAGAGTATTTTGGCAAATCGACAACAATGTTTATTTTTCTGTTCGCCGGCAAATTTAAAACATTTTCCTTGTCTAAAAGTTTTGCGTCAATTTCACGCAATGTAAACTTTTTTTTGTGCAATATTAACGCAATTGGCACGATATCATAGATGGATTTGATTTCTTTTTCTTTCTTAATGTAAGCAAAGCGGTCAAATAAAGACTTTAAAAAATCTGTAATGTTGTTTTTTGTTGTATTTTCAACAAACTCATACTTTGAGGTAACAACTCCCCTCGCCAAATTTGATGGAACGATAGTGAGTTTTGCTTTACTTGAAAGTACTTCATAGAAAGCTTGCTTGTCGTTGACAAAATTTCTATCTGAAAAACTTTCAAGTAGAATATTTCCAGTACCGAGCCAAACAATGTTCAGATTTTTTGCTATACTTGGTTCCAGTTTGATCGCCATAGCGATGTTTGTAAGAGTTCCCAAACAACAAATAACAAACTCACTTTTCGATTTTGCTAAAGAAATAATTTTTTCAACAGCAGGATTGCTTGAATTATAGCCATCTGAAATAAACCCCTCACATCCCAAAAATACAAGAGGTTTTTCCTGTGAATAAGGCATTCCAAACATTCTTAAAATGTGGCTCGCTTCATTTTTACTGTCAATGAGTCCATCGCGAAACGTTTGATTTGGCTTTGCAGAATTTTTAAATGGTGCAATAGTAAATCCCAAAATATTGAGTTTACTCCTGCGTGCTAATGCGTAACAAATAGCAAACTGGTCATCAATTTCATTGCATACGTCTGTGTCTATCAACAAATTTATTTCTTCACTCATGTTGTTATTGTAACACAAAAAACACAAAAAACAAAGAAATTTTTATCCTTCCAATTTTTTGCGCAGGTTGTCCAAAATTTTGTTTTCAAGGCGAGAAACTTGCACCTGCGAAACACCAAGCCTTTCGGCTATCTCACTTTGTGTCTTATCATAAAAATATCTCATCAAAATGATTTTTTTGTCGCGCTCATCAAGTTTTTCAATCAAGTCTCTGAGTGCAAATTTGTCAACAAAATCTTCGTTTTGTTCACCATCAAAACGGTCAATGATTGTCAAGCCGTCTTCCTCGCCATCGTCAAAAGGCGTGTAAAGAGAAACCGGCATTTTGGCGCTATCCATTGCCATCACAACATCCTGTTCGGATATTTTGAAATGTTTTGAAATCTCCGAGATGCTGGCTTTTCTGCCATTTTGCATGAAAAAATTGTCAACAAATTTGTTGATTTTAAGATTTAGCCCTTTTATCGCTCTGGAAACTTTCACAGCACCGTCATCACGCATAAAACGTTTGATTTCGCCGATAACCATTGGCACAACATAGGTCGAAAATTTGACATTATAAGAAACATCAAAGTTGTTTATCGCTTTCAAAAAACCCATGCAGCCAAGTTGATAAAGGTCATCGTTTTCCACGCCTTTATCCCTAAACCAACGTATCACGCTTTTTATGAGTGGAGAATTTTCACTTACAAGTCTTTCTTTGGCTTGTTCGTCACCATTTTGTGCTTTTTTTATAAGTTCCAGAGTCTCATCTTGCCCCAGCATCAGCCCACCTTTTCATTTTCATTGGCTTGAATACGTTTTGTCATCTTTACACATGTTCCGAAAGAATTTGACAACACCTGAACATCGTCCATAAAACTTTCCATAACTGTAAATCCCATTCCAGAACGCTCCGCAGATGGTTTTGAGGTGTAAAATGGCTCGCGAGCCTTTTCGATATCTTTAATACCCACACCCTTGTCCGTCACAGTGATTGTCACAAGGTCGCCTTCAAGTTCGCAGCGCAAAATCACATCACCTTTCACAGATGTTGGATAAGCATGAACAACACAGTTTGTCACTGCTTCGCTGACAGCAGTTTTGATGTCCGTGATTTCGTCTACAGAAGGATTAAGTTGCACGCAAAAAGATGCCACACACACTCTGGCAAAGCCCTCGTTGACGGATAACGCCTTGAAAGTAACTTCCATAAAATTTGAATATTTCATAAAAAACTCCTTTTTAAACTAAACAATCTTTGGCATGATGTCATAAAGTCCGGTCATCTTGAATATTTTTTCGGCATGAGTTGATGGATTGGTGATAAAAATAGGAATGTCTTTATCCTTCATACGTTTGTATCTGCCAATCAAAACACCAATCCCCGTACTGTCCATAAAGGAAAGTTCGGAAAGGTCAAAAATAATTTTTTTGAAATTTGGCTTGTCAAAGATTTCGTCCAAAGTGATTCTGGTGTAAGTTGCTGAATGCTCGTCCAACTCCCCGCAAAGAAGTACATAAAGCACTCCACCTGCCACACGGCTTTTTACTTGCATAGGCTTTTTCTCCTTTCTGAAAGGATAGCAAATACAACTAAAAAACCGGTCGAAGAAAAAAGTCGCAAAACGACTAATTTTGCCGATCCCTAAGGAAAAAAGAAAATGTTATAATTTGAAATAATTGATTTTTATAAAAAATAGTGATATTCTTAGATAAAATAAAGGAGTTAATAATGTCTAATAAAAAAGTGATAAAATTAAAAAATGGAGCAATAATGTTATATCAAAAGAAAAAGACAGGATGCACAAGTGTTGCAGCAGGTTTTTTGTTTGGGAAAAATCGCGACAAATATAACGAACCCACTGCTCACTTTTGTGAACATATGCTCTTTAATGAAACTGAAAAACACAACAAAGAAGAACTTTCAGAAATGCAAGCCAAAATTTTTTCAAATCAAAATGCATATACAAGTCTGACATCACTTTTTTTCACATTTACACGTGCAAACAAAATGTTTTTGCCAGCACTTAGATTATGCAGTGAAATGCTTTTAAACACAAAATTCGAAAAAAAATATATTGAAAGTGAAAAAGGTGTCATAAAACAAGAACTTATACGTCGTAACAATGACCAAAACCGCCAAAACATATCCGCTTTCATAAGATGTAAGCGTGATAATCACAACCTTTCTACAATGGTATTAGGCAGTGAAGAAGAAATTGATAAGATAACAGCCAAAGACCTCAAAAAGTTTCGGGATGAAACTTTTATATCTCAAAATTTCTACATATCTTTTGTCGGAGATATTTCTTTGTACAAAGCAAAACGACTTGCAAACAAAATGTTTGTTGAAAATTTGACATCAAATCCAAAATATACAGTCGACAAAACATATGATTTTCCTTGTAACCGCACAGGAAACATGAACATAGAGTTTTTTCCTTTTAAAAAAGTGTTGGGACGCGTTGCTTTTAGTCTTGGAAAAATTGATGAGAAAGCCGAACAAATCTTGGAAATGCTGCATTATTTATTTAACGCGCTGAAAGGTGGAGATTATTTTGAAACCTTACGAAATAAAGGATATGTATATAGTGCAAAGATAACAAATTTTTTATATCCTGAGCCATTTATGTGTTTTGATTTTGAGTCTTCTTCCGAAAATGTCAACAAAATTATTGAGGAAATCGGAAAACTCTTAAAAATGCGTAGAAGCAAACTTTATGAACAAGACCGTTTGGAATTTATTAAAAAAGATGTTGAATATCGAAAAAAAGAACGTTCTTATCAAAAGAATGAAGCAGGTTATCGTATGTTGATGGAATATCTCAGATATGAGGACAAATATTTTAATAAGGAAAAACGGTTAAAAAGAGTTTTCAACTCTATAACCCCGACAGATATTAGAAACTTTTTTCAAAGATATTTTTCAAATCCTGACAGAATTTATGTGTCAATCTTGACCGGCGAAAAAAATCCTAAATACTATACCTATAAAAAAATTCAACAAATTCTGACCGACAAAAAATAAAAAGTGTATTTTTATTGTACAAAAAACATGCAAAATAAAAAAATACACTCATTTTTGAGTGTATTTTTTTACGCAAATCTTATTATTTTTAAAATTACTTATTTAAGTTCAACAACAGCGCCAGCTTCTTTGAATTTAGCTTCAAATTCTTTTGCTTGAGCAGCAGCAACATTTTCTTTAACCATCTTTGGTGCGCCATCAACGATAGCCTTTGCCTCAGAAAGTCCAAGTCCTGTGATTTCTCTTACAACTTTGATAACAGCAATTTTGTTTGCACCAACGTCTTTAAGGAAGATGTTGAATTCGCTCTTTTCTTCAGCAGCAGGAGCACCTGCAGCGGCACCAGCAACTGGAGCAGCAGCAACTGCAACTGGAGCAGCAGCAGAAACGCCAAATTCTTCTTCAAGAGCTTTAACAAGTTCTGAAACTTCAACGATAGTCAATTTTTTGATTTCTTCTACAAGATTTTTAATATCAGCCATTTTAATTTTCTCCTTTAAAAATAATTTTAATTGAAAGTTTTGCACAGCAAGGCACTTTCAAGCCTTAAATGTCAGTTTTAAGCAACTTTCAAACTCACTTTGTTGCAATAGCATTCAAAGCAACAGCCAAGCCCCTTGTTGGAGCAGACAAAACTCTGCACAAACTTGTTGCAGTGTTGTTGAGTGTCCCCAAAAGTTTGGCAATAAGTTGTTCCTTGGAAGGAAGTTTTGCAAGTTCTTCAATTTCGTGTGCGTCAACGCAAACACCATTTAAAATACCAAATTTGATTGTCATTTTATTGGTTTCTTTGACTGCATCAGCCACAATTTTGGCTGGAGCAACTTCGTCTTCAAAGCCAACGGCAACGGCAGTGGTCCCTTCAAAGTAATTTTCTGGGCATTTGATACCAAGTTCAGAAAGTGCTTTCAACATCAGACGGTTTTTGTAAACTTTGTAGTCGCAACCTGCGGCACGGAATTTTTTACGCAAAGCAGTATCTTCTGCAACAGTAAGTCCGCGATAGTCCACAAATGCGATAGTTTTTGCCTTGGAAAATTTTTCTTTAATTTCTTCGACAACCTGTTTTTTAGCCTCAAAATTTGCACTCATCTTTCTTTGCCTCCTTTTAATAAGATTATGCGTGTAATCAAAAAATCTCTGTGACAAGGAAAAGCCACAGAGAAAGAAAATTCAATCGCTACACTTTTCCTCGGCAAGCACACTTTTGTGTTTACGCTTTCGCACTTGCGGTCTTCGGAAGATATTTTTGACTGTGATATAATAGCAAAAAAAATTGTGAAAGTCAACAGTTTTTCACAATTTTTTCAAAAAAGTTTAATTTTGTTCGCCAATTTCATTCCACGCTTCATACAAAACGTTTGTATCTGCTTTGACAGTCACTGTGACAAGACGATTTATTGTGCCAGATTGCTGACCATTGACAAATCTTGGATATGTTGCAATGACAAAAATTTTTGTATCTTGCATTCCAGACTTTTGTTGCACTTGGATATAAACTTCTTCAAAAGTCAGCCCCGAGCCATTCCAATATCTGCCTTGAAACTTTTGCGAAACATAATCCCTGCCATTTTGCTCTACAAGATGCAACTTGTTGTTTTCAGTGGTGTTGAAACGCAATTTCACCAAATAATCGCCACTGTTTATATACTTTCTTGCAGTGGTCAAGGCATTGTTGCCGGTGATTTCAGTGCCATTTTCTTCAACATCAAAACTGAACAAAGAGCCACTAAATATGGCGGACAAATAGGGTTGACTGAATGATTTGTTGAGATATTTTTTGAAAGTTTGATATCTACTGTCCTGCTTGTCAAAACTTGCAAAAGTGGAGTCTGAAGTGTACATATTGACAATGCTTATATCATTTTGCAAAAATCTTGGCTTCAAACTTGCCGGAACTGCCGCCAAAACAATCACAACTATTGCAAGTGCCATTGCAACGCAAAGGCTGGCAAATGTGGCTGTTTGCTTCGCTTTTTTCTTTTTTAACAATTTTTCAGTCTGAATTTTTGAATAAAGTTCATCTTCTGACAATTGTGTTTCGTCAACTTGTAGATTTTGAGTCTTTTTCATCAGTTTTCCTCGTCATTTTTGTTTTCTTTTTTTGCTGTCTTTGGCTTTTGAGTGCTTGTTGTCTTTTTTGTTGTTGGCTTTTCTTGTGGTGATTTTTTTGCAGTTTCTGGCTTTTCTTTTGATTGCTTTGGCTTTTCTTCCAATTCATCATTCAAAGTCTTTTCAAACTCAGCATAATCCTTTTTCAAATTGTCAAGTTCAGCTTGTGTGATTATGCCCATTTTGACAAAATTTTCACCATCTTCAATCTTCTTGCGGAAGTTTTCAAGTTTTTCACGTGATTCTTTTTGAGCACGCAATTTTTCTTCCTTAATTTTTTGCTGTTTTTGACGTTCGTCCATGATTTTGACAATCTCTTCCGTCTTCTTGCCGGCAAGAATCATGTCAACTTCTTCTTTGTAAATGGTCTCACGTGCCAACAAAAGTTTTGCCATTTCATGCAAAATTTCTATGTTGTCGGTCAAAATTTGCTTTCCGCGTTTGTAATTTGTTGCCAAAATATTTTGAATTTCCTCGTCAGCCATTGCAGCAAGTTTTTCGGAAAAATCATTTTTTGCTTGATAGTCACGGCCGATGAAAACCATATCGCTTGCACCGAGCGACATAAATCCAATCTTTTTGCTCATGCCCCAATCATACACCATATCATGAGCAACTTTTGTTGCCTGCTTGATATCGGAAACGGCACCGCTTGAAATATCCTTAAAGATAATTTCTTCGGCCAAACGCCCACCCATGCACATTGCGATATAGTCGTTTGCTTTGCCAAAAGTCATCATTCTGTCATCTGTTTCTGGTCTTTGCAAAGTATAGCCACCCGCATGCCCACGAGGAATAATGGAAACCTCTTGCACATCATCGCAGTTTTTCAGGAGTTTTCCAAGAATTGCGTGGCCGGATTCATGATATGCTGTAAGTTTTCTTTCTTTTTCTGTCAGCACACGGCTTTTCTTTTGAGGACCCATTATAACCTTGTTTATGCCTTCTGTAATATCTTCCATTATTATTTTTGGTCTGTTTGCACGTGCTGCCAAAATAGCGGCTTCGTTGAGCATATTTTCAATGTCCGCACCTGTAAAACCGGTGGTGATTCTTGCCAAAACTGTAAAGTCAACACTTTCATCAAGAGGTTTGTTTCGGGCATGAATACGCAAAATTCCCTCTCTGCCTTTCACATCAGGAACATGAACATAGATTTGTCTGTCAAATCTGCCCGGCCTCATAAGAGCAGGATCCAAAACGTCACTGCGGTTTGTTGCCGCCAAAACAATAATCCCCTCATTTGGTTCAAAGCCGTCCATTTCAACAAGAAGTTGGTTTAAGGTTTGCTCTCTTTCATCATTTCCGCCACCAAGTCCGGCACCACGTTGACGACCAACGGCATCAATTTCATCAATAAACACGATGCAAGGTTTATTCTTTTTTGCTTGGTCAAAAAGGTCTCTGACACGTGAAGCACCAACTCCAACAAACATTTCAACAAAGTCCGAGCCGCTTATGGAAATAAATGGCACACGGCTTTCTCCTGCCACCGCACGAGCAAGCAGAGTTTTTCCAGTGCCAGGCTCTCCGACAAGCAAAACTCCTTTTGGAATCCTTGCCCCAAGGTCAGTAAATTTTTTTGGATTTTTCAAAAATTCAACAATTTCTTGAAGTTCTGCTTTTTCTTCGTCCATTCCAGCAATGTCAGTGAATCTTACTTTTGACATCTGATAGGTTTTCACTTTTGTTTTGCCAAAACTCATTGCACCTTTGTTTGCACCTGCAATCATGCGATAGAACAAAAAGATGACAAAAATTGCAAATGCCACATAAAGAATTGGCACAATAATATCCCATGCATTGATGCCCGCTGGAGCATATTTCAAAACAACCGGCAAATTGTTTTGTTTTATCATTTCTCGTAAATCATTGATAAATCCATCAGCACCTGTTGGATCGTACTTAAAGTAATAGTCAGAATATGAAGGCACTTGATTTGGTTGGATATCTTTTCCGACCAAAATATAACCTGTTCCGTTGCGATAAAAGATGTATGTTGCTTGCAAATTTGTTTCTTCGCCATCGTTAAATTCACCCTGCACCACTTCATAAACTTCGGTTTGAGTCAACTCGCGGCCATTTTCACCGAAGTCAACAAAAAGAAATGCAATCAAAAGCACAGCCACCAAAAGAATGATGACGTAGCCGATTTTAAATCCCCCGTTTTTTTTCTCGTTCATAAAAACTCCTTTAAAGCCAAAGGCATTTCTCGCATAATATATGATATTGTATCACAAAAGAAAAATAAAAACAACAAAACAATAGTCAAAATAAAAAAATCTTAACCTCATCTTGTTGATTTTAATTGAAAAATGTCGCTGTCAACATTATTTGGCATAAATTCTTACTGAAAGTTTAAACACAATTCTGTCCAAGTAGTCGTCTGGATTTTCCAAACTATCCAAAAAATTGTGAAAAGCAATTCTGTTGTCGTTGTGAAGTATTGTATAAAAATCTGCAATGTCTGACTGATTCTCACGCATAATATTCAAGCCCTCAGCCATAGAGGTTTTCACTTTCTTTTCAACTGCCTTTATTGCTTGTGGAGTGATCACAAAAAGTTCGACATTTTCTTGCAAAATGCCGGTGTTTTGTTCAACTTCACTCAAACGCAGTGTCAAACTTGTGTCAATGTTGACAACAGGAATCCCGTTTTGATAGACAATCTTGTATCCAATGGATTTATCAAAAATCTCAAATGTCAAATTTGCATCTTGAAAATGGTCATCAGAAAAATTTTCAACAACCAAAGAGCCGTTGTTGTAGTCACCAATAACGAAATTGACTCTTTTCATGTCGCGCTCGCCAAGTTTTGTCACAAGATTTTCTTCTTTAAAAACATACACGTGGCATTGCGTAATCATCTCATCTGGCGAAGATTGTGCTTGTCCGCCTCCGTCTGAAGAACCACCGTCGCCACTTGATGCTGTCGGTGTTGTTTGCTCTTCTTTGCCTTTTGCCGACAGACAAGCCATGAGACCGACATGCGTTGGCCCAAAAGTGCCCTTAAAAAAGGTTTCCAAACTACTTTCAGTGGAGTATATATAGTCACTGTTAAACATTATATGCTCCGCCACCTTTATAGAACTTTCGTTGTCCAATTTTTGAGCCGCTTCCAAAAATTCTTTGGCTGGTTCGTCAGTTGCAACAACCTTTGTGCTTGAAGAGATTTGAATATTTCTCAACAAGTAATCCAAAAATTTAAAAAGCCCTGTTTCAACAAGTTCATGGCTCAAAACTATTATTTTGAGATGTGAAAGTCCAATTTCACGACCAATATTCAGTGCGGCAAGGTCAATGGCTTCGCTCACACTTCTGCCTTTGCCATTTACAACCTTATATTTTTCAGTAAAATTTTGCTGTGCAACAGGAATAAAGGTCAAAAGTGTCACCTCATAAAGTTGCTCATCTTGTGCACTTTCAACGTCTGACAAAATGTTCCCTCCGAATGCCACACTATCTGCACCGCCGGTGGAAGTGCCTTCGCCATTGTCAGAATTTTCCGCCTTGTCAATTCCAAGCGCCGTCACAACTGCGTACTGGTTTATTTCTGCGGGCTTGGCAAGAGCAGAAAATCCATACAGCACAATCATAACAGCAAACACCAAAAACATCGGCGTTTTAAAAAATTGTTTGCAGAAAAATCTCATTCAGCCGCCTCCAAAGAAAATTTTGTTTTTTTCTTTCTTCTGCCACTTAAAAGCGCCACAAAAACAAAAACAGGCAAAATCAAAAAAGAAAATATTGCAATCCAAGGTAGTATCTGCTCGCCGTAAACGACTGCGGTTTCAAGGTTGACGATAAAAAATGTCACAATAACAACAAAAACAAAATCAAAAGTCAAAATAGAATATATATTATCTATTTTTGGAAAAATCTGATGAAAGGAAAGCATAAAAGTTTTCAGATAAATTGCAAGATGAAAGTATGCAAACACAATTATAAGCACCATTGAGATAATATCAATACGTCCTAATCCTCCAAATTCTTTTACAAAACTCATAATCTCAAATATGGCATAAGGGTGCATGAAAGACGTGTAAGTGTAAGAAAGCATGAAAATAAGGTTGACAGCAACAATCAAAATCGTGGCAGCACCCGCAAAAGAGAAAATCACTTTCCATTGTCCTTTTTTGACCTCAATCTTGTCCATAAAAGCAAACAGGAAAATCATATCGCCAAACGGTGCGATATGTCTTAATCCTGTCAAAACAACACTTTCAAAGGAGTTTGAAAACAAAAGCGGCCTACTGTCAATGCCAAATATTCCAACAACAAGACAAAAAATCAAAATGCCAGCAATTACAGGAAAAAACATTTGAGCGGTGCGACCAAGTGCTCTTAGGCCTGAAATAGCCAAATGATTTATTATCGGCAAAAAACAAAACAAAATCAAAAAATTGCTTGTGTCTTTGTAAATAAGATTTCTGAAAAAAATGTAAGTAACATTGTACAACAAAACTGCTTTTGAAAGGAAAAATATGCAAAAAGCAGCGAAAAACAAAACTTTCACACCTTCGCCGAAATGTTTTTGCAACACGGAAGCAAAACTTTTGTTTGGATATCGTTTTTTCAATATATAAAACAGCCAAATCAAACCTATTTCAAACATAAACACAAAAACAAGCATAAAAATAGATTCCAAACCCGCGCCCTCAAAAAGTAAAGACGGAAGAACGATAATTTTGTTGGCAAACAAAAGGATAAAAATCAAAATGCCGGTTTGCCAAGCATTCAAGTTTCTGTCAATCACTCTCATTTGATTTTTCCTCGTTTTTTAAAAGTCTTTTCTCGTCAATACGCTCTGTCGGAATGTTTTTGAAAGATTTTGGCATTTTTTTCATCTTGTCCAACGGAACTTTAAACACTCCATCTTTATTGTCGGACAAAATAAATGGAGACAAAGGTGCAAGATATGGTGCACCAAAATTTTCCACCGTGTTGGCATATGCCACAAAATAAATCATTCCGCCTATCAATCCCAAAAGCCCAAGAGATGCTCCGATAATCATAAAAATATACTGAAGCAAAGTGATTTGTGAAGCCTGCTCAGGAATTGTGTAAAGGGCAATTTTGGCAATAGCCACAACAATAACCGCAGGCGGAGAAATCAAGCCTGCTTTGACGCCTGTGTCCCCCAAAATAAGTGCCCCGACAACGGAAGTTGCAAGCCCCAAATAACTTGGCAAACGTAAACTTACTTCGTACAACACCTGAAACAGCAGTGAAATAAACAGCAACTCAATAAATGGTGTAAACGGCACTTGTTGAGTGGCATCTGCTATGGTTATCAGATACTTAAATGGCAGGATATTGTAATGGAATAGTTGCAAAGCAATGTAAGTCCCGGGTCCAAGCACCGCCAAAATTATTGCAGCAACTCTGACAAATCGTATCAGAGTTGAATATGTAAAATTTGTATAATAATCGTTAGAGTTTTGCAAATCTTCCAAAAAAACAAACGGCACTGTAAGCACAATAGGAGAATTGTCAACAATGATTGCCACGCGACCTTCCAACATTTTTGCAGCAACAATGTCTGGTTTTTCCGATTGTCCAACTTGTTTCAAAAACGAATTTGGTCGGCTTGTGATCAAAGAAAGCAGATAATAACTATCCACAATGCCATCAATTTCGATGTTTTTTAGGCGTTTTTTCAGTTCAGCAATCACTTTTTTGTCAGCAACACCATGCAAATATGCCACAATAATCTGCGTTTTTGTTTGTTTTCCGACAAATGCACTTTCAAGCACAAGATTTTCATCATGAAAGCGACGTCTAAGCAACGTTATATTGGTTTTGTAGTCTTCCGTAAATCCCTCACGTGGTCCCATAATCACCGGAGATGTTGGTGGCTCCGAAGGTGCGCGAGTGTTGTATTTCAAGATATCAATCGCGAGAATTTTTTCGGAATTTGAAATAAAAATCACAACGCCGCCTTTCAAAATGTTCTTAAGCACTTCCGATTGTTCAATTTCCGAAACATCGTTTGGCCTTACAAAACTTTTAAGCATCTCAAAAGAAATTTCTCCTTGAAAACTTGCAACCGGCTCAAAGATATTTTCCGAAAAAATAGCATTATCCGTGATACTTTTCAAGTATATAAAGCCAATCTTGACACCATTTTTGTCAAGAGTGCGGTCGGCAACATCGACTGAATTATGAAGTTTTTTCTTAAAATCTTTGATAGTTTTGTCAACGTCCACTTTTTCGCACTCCTTTTTTTGTATTATGAAAAAAAGCGCAAACAATTATGCAATGCGCTTTCAATTTGTATATTATTTATAATAACAAAACAACTTACAAAATCTGGAACAACTCACTTTCAAGAATACAATCTGTTGCACAAGATTTTATATAAACAAGGCCGTTTCTGACTTCATCGTCACCAAAAAAAACATTTGCACCCGAAAGTTTGACAACAAACTTGTCTTGCACAACCTGACAACTTTCAAAACCCAAATATCCTTTCAGTTTGCCGTCAACCCAAATCTCAAAAACAGTAGCATTTTGTGAGCATGTTGCGTAAAGTGTGTCAGCATCTCTTTGAACCGCCGTAATCTCGTTTTTGCGAATTACTTTCAACTTTTTTGACCAGCCGTCACCGATGTCACCGTCAAGATATCTTTCATTTGTGCTTTTTGCAGAGATATACACTTTAAATTCGCCGGCTTTTAGTATTGCTGTGGAAAACATTGGTGAATTTGAAGCAAAATTGCTTATTTTTCCATTTATGTCAACAAAAGTCAAAGCATAAGAGTCGGCATTTCTGACACTTTTCCAAGATAATGTTTGTTTTTGCTCGTCAAAAACAACACTACTATAGTCAACTTTGTCAAGAATCACCTCCGGCGACCATTCAATTGTATCGGAAAAGTCACCCGCAACATTTTCTTTTGTGTAACAAGCCGAAAATCTGAACTCTGTGCCAAAAAGGTCGATATTTTTTTCGGAAAGATTGATTGTGTTTGTTTTGCTGTCAACTTTTTCAATTTCAACAAACTGGCCATTCATTTTTTGCTCCAACTTAAAGCGATATTCAAAGCCAGAGCGATATTCTGTGGTCAAAATCCAATCTTTTGACATTCGTTCAACTTTGACAAAATTTGGAACATCCGAAATGCCTTTATTTGCAAAAAAGAAGCACAACAATCCGGTTATGATTGCAAAAACAGCCATAAAACCTGCACAAAAAAGGAATATTTTTGTTTTTTTCATAATTAAATTTCAACAATAGTATATATTAAAATAGTGATTTTTGCAATTTTTTTGTCAAAATTTCAAAAAAAATGAAAATATTTTTGAATTGACTATTGACAAACAAAAATTAGTGTGTTAGAATATGGATAATTTTGGAGGTAAAAAATATGTTGTTAAGTCCTAATTTCAACAATTTGACAAGTGAAGGATATGCCGCATTCATTTTGGCAATCGTGTTCACAATTGTCATGCTCGCATCGTTTTTCTTCTTCGCAAAGCACAAACAACTCAACAAAATCATGCTTATTGTTGTCACATTTGTGTTGCCATTTTTGACAACTTTCTGCTGGATATACTTGATCTTAAACGTTTTGCAGTACAACACACTCGTAAATCTTGGCATCTCTGTTGCTGCTGCAATTGGATACGTTTTGATCGCACTTCTCATCACCTTGACGTTCAACTACACTGACAAAGAAAAAGACGAAAACGTTGAAGTGAAAGAAGAAAGTGAATCCGCACCAATGCTCATCGAACACAACCCACAAAGCGAAGAAGAAGTTGTGGAAGACGAGAAAGAAGTTTCTGAAGAATCAGAAGAAAAAGTTGAAGGTGTGGTATTCTCAACAGAAGAAAAGAAAACTTTTGCAGAACAACTTGAAGCACTTTCATATGAAACACACAAAGCCTACGAAGAAATTTTGGCATACGCCCAAGAACAAGCAGGCACAAAAACAAAAGATGCCAAATATCACGTCACAGTAAGTGTTGGCAGAATGAGACTTGTTCAATTCAAGTTCAATCGTGGCGCTTTGGTAAGCAGTTTCATGGCAGGAAGTTCAGAATTGAAAAACTACTCTGCATCTGAAAAGAATGTAAAAATCAAAGAAAAGCCAGTAATCGTTGAAATTGAAAATGAAGACAGTGTTCCTGTTGCCAAAAACATGGTTGACATTGTTTACAAAAACATCACTGATGCAAAAGAAGACTTGAAAGAAAGCAAAAAGGCTGCAAGAAAAGCAAAGAAACAAGCAGAAGCTGAGGCCGAAGCAGTTGAAGTTGTTGAAGCGCCTGAAGAAGCACCAAAAAAACGCGGACGCAGAAAAAAATCTGAAGAAGTTGCAGAGCAGCCAGCCGAAACAGAAGAAAAGCCAAAAAGACGTGGACGCAGAAAAAAATCTGAAGAAACTGAGGTCGAATAATTAAACAAAAAAATAAAACTGCAGAATTGCAGTTTTATTTTTTATTCTTCACTAAAACATGACAAAAGGTCAAACTTTCTATTTAATTAAATTTATTATTTTGTTTGGAACGTAAACAACTTTTTTCAAGGTTTCATCGGCGGAACAAATCTCACTGTAGTTTGTGAAAATCTCTTTCAAAAGTTCTTGTTCCGTTATGTCTCGCTTCACGCTTATCACTTTGCGTACTTTTCCGTTCACTTGCACAGGAATGTTTATTTTTGTGTCCATCAAAAATCTTTCATCATATTTTGGCCACTTTTCATCAAGTATTTGACTTGCAAAAACTCTTTCAAAAATCTCGCTTGTGATGTGCGGTGCAAGTGGATTCAAGAGTATCAAAAAGTCATGCAATTCTGCCCTTGTAATAAAACCATCTTCTCTTATTTTTTTGATAAAAATCATAAAAGCAGAAATGCAGGTGTTGAGTTTCAAATCTTCCAAATCTTCGCCAATTTTTTTGATAAGTTTGTTGAGTTCTATTTTATGCTGCTCGGACACATCGTCACCTTTGACCATGTCCTGCAAAGTCCACACTCTGTCCAAGAAGGAAGTTATCCCCGTGATGCCGTCATATGTCCAAGGTGTGTTGTCTTCGTAGCCTCCCAAAAAGTGCACGTGAAGTCTGGCAGCATCTGTGCCATACTTTTCAATAACTTCGGCAGGCGAAACACCATTTGCTGAACTTTTGCTCATTTTTTTGCCGGTGTCGTCCAAAATCAATCCACTGCCCATCTTCCTTACAAACGGATCGCGGGTCGGAACTGCACCAATTTCATACAAAAAGTTTTGCCAGAAAAATGCATAAAGCACATGGCGAGTGATATGCTCTGTCCCGCCGGTGTAAACGTCAACACTGCCCCAATATTTCAATTTTTCAAAATCCGCAAGTGCTTTGTCGTTGTGAGGGTCGCAATATCTAAGCCAATACCAACTGCTCCCTGCCCAGTTTGGCATTGTGTCCGTTTCGCGATGGGCATCTCTGCCACATTTTGGACATTTGCAGTTCACCCATTCGGTCACTTTTGAAAGCGGGCTGTCGCCGTTGGCGTTTGGCAAATAGTCCTTTGTTTCCGGAAGAATCAAAGGCAAATCTTTTTCATTTAAAGGCACAGTGCCGCAGTGGTCACAGAAAACAACCGGAAATGGCTCTCCCCAATATCTTTGACGATTGAAAGACCAATCTTGCATTTTGTAATTGACAACTTTTTTGCCTACACCCATTTGCACAATTTTTTCAGCAATCTTATTTTTTGCTTCCTTGACATTCAAGCCCGTAAATTCGGCAGAATTGAGCATTTTGCTGTTTTTTTCAAGATATTCTTTCTTTTCCACAGCACAGGCAGAGCAATCACCTTCAATAACTTGAATCATATCAATGCCAAATTCTTTTGCAAATTCAAAGTCACGTTGGTCATGACAAGGAACTGCCATAACTGCGCCTGTTCCATATCCCCCAAGCACAAAATCAGCGATGTAGAGTGGAACTTTTTTGTTGTTGACCGGATTGACACCATAAAGCCCGTCAAGCCTTACACCCGTTTTTTGTTTTTGGTCAGAAAGACGTTCAAATTCGCTTCTGTGCGTGGTTTTTTCGCAATACTCTTTTACTTGCCCGATATTTTTTATATCTTTTTCGTATTTTTTGATCAAATCATGCTCTGGAGCAACAACCAAAAATGTTATGCCATAGATTGTTTCAACACAAGTTGTAAAAATTTCGATTTGACCCAATTTTTCGTCTTTTGAATTGTAAAGGTCAAATGAAACTTGCATTCCTTCACTTTTTCCAATCCAATTTCTTTGTGCGTCTTTCAAATTTTCCGACATTTTGATACGGTCCACATTTTCAAGCAACTTTTCGGAATATTCCTTCATTTTCAAAAACCAAACCCAACGTTCTTCTTGCACAACGTCGCCACCACAACGGTCGCATTTTCCACCTTGACTGTCTTCGTTTGAAAGCACCGTTTCGCAGTTTGGACAAAAGTTTACATATCCCTTTTTCTTGTAAGCCTTGCCATGTTTCAACAGTTGCAAAAATATCCATTGTGTCCAATGATAGTACTGTGGATCGCTTGTGCATATTGTTCTGTCGTAATCAAAAGAAAGTCCAAGTGCCTTGGATTGCTGTATCACTCTTTTCATGCCGTCACGGACAAAGTCGTGCGGATTTATGCCCTTTTTTATCGCAGCATTTTCAGCCGGAAGTCCAAACGCATCTCCCCCAATCGGAAAAAGAACATTGTAGCCTTGAAATCTTTTGTACCTTGCCAAAGCATCAGCCGGAATAGTGCCCTTGAGGTGCCCCATATGCAAATTGCCGCTTATGTTGTAAAACTCATAAAGGACATAAAATTTTGGCTTTGTTGGATGAAAGTCAATTGCCTTGAAAGGTTTTTCTTTTTCCCAAATATCTTGCCATTTTTTTTCTACTGCCTTAAAATCGTAATTCATTTTCTTCTCCACCTAAAATTTTTGCCAAATTTGTGCATTCAATAAAGATATATTATCACACACAACAAAATTTTGCAAAATGATTTTATGCAAAACTTGTTTTGAATTGCTTTACAAAGTACCTCAAAAAAATATATAATGATAAAGCAAAACCAACAACCCCAAAGGAGAACGCATGAAAAAGATAAAACTTATTGTAGATGTTGACCCAGGTTGCGATGATGCAACAGCACTTTGCTTTTTGCTCAACGACCCAAAATACGATATAAAACTTATCAGTGTGTCGCGCGGAAACATTATGTTGAAAAATGCAGTCAGAAATGCGTGCCACATAGTTGATTTGATGCACAAAGATGTGCCCGTGGTTGCTGGATACGAGCAACGTTTTTCCGATTCAACCGAAGATGCCACTTTTTTGCACACAAAAGACGGGCTTGGTGGTTACAAACCTCCAAAAACAACAAAAACTCAGCCAATACAAAAAGATTGTGCCGATGCAATGTATGAGATTTTGAAGAAGTATCCAAAACAAGTGACAATCCTTATGATCACCCCTCATACAAATCTTGCACATCTTTTGACAAAACACCCTGATGCCAAAAAACTTATAAAACGTGTTGTCATGGAAAGTGGCGCTCCAAACGGCATAAAAGCAAATCCAAATTATTGCTCTTTCAATATTCGAGTTGATGCACCTGCGTTCAAAAAGACGATTGACAGCGGCTTGCCAACAGTGATGATTCCCTCAAATATTGGCAGAGATGAGGCATATCTTACAGAAAAACATGTTGAGCGAATAAAAAACACCAACGACATTGGCCTTTTTATGGCAAAAACATACGAAACTTACTGGGAGCCAAATTATGAAGACCCACGTATCGCCTGCAATGATTTGGCTGCGGCTTTTTATCTTGAAAGTCCACGACTGTTCAAATTTAAGCGCGCAAAAATATCGGTTGATACAAAAACCGGAAAAGTGACAGCAGACTACACGCGCAAAGGAAATTTCCGCGTGGCACAAGTTTTAAATCGCAGAAAATTTTTGAATATGATTTTCAAAAAACTTGAACAATTGAACGATATTTCCATTCCAGAAATTCACAAACAAATAAATTCAAAACCAGTAAAACACGAAACGTACAAATCACTTGCCATGAAGGGAAAAGAAACAACAAGAAGAAAGACAACAAAAAAATGACCAGATTTGGTCATTTTTTATAGTAGTAAATAGAAAGAGTTGTCAACATTCCTTAAACAACAAAGAAATTACAACCAAATATATATTTCAAGCAATAAAAATTCAATAATTTTATGAAAATAGCAACAAAAAAACAGCAAAAATGCCGTTATTTTGTTTTTTCTTTGTTTTGTTTGGCTTTCTTCTGTTCGATTTCCTTTTGTTGTTGTTTCAAACTTGCTTCTTTTGATTTTTCAACGTAAATTTTGTACATTTCTCCGCGTGATGGCATTCTTTTTTCTTCCATTTTTCACCTCTTTTGTTATTTTATCACATTTCAAAAGATTTGTCAAGTTTTTAGTTTGCCAGAACAACCCTGCCTTCGAGCCACGCGTCAACAAATTTTTCCAAATTTATGTGTGCCGTTTTTGAAAAACTTTCCACAAGTTTTTCTGCAGAGGAGTTTTTGAAGGCATAATCTTCAAAATATTGCTTCAAACATTGGAAAAACTTTCGGTCGCTCATGCTTTTTCTTATGCTGTCAAACATAAGCATACCTTTTGTGTAAGTGCAATTGACATATTCTGGCTCGGTGCGGAACTGTGAAAGTTTTCTGTTCATACTCTCATCAAGTTCGCCATAGATATCCTTGTAAATCTTCACAAAGTTATTGTAAGACTCTGCAGCGTTTTGCATAATAGTTTCATAATTCAAGCCATACTGTTCATTCTTTTCGAAAAACAAGGCCGTTGAAAACTCCGTCAGCCCCTCATCAACCCACGCGTTTTCAAACTCATTGTTTCCAACAACTCCATACCACCACTGATGAGCAATCTCATGAACAATCACGTAATCTTCCGTTTCACTGTCAGCAAGGTCATCAGCAATAAGCACAAGATTTGGATATTCCATCCCCCCAAAACAAAAATCTGACTTGACGACATTCAAAACTTTGTACGGATACTGTCCAAACATTTCGCAAAAGGTTTCAACTGCTTTCAAAGATGTTTCAAGCCTTGCTTGTGGCTGAGAATCGTCATAGTAAAAATAATTGACCTGTATGCCACAAACTTCTTGTGTCAAAACTTCAAATTTATCAGACAAGACAAAGCAAAAATCACGCACCTTTTGTGCTTTGCAAATTGCCACACATTGCTCGTTTTGTTTTTGCAAATTACTCTCCCCCGTTGAAGTAAAAATATATTTGTCTGGATAGGCAATTTTCACTTCAAAGTTTGAAACGTCACTATAAAACGGGTCCCCGCTCATAGAAAAATCGTTTTTCACAAAGCCGTTGTCATACACGCACGCAATCGGAAAAAAATTGCCAAAATTTATGGTGTTATTGCCTACGCCAAGACGGTGACGAATGTTTGCCAAACTTACAACATATTCCAAGTCAATCGTCACACACTCATTTGGAAAGATCTCCTTGTCAAGCGTAATAGTCAAAATATTGCCACCTTCCGAAAGATAAAATTCTGTCTCATTGCCGTTCACGTCTGCAGAAAGTATATCAATTCCGCCAAAACTTGCCTCACCGCTTGGATATGCACGGTCAAAATAGGAATTTGACACTGCTTTTTTGCCTTCATTAAAGGAATTTGCATACAAAAAGAAACACACTTCACTCAGTGCGTTGTCGCTTGTGTTGACATATTCCACAGTTTGAGAGCAAGCAAGTATGTTTTGCTGGTCATCAAATGTGGCGTCAATCTTGTAAGAGTTGAGTTTCTGTTCTGCTTGTCCGCACCCAACAAGCACAAATGGCAAACAAAGGCAAATGATCCCCAGAATAACAAAACTTATTTTTTTCATAACATAACATATTCATCTGCGTGTCCAAACATTCACACAAAAAAACTTGTAAAATCCAAAAATTTGTGATATTATAACTTAAACTTTGGAGGCAATCATGGCATTTTGCAAATATTCCATTGACATGTTGGCAAACAACGTCACACAAGTTGACAATATTTTTTTGACAAACTATTTGCCGTTTGCTGACCCGCAAGCTGTGAGGGTTTATTTATATGGGCTTTACAAGTGTCAAGACAGCAGTGCAAAAGACAACACTTTGGAGCGCTTTGCCACCGAATTGCACCTTTCACAAGACGAAGTTGAAAAATATTTCACATATTGGCAAGAGCAAGGCCTTGTGCAAATCATAAACGTCATTCCGTTTGAGGTGAGATATTTGCCCCTGACTGATGTGCTTTCAAACAACAAAAAATACAATGCCAAAAAATATGAAAACTTTAATGTTCAAGCACAAGAAATTTTGCGTGGACGCATGATAACGCCCAACGAATATCGCGAATATTATGACATTATTGAGCGTTTACATATGGAAAAAGACGCCCTTTTGAACATAATAGACTACTGCGTAAAATATAAAAACAGTGACAAAATTGGTTATGCTTACATAACTACAGTTGCAAAAGAGTGGGCAAGTCAAAAAATCACAACAGCAGAAGCAGTGAAGCAAAAGATTTTTGAAATGGACAGTTTGAAGATTGGTTTGGACAGCCTTTTGAAAGCATTGTCAATCAAACGTTCCTTAAGTATGGACGAGTTTGAACTATACAAAAAATGGATAGTTTCGTATGGTTTTGACGAAAATGTTGTGCTTTTTGTGGCAAAAGAAGTGAAAAAGCGAAAAGACTTCCGCGAATATTTTGTTTTTCAAGCAATAGACAAAAAACTTGAAAAATATTATTCAAACAAGTTGTTTGAAGTGCAAGACATTCAAAATTTTGAAGAAGAATGTGCAAAATCACAAGAAATTGCCAAAAAAGTGGTAAAAAGTTTGGGACTTTACTATGAAAATCTTGAGCCAGTGGTCGAAAACTACATTTTACCTTGGCTGGCACTTGGATTTTCGGAAGGAATGCTCACCGAAATTTCCACTTACTGCTTCAAAACCGGCGTACGTACGCTTGAGGGCATGAACAAAGTGCTAACAAAACTGCAAAAACTTGGCATATTGAGTGAAAAAGCGCTTGGCGAGTATTTTAATGGCGTGCTTTCAACCGACAAAAAAATAAAGGAAATTTTGGAAAATTTGGGGCTTTCTCGCAATGTCAATCAGTTTGACCGCGACAAATTTCGCATCTGGACAGAAGTCTGGCAGATGCCTGAAGACGTCATTGACTACGCCTGCACTTTGGCGTTTGGAAAGGATCAACCTGTCCAATATCTTTCCACAATTTTGACCTCTTTTCACGACAAAAATATCCGCACTTTGAATGACGCAAAAAATTCCTCAGAAATAGTTGCTCCAAAAGCACAAAAATCCAATTTTTCAGGCGGAAGAAGTTACACAAAAGAGGAAATGAATGCGCTTTTCCAATCAATAGACGAGATTGAGGTGTGACATGAAACAAGAATTGATAAACTTCGCCCTTTCAATTTTGCAAACAAAACGCCGTAATGCTGTTTCGCAGTACGAAGAGAAAATGCAGTCGCTGTACAACGACCCAGATTATCAAAAACTCAATTCCGCTTACAACAAGATTATGATAGAAAATGCCCGCAAACAAGCATATGGCCACAAGCAATTCAGTGAAACGGAAGAAAAACTGAAAAAAGAATTGGATTTATTGAAAACAAAATACAACGTGCAAAATCTTTCACCAAATTTTGCATGCAAAAAATGCGAGGACAAAGGCTATGTTGATGGACAAATGTGCAGTTGCTTGAAAACAGAGATTTCAAAACTTTTGCTTGCAGGCAGCGGCTTTGAAAAATTGGAAGATTTTTCCGACTCCAAAAAAACGAGCGATCAACTTGCCCCCGTGTATGACTTGATGGAAAAGTGGTGTGCAAGCGATTTCAAAAAAAATTTGGTTTTGCTTTCCGGTCAAACAGGCATCGGCAAAACACATCTGATGCGCTGCATGGCAAATGATTTGATAAAGCGCGGCAAAGTCGTAAAAATTGTCACATCTTTTCACCTGAACAATGATTTTCGCGAGTTTTCCAAAACACAAAACGAGCAAATTATTCAAAATTATATCGATTGCGAAATATTGTTTGTTGATGATTTAGGCAGTGAGCCTCTTTACAAAAATGTGACTGTGGAATATTTTTATCTTGTGATAAACGAACGCAAAATGCGAGGTCTTGCCACTGTGATAACGACAAATCTTGATATGGCTGACATTCGCGAGCATTATGACGAACGAATTTGGTCACGAATAGCCGATCGCGAAACATCAATAACAATTCAAATGCTTGGCACAGACAGACGACTTAAATCGGACAAAAAATAAAAAAAACGAGGCAAAATCCCCGTTTTTTTGTTATTTTTTGAAACTGCCTTTGATTTTTTTTGCCCGAATTCTTAAAGCAGGTCCGTTTTTGTTGTAATCTTCAATCAATGCAGCTGCAACTTCTGGTGGCATAAGCGGAAAATTTGGAATTTTGGCAATTTCGACAGTCGTTTGCTTGTAAATACCCTTGTTGCGATCCGGCTGGAACTCCTCGCCACGCCCATCGCCGACTTTTCCGCTAATCCAGTCGCAAAGGAAGAAGTGCTCAATGCTTCGTTCGGATTCGTAGATATAAACTTTTTTAACAGGCTTTACAACAAGTCCAAACTCCTCAAAAACCTCCCGCCTAACACAATCCTCTTCTGTTTCACCTGCCTCCAAGCCTCCGCCCGGAAAAGTGTAAAATTTTCTGTCCTCCTTTTCCCGATACATAGACACCATTTTTTTGCCTTTAAAAATAATCGCCCTGCAACTAACTCTTTTTTCCATAAAATCCTCCAAATTTTATAATTTGTGTATTTTGATTATAACACAAACTCATATAAAAGGAAACGAAAAGATTAGTTTTTTTTATTCTGATGGCACCCATGAAACATCTTGCATCGTCTTTTTAAGATTTGTGATGTGGTCTTCGGTGACTCCTTTAAGTTTTATGTCACGATATGCTCGTTGCATATGCCACAGTATATGTTCAAAATTTTTCACTCCTTCGTCTTTGTATTCACATTGTAAACGAATATATCGTTTTTCCGTAAACAACTGACTTAAATCTGCCGAAACAGTCAAACCAAATAATGAATCGGATACTTTTGCGTTATCCAAGCGTTGACCATTTTCATCCAACATTTCATAAGTCCATGCATAGCACCTGTTCCACGCAAGATCTTTATTTACTAATTTTGCACCATTACTCAATGTTGCTTGTTCTGCTTTTGCATAGTCTCCATCTTTCCATACAAAAACATTTCCGCTTATATTGCCCATTACAAATATCAACACATTTACATACAACCTATCGATACTTTTATCAGCATATGAACTTTTGCTAGCGGTGAAAGACTCGCTACCTTGCCATTCAAAATAATCTTTAACATTTCCTGCAATTTCGGGATATAACAGACCTATCAATCCATTTAAATTTTCGAGTCCTGTTTTGTTGGCAAAATTAAGAATCTCCACATTGCCCTTAAAATAAATTTTCGAATCATGTTTTGATTCACTGTCAAGAAGGATAGCCACACCACTTTCAACAATGGTAATATTTTCGGCATATAACGGTTCGTTGTAAGGTAATTGTATAGCAGCCTTTGGTATGTATGCAAAAACTGTATTTTTGGTGTAGAACGCACCGCCTATTGGATTAAATTTGTAATAGTATGACAAATCGCAATAGTAAGCATAATTCATTTTAAGAACCATTTTTTGATTGCTAGCACTGATTGTTTCGTTTGGATTGGAGCATTTTATAACAGTATTATATGCCTTATTGACCGTAATGCCGTCGCTTTCGCTACTACCGCTCATTGATGCATTTTTTGCTTGAAAATTGACCTGATAACCATTGCCATATATCATTGTTTTGGCAAGGCCGTCAACCTTAGTCAAGAACAATCCATTTTGTGTAGCGTAATCAAATTTTTCGCCACTTTCATCGAGTTCGCCCTCGCCATAAAGATCGGAATGCAGAACAATATTGCTGCTACAATAATATCCGTTCGAATCAAAAACATTCACAAGTGTTTCATCTTGTAAAACATTGAAATTAAAGTGACAATTCTTTCCGCCTTCAACACCATCTCCAGCCACTACTTTTAAGAAAGCATAGGCATTTTTCGATGGTTCAATATCAATCCCACCGCCTTTGTTATCGACAGATTTGTGTTCCGACCAATTCTGTTGCTCATCAAAATTTCCAAAATAATCGTTGTAAACATCGGACTCAGACAATCCGCCAAAATTTCCAAAATAAATTCTTGCGTAGCCCTCTTCTTGTTCGGTGTAAACGTCAACCCAGATATAACCTTGGTCATTTTTTCCGCCTTGTCCAGATACTATAACATCGCCATCTTTCAAAACATATTCACTGCCTTCTTTGACAATTTTGTATCTTTTTTCATTGATCGTGACAGTGTCGCCAAGTTGAGAGGTCAAAATGCCCATGTCATCGTTTCCAACATAGCGAGAAAGTGTCCAACTGATTGTGTCCAGAGATGCTTGTGTTTCGTCGGCAATACTGCTGAGTGCTTTGAGTGGAACTTTGAAATAGTCAACGTCTTTTCCATAGTAACTATGTTTTGCAAACACTCTAACCTGTTGGTAGCCTTTGTGAATGTCCTCATCTTTTGCGCTGTCAAAACTTAAAGTATCATTCACAAATGTGATTTCCTGGAGGTTTACTTTGACAATTTGAATGGCAATCTGATGTTTGCCATAACTCATGCTTATTGTTTTAGTAAACTCCGCTTCCTTGTTGAAAGAAATCACAATCTGTTTTGCACTTGATGTATATTTTGCCTGTAAACCTTCTACATCTTCAAGATTTATGCTGAAAAGTTTTTCAAAGTCGGCATCATTGCCAAAGCCACCTAAAAAGTTTTCAGTTTCAAAAACAATCTTCATTGTCAGATTGTTTTGAATATCACTTGGCAAGATGTATGAAATATCCGCCCTGTCTTTCACAGTTTCCACCGTTTTGAGTGGTTTTGTTTCGGCATTTGCGTTTGTGAAAGATGAATCTATTCCAAAATCCTCAATGTCCACCTTTTCCAAGTGAAAAGACAGCAAAACATCATCACTTTTGAAAGTGATGGATTCAACTGATGCTGTGTCCAAAGTAACTTTGCCATATTCAGTGTCTTTCCACTCACCCATATCATTTATTTGATAGGTGATGTGCTCGTTTGAAACCTCTTTTCCATCATCTCGGTTTGGAGTGATTGTAAAGGAAAGTTTGTCGATCAACGTTTGATATGTTTCGTTTGCCTCAATCTGCGTGTCTCCACACAAAACTTCAAGTTTTTCGGCTTTTGCTTTTATACTTACTTTCAAAATATATGTTTTTGTGCCGATGCTCAAATAAACACTCTGATTTTCACAAGTGTCTTTGCTTGTCAAAATTATGGTATTGTTTTGTCTTTCAATTATAACATATGGACTCGTGTCATATCTTACAACAAGATTATCTGGATTTTCAAAAGAAAGAATAATTTTTTCGCCTATGTTGCTGAACTTAATTTCATTTTCATTTCCAACACCGGCAGTAAGTTCTTGATCTTCATTAAAAACCTTTACGTTGTCTTGCGTTGGCTTTTTGGTGATACGAAAAGTGTCTTCGTAAGTTGTTTTCAACGCGTCAGTTTCAAAGTCGTAAACTGTGGCATGCACAACAACGTCAATAAAACTGTTAAATTCTGGAAAACTTCCAATAAGTTTAAATTTTTGTTCCTTTTGGTCGAAAGAAATCAATTTTTGTGCGTTGAGGTTGCTTATACTTTCACTGTCAACATAGCAATCAATTTCGCCTATTTGACGGTCAGCACCCTCAAGATTGGTGAAATTTAAAGGCAAAAATTCTTTTTCAAGGCAGTCGTTGTAATTTATCTCTTTGTTCACAAAAAGCGGGCCAACGTAGTATCCATATGTAGAAACAAATTCTTTGCTTGCTTGCAAAGTGTTTTGTTTGAAATCGGTTGCTCTGACCGTAATTGTTACGCGACCCTCTTTTTTAAACGAAATTTTTCCGTTTTGATCAACGGTTGCGATGTCGTCGTTGCTTGAGGTGTATTCAAACGAAACATCGCAACTTTCTGGATTTGTTTTGATAGCAGGGAATTGAGCCTCCTTAAACGAGGTTGTAAACAAAGTTTTGTCAAAAACAAGCCCTCTCAGTTTGGCATGACAAGTTATTTCCGCCTTTACACTGATATCTTGATTGTCAACAGATGTTGCAGTTACAATCGCCTTTCCATTTCCGACCGCAGTGACAAGTCCGTTTGAACTAACTTGCAAAATGCTGTCATCGGAACTTTTCCATTCTATAAACTTGTTTTCCGCCTCTTTTGGAAAAATGCTGACAGAAAGTTGTGTTGATTCACCTTCGTACAAATCTCTCGGATACTCACTCATAACAAGTTTGTGAACTGATTTGTCGGTTATGATAATCTTTCTTGTTGCTGTTGCGGTTTTGTTTTCTGTACTGCGCACTGTAACATAAGTTTCACCATAAAAAATCGGAGTAAGAATGCCATCTTCGCTGACTTGCAACAAATTTTCATCATAATTTGTGTATTCAAGGCCGCGATTTGTGGCTTTAAGTGGCAAAATAGTGATTTGCTCGCCCAAATTGTATGTTGGAGGATTTTGTTCGTCGTTCATGACAAGCACTATGGTGTCATTGGCGGAAAATTCCACCGCTTCAACATAAATGTGCGTGATAAGACTCATGATCGCCCCGCTGACCAGAAGTATTGCCAGCAACAATAATGGCAGAATGATAATTGTGGAAATCATCAATTTTTTCATACATTACACCTCGATTTTTCTGTATTTTTTGTCCACTGTAAACCAAAAAACAAGAAAGTTTGTCAGTGCGTAAACAAGCCCTATTGCCACAACAATAATATAGGCATAAGTACTTCCGTTTTCCATAATTTTTGGCAACAACAAACTGAAAACACCAAAAACACCTGCAATCAAAAGACCGATCATCAACATATATGTCACATTGATTTCTTCGGCATCGCCATTTGCCTTTGGCTTAAGGTTTGGATTGACAAGGTTGAGATTTATGCCATTGAAAACAAGCCCAAACACAAACAAAATTTGCGAAATTGCAAGCACAACCATTTCAACAGCACTGACAAACTTCAACGCAATCAAAACAATCGAACTGACAAGCAAAGCACCAAGGCTGACAGCAACATTAAGAAAGCCCTTTATCAAAAGTTGTTTGCGATAGGAAACCGGCACCAATTTTGTTATGTAAAAATTTTTGCCTTCAATACTCAAAATTGTGGCAGCAAAAGAACCTATCATTGCCATAAATACGGCAACAACAAGCATAGATGCCCCAAAATTGATTCCTTTGCCAATTTGAGCCTCGCCAACCATAGTGACCAGACGATTACAGAAAAACACCATTACAGGTGTTGAAAGTGCAACGCCCAAATAAAAGTAAGAATAGGATTTTGTATGTAAAATTTCAAGAAAAGTGTGTCTGAAGATCGCTTTTCCGCTTGAATTGTCATCAATCTTTGAATTTCGCTTGCTGACTGTTCCGCCACCATCAAGTTCTTTAGTACGTATTTTTTGATAGACAAATTTTGCGACAAGCACGCCAAGTGCAATCAGAATTGCGCTTGCGCCAATTCCCCCCCCCCGCACCTATCCAAAAGTTTTCAAAGAAAATTATGTTTGCCAAATAATAGGCTGGATTGTACCATTTGTCGAGCCCGGTGAGCAATGACTGCCAAATTTCAAGTGTGCCTTGTTCCCAATTTCTGTGAATGAAAAACTGTGCAAGAACTGTGAGGATATAGTAGTAAAGTGCAAACAATCCTGCCAAAAGCAAGATGAAAACAATCAACTTTATTATGTTGTGTTTTTTAAGAAGCGAATTTATGTACATTATTGGAATTGCCAAAAAAACAGAAAGTCCAAACGGAATAAGCGGCATAAACAAAATTCCAAGGATAATGCCCAAAAAATATGTGAAAGTTATGCAATTCATCGCCCAGCCAAACACCAACATGATTGGCAAAAGTAAGACTGCTGAATAAATCATAAGATCAATATAATTGAGGATCAAACAACTTACAAAAATCTTGAAAGTACTGAGCGGAAACCTTGCAGTAATGTGCATATCACCAGGCCTGTACAGTCTGTTGATTTGCATTCCCGTTGCGGCAACTGTAAGTCCAATCACCAAAATAGTAAGAAAAAGCACCGACAATCTTTTTGCGGAAACAACAATACTTGACTTTAAAACATAAGAAAGTCCCCAAACAAGTCCAAGCGCAATGACAACTGCCAAAAGTGCTGCCACTGCAGTCATAATGGCATTTTTCTTGCTGTTGTTTCGGTTTAGACCCCACTTAAGTTTAAGTTGCAAACGGATGAAATCAAGCATTGCTCACCTCGTTTATTTCCATAAATTCTTTTTCAAGGTCAAAGTCTTTGTTTGTGCGTAAGTCAATCTTTCTGACAATTTGACCTTTTCGAATAAAAATAACAACATCGCATGCTTTTTTGACAGTTTCCAAACTGTGTGACGAAAACAAAACTGCATGTTTTTCATCAGCATATTCTCTGATAAATCTCACCAAAAGTGCCATAGTTTGAGGGTCAAGACCAACCATAGGTTCGTCAAGAACCCAAAGTGCTGGTTTGTGAACAAGTGCACCCAAGATACAAATTTTTTGTTTCATACCGTGTGAATAATTTGCAATTTGAGTGTCAAGAGCATATGCAATATTAAATTTTTCTGCAAGTTCGCCTACGGCATATTCTTTTTGCTCTTTGGTTGCGCCATACAAACTGCCCATATAGTTTATGTATTCTCTGCCGGTCAATTTGTCGTAAACGGAGTGGTCGTCAGGAACGTATCCAATAGATTTTTTTGCTTGCTCGCTTTGTGTATTAATGTCAAAACCATTCACTTTTATTTGCCCTTGCTGAAAAGGAAGGACTCCAATAATGCTTTTTATTATCGTGGACTTTCCTGCACCATTGCTTCCAACAAGACCGACAACCTCGCCTGCTTTGACAGAAAAACTTACATTCGATGCGGAATACTTTTCGCTGGCAGGATACTTTTTAGATAAATTTTGGACTTTAAGCATAATTTACTCCTTCACATTTGTTTATTATAGTGCGGGGGGGGTTGTCAACTAATTAAAAAAAACTGTCAATAACTCTTTTTTAGTATATCACAATTTAATAAAAAAGCAAAAAGAAAGAATCTTTTTTTATAAATATTTAAATTGAGTTTTACAAATAAAAACAAGTTGATTTTCTCTTTAAAATTGTTTAATTATTTATTCAAAAATTTTTCAATTTCTTTGAAATTCGATATACGTATAACGTTTTTTGGAACACTCAAATCTTTATTAAAATTTGTAACAGACAAAAATGCTTGTTTTTTGTTTCCAAATTGACCAAAATAATTGGCAACTTTTTCAACAATTGCCAAATCGTCATCTACAAAAAAATCGGCATTCACTTCCTCGCAGATTTTCTCCTTGTCTTTTCGTCCAATAAAAATATGGTCATATGAAATTTTGTTTTTTGCAAGCCATCTCAATGTCACTTCTTTTGGATTTGTATGCCAATCGTTGGCTCTTGCTGTGGCAATCACAATCTTGTTTCCGGCATCATGAATCTTTTGCAAAAATTCAACAGTGCCCTTTTTGCATGGAAATTCTTCCATCATTTTATCGCCATACTTTCTGTACCACGCAAGTGCAGTATCCATATCCCAGTCAAATTTTGCCTCTGCAAAACGTACATCAGTGGCAACTTGTTTGTAAGGCCACTTATGAGACACCAAAAAATCACGAATATATTTTTCGCTGTATGCATCAGTTTCACAAATTGTATCGTCCAAATCAAAAACAAATATCATAATCAAGCCAACTTTTGTATATTAAATTAAAACTGTTCCGTGCTTGCCCGCTTTTGAGCATTCAACACAACAAACTCTGGTTTCGTTTATTTTTGGCAAGCTTTCCAAAAAGTTTTCAGGCAAATCTTTTTCATTGCAAAATCCAAGAGTGATATGAGGTGTTGTAGTTCCATTTGCAATCTGAAATTTGTGTGGTTTTATCAAAAAATTGTCAAGTTTTTCAATCATCATAACGCAATCTTTCACAAAAGGTTCAGGATTTTCAACATCACACATTATATAATTGTTTTTAAAATAAATTTTTGAGAATTTAATCACATCATTCGACGCACAGAAATGCAAGTTTCGCACAGTTTGTTTTATTTTTTCATATTGTTCATCAAACACATCATCATTTATGTCACCCATAAAAAGTGTTATGTGCGGCCTACAAATTTTTTGTGCAAAATCTATTTCACAATTTGGAATTTGTTTGCAGATCATTTGATTTATATTAAAGCACTCTTTTTCAGTTTCTTCTGAAAGATGATAATTTATATTTATTCTCACTATTCAAATGTCCTTTAACTGATATTTTAAACAAAATAGGTTTAATTTCAAAACTGTTTTTCCGCTTTTTGCACAAAAAAAACAAAAACTTTGAAAAAGTCAAAACAAACATAAAGGGCTTTTATTTTTTTTCAAGTTTCAAATATTCAAGATATGCACCTTGATAGTGTGGCATAAAAAATTGCCCATCTTTCACCAATTGTTGTATTTGCTCTTTTGTAAACCAGCCAATATCTTGCACTTCGCTTTCTTGCAATTTGGTGTCCTTAAGGTCAATATCTTTGTGTAAATAATACAAATCTACAAAAGTTTTTGGAGTTTTTTGTGTTTTAAACAAAACAAGTTCACTTTCATCAACAACAACACCAATTTCCTCTTTCAACTCTTGACGCATTCCCTCAAGGCTGCTTTGGCCAGATGTTGGATGTCCGCCAGTTGTCGCCCATTTTCCGCCCTTTGCTTCTGACCGTTTTTGAAGCAACATCTGTCCTTTGCTGTTTTCAATAAACACCATCACAACAACGATGTATTTTCCTTTATCAAATTTTTCGCCCTTTGCAACCTTTTCGCCCGTAGGCTTTCTGTTTTTATCATACAAATCTCTATATTCCATCATTTAACTCCCGAATTTTAGATGAAATTCTTTTATTTCATTATTCTGCCAGGTCAAATGAAAATCCCGACCATTCTGAGAAGTCCGAAATGCTTAAATTCAGTTTCACGAGCCCATTTTCATCGGCAGGAGAAATTGTTACAGTCAGCCCGTCATCGCAACTTATTTGTGTCGCCGAAACAACATCATCGGTTTTTGTGTACTTTATGACAGCACTTCTTCCGCACAAAGTGAAGACATAACTTTTTTCGGTTTCCCCTTCAAAAAACGGGTCAATCTTCACATCAACGCCAAATTCACCTGCTGGAAAGTAGTAAACGTCTCCTTCTGTCGAATGTTCTTGTGTGCTAGCATTAATAGATGTGTTAGGTGTTGTGGCATTAAAGATGTGTTTATCCAAAGCTTCGTTCCATGCAACGCTATCAAATCTACCGCCTTCGGTATAAACACGCACCCATTTATCTTGGTTTAAACTGAAGTAATAATCAAGTCCTTCAATTGAAACTGTGTAAGCAAAAGGCGAACTACCTGTGCCAGCATTGGAATATTTCCAGACAGGCAAAACTTCTGAAATTATTATTTTCCCGCCTTCTGCTTTAACTTTGTCAAAATTGATTTTATTTCCGTTTATGGTGAAATAAATCTTTGGCTGAACTTCGGCATTATCCGTCAAATATGCGTACACCTCGTTTCCAAGTCCTGAGCCATCTGTGACGGTCAATGTCATGTTTTCGGTCATATCAGCAAATTTTACAACCTCAACTGCACCCTCCTGACCTGGTTTGGTCAATAATGTACCACGACGAAACCCAAGAAATCCGGATTGATCATTCAGATATTCCTCTAAAGTTTGTCCATCGCCTAAATAAATTTGATACTGTTTTGTGACATCAACATCAAATGTTGTTGAAGAGATATATTTGTCGCCCTCTTTTCTATATTTATTCGGAAAATCACAAAAATCCATTAAAAAGCCATTTTGCGAAACTGCTTCAAAAACAACTTGCTCTTGATGATAAAGTGGCACGGCGTCACTTAAAAATTCTTTAAGTTGATCAAAGTTCATATTTTTTCTGTCGGCAAAATTAAATGTCAAATCTTCATTCACGTTTTCGCCAGACAAGTTGAATTCCACACCGATTTTCATTTTTTCGGCAGCCCCTGAAAAGGTCAAAACAACATCTTCTTTAACTTTTGGAACTGTGTAATTCCAACATTGTCTATGTTCCGTTTCGGATTTAAGTGTTTTTTGTGTAACCTCAACCCCATTGGCAAAAACTTTCAAAGTGCCCACGCCATAACCAACGCCAAATTCAACATCAAAATTCAGATCCTTCCCCTGCTCAGCGCCATCCACTTCGTTTTTAGACGTTTCAAAATAGACATGTTCAACACCGGTTGGCAAGGATCCGCTGACTGTGGCAGCAATCCAAGTTTTTGAGCCACCGCAAGCGGAAAGACCCAAAGAAAAGCAAACAACGGCAAAAACTACAAAAAATGAGTTGAAAATGTTCCGTTTCATATCCCAAACCCCTCCTATAACTTATATTGTAATATAAAAAACAAAAAAATCAAAATATTTGAAATAAAAAGAAAAAACATATCTTGTCTTAGAGTCTGATGAAAAACTCGATGATTTTGTCATAAAAATGCGCAAAATCTGAATATTTTCCATTTTCATATTGTTTATAAAGATCGATAATGTTTGGCAAATACAAAAATCCGTCGTCAATATAGTTTGCAATAAATGAAGTGTAAGTGCTTTCAAAATTTGCTTTAACATACATGCACTCTATGGCACGAATAACATGTTCATTGACAACAGTTTCGATGTCATCACCATAACTGTTTCGCTCAAAACAAAGCGCAAATTTCTCTTTATTGATTTTTTCTATTTTTGTGCGATATTTGGCAGTCAGAGGGTTGATAATAGTGTGCGCAAACTCGTGCAAAAGCAAAGTTGTAATATAAGGCATATCAAAAGAAAAATCAATTTGTCCCTTTCTCCCTTTTTTGTATGGCCTAACACAACAGTAAGGCTTGCCAGCAACCTCAATGCCATAATTTGATGTTGACACACCAAACATCAGAAGAACATTCAGTTTTTTCGCTTTCATTTTGAGGAAATGCAGCAAATAATCCACCGGCGAAAAAACGCTTAGATTTTTAATAAATCTCTCCATTTGCAGAACATATTCGTCGTGATTACTCTCAAAAAAGGCATCAAAATTTGACTGGTCCATAAAATCTTGTAAGTTAAGCAGAAACGCATCAATATCATCTTTTTCAAGTCCAAACTTCTGACAAAATTCATGGTCAAGTGATTCGTTATAAAAAATCTTCAAAAACATCTCAACTGGACCGTTATAACGAAAATACGGGTTTTGTAAAAGCCTGTTCAAAAGTTTCAGTGCTCTATGATTTTTTTGGTCTTCAAAATATTTGTAAATTTTTTCCCGATAGAGTCGATTGCTACGTTCTTTGTTTAACACAAAATTATTCAACACAAGCATAACACCCAAACATTCCACAGCCGGATTGACGCAAAGATCATATTTATCATCTCGCACCTTGATTTCTTTTGCAACCATAACAAATTCCTCCTATACAAGCGTTATCAAACCTATATTATTTTGTACTTATATTTATACACCTACTCTACGCCTACATTCCAAATTTTCCAAATGTTTGATGCTTTTAGTTCTAACAAAAGTTCTATAGTTTTATTTATTTTTCCACTTATTACGCTTATTTTTTACAATCACAAACCCAACAACCCCAGCAATCATCAAAACTGAAACCGGAACCACTATCGCCAGCCAAATCAAATTTTCTTGCTTTGAATCAGCAGGCGGTTTTGGCTGTTCTTGTTCTTCAAAAACAATTTCAAAAACAAGTTCTGTTGTTTCATAACTGCTTGCATCATCGCCTTTGTAAATTGCTTTTGCTGTTATTCTATCTCCCGTAAATTCTATATTTTCATTTTCCCAAACAAAATTGTTTGGTAATTGTATGTCAGACAATTTCACTGATTTTTGATTTGTGCATATTTTTGTGTCAACATTTGGCTTTTCTGCCTTTGAAATTGTAAAAGTTTTGCATATCTGACCAAAATAACGCCCGCCTCCTTTGGCAATAACTGTTGCGGTCCCTGCATATTTGTTGTCTTGAAATATCAGTGTATAGTCAATGCCATAGTGCAATTCGGTGTCTTTATACATAACTTTCACACTCGGAACGATAGGCTCGCCCGTATAAACATAACTACCAGCAATTTCAACTTCTGCTGTTGAAATATCAATGTCAGCAGGTGGATTTTCAACAATTTTGTTAACGTCAACGGTGCAAGTTATGTTTTGATAAAACTCCTTATCTTCCCCAACATAAATCATTGAAACTGAATTAGTTCCATTTTCAAGTTTTTTGTTTTCATCAACCCACTGCCAATCGCTAGGAGTTGGAACATCACGCAAGAAAGTTTTGTCATTGTAAACAACAATACCGTCAGTTGTTTTATTTGGTGGATTTTTGGCTTTTGCAACTTCAAAATAAGTTGTTCTGGTGCCCGTATAGTTCTCTATACCCAAAATATCTATCTCGGTCTTGCCAGGTGATGTAATTTTTTGAATTTTTACATTAAAATCCTGTTCATTTTTAAGCAATTTCCCATCTAAAAAGACATTGATTTCTTCCGGCTTTAATTCTTTGCCTTTTTCATAATATACAAGCCTATTTGGAATTTCAACTCTGGCATATTTTAAGTCATTGACTGAATCGGTTGTTCTATCCACGGTATTGGTTATTGCCCTTATTTTGGCTGTCTTATTGCCAGTCGAACTGTCGGCATAATAATTACTGCTTTTAAAACTAATCCATTGTCCATTCTCAAGATAATAAGTCATATCATTGATTGAATTGTTGTAATCAACCGCACATTTGACCGAAACCGATGCACCATTACTCCCCTTGCACCTTATTACTATCGAAAAATATTCGCCTTGTTCAAGATTTATTGGCTCTTGTAGGTCTATGGTGTGCATTCCATTTCGCATTATTTTTGTATTCATGCTTAGGGCCGGATCGCCTTGCTCTGGATTGTTGATTTTGTCATTAACATTGCCAGGATTTACCGTTAAGTTTTTGTATATCTTAACATTTACGTCTAAATTATCCTCTGGCACATATATCATAACGGCCTTTAATTGTTCCTGCTTTGTAGGGCTTGAGAGTTTTGCCTCATAAATGGCCGCTTGAGCATCGCCTGCTTTTTTTGCCATATTTACTGTTACATTCCCGTCATAGTGATAGATATTTTGATAGTCTTTTTGCATTGCCACTTCAATAGAATATAAACCGCCTATTGGTTGCTCGTAGGAAATGTAAAAGTAACCATTCTCTCCCGTGTTGCTTCCCCAACTATTTTTGATTATCCAAGCACCACCACTAGATGGTTTCTTTGGCTTGAACTCCGAAATTTCTATTGTGTCATCCCAGCCCACAATGATTGAGGTGTGATTTGACTCGGCATTCGGATTATAAAATTTTATTTCAGATGGCCCAGCATAATTAAATGCGACCGCTCCATATTGTAAAATGGCACGCTTGATTGAATTTTTATCACTGTAAATACTTTGATAACTTTTAACATAATATTTGGATTGTTGAAGTGCACTTTTAATTTTATTTACATCTTCGCTAGTGCTAAAATGGTGTTCATCCAAAAGAGTGTAACCTTGTGTCATAATAGAAAAAGCACTTGCAGCGCCAGAATCCCCCTGATTCCATCTTCCATAATCATATTTGTCATTTGTTGTTAAAAGCAGTGGATCTTGGCTTCCATCACGGACATGACGATTATATGCTGTTATTGTTTCATCAAGATCAAGAGTTTGATTTGTTTCGTCTTGGTCTATTCCGTTACGCAAAATGCTTGCCTCGGCCGCCCCTACCGCTGCATATGCCCAACAAATATTTCTTTTATATTGATCTCTTATAGGCGTTATGTAATTATATGTTCTTCCGTCAAAACTCGAAAGCGTTGTTGCCCAATGGTCAAGTTGTCCACCACTTGCCTTTTGAAGCTCTGTAAGGTTTTCCGGAGCAGCGTCTTTGAAAACCTCAATTTCCTGTGCAGTTGCATTTGCAAATGAATTTGCTTGATAATCAATAGAAAAAATACCCACGCCTAGCGAGAGAAAAGCCACCGTACAAAAAATCATAATAGGTAAAAAGTATTTTTTCATCTTTCCCACTAATATTTTACAAAAAATTCTAGTCAAAAGTCAAACACATGTGCTTATATTAAAGATACATCAAAACTTATTTAATAAAACACGTAATTTTGATTTATTTGATTATTGTACATTGTGATTTTTTTGTGTTTTCTATAAAAAAATGTCTTCTTAAAAAAGAAGACATTTTTGCCAACTTTATAAGTATCGCCAAAAAGTCGATTTTTGATTTATAAAAAGCCCTAGTATAAAACTTTGTCTTTGATTTTTATATATTTTTGGAATAGTTTAAAGCATTCATCATGGTCAATTTGAATTAGCCTTTCTTTCACTTTCTTTGTTGAAATTGAAAGTTTTTTATAAAAAACTTCATCTTTAAAACCTATCATTTCATTCTCGGCAACTGTGCAACCAAAATATATATTATTGATGTTTGCCCAAAGACAAGCCACTAAACACATAGGACATGGCTCGCCGGTTGTGTAAATATCCGCCCCAGACAAATCAAAAGACGAGATGTTTTTGCAAGCATCTCTTATCGCCGATATTTCACCATGACATGTAGGATCACTGTTTGCGACAACTTGATTGTGACCAACGCCAATAACTTTTCCATCTTTAACAATCACCGCTCCAAAAGGCCCACCATGACCTAATTTTATTCCTTTTTCTGCCTCTTTAATAGCCAATTTCATAAACTTGTTCATAATCACTCCTAAAAATAGACTGCTTCTATATGGGATTACCGCCAAAAAGTCGACTTTCGATTTTCCGTTTTGATATTGCGATTATACCACATTTTGATTAAAAATCAAAAAAAATCAAAAATAATCAAATTTTGATTTTGCGACAGCGTTTTGATTTTGCGAAAATCAAAATTTTTTGTCTTCATCAATATATTTTTTATAAATAAAAAGTCTACTCTTGCACTCTGGACAATAAACATCCTTACACCCATATTGATCCCAATTCGGATGCCCTTGCAATTGAATTAAGTTATTTTCTTTATCCCAACATCTAGCACAATAAAGACGTTCAATTTTATCACTTTTCCTAGTATAAAAAGCTTGTATATGAGGAATTAAATCTTTTTCAATATTTTTTAATTTTTTGTCATCTAATAATTTTGTTTGGAGCTTTCTATTTTCCTCTTTTAAATTTTGATTCTCTTCTCTCATATTAAATAAGTCAGCCTGTATTTCATTTGCCAAATCCACCAATTCTTGTTTACCACTTTCTTTGGCCAAATTTAATAAATCTTTTAAAATATCGTACATATCTTTAAAAGTCCCAATTTTTTACTCCTTTAATTTTAAATTTCTAATAATTATATTATAATACAAGAATTGTAGCATAATTAAATGACAAAAGGAAGCAAAAATGGAAAATTACACAAAAGAATTTAAGATGCAAGTTGTTTCGGAATATAATCAATGCAAGGATATTGGTGATTACATACGCCTCCAAAACAAATACGACAAGAAACTTCGCGAATTTGAAATCATTGAAAAGGCACATTGTTTCAAAGACTCCCCTAGGCAACAAAAACTTGAAGCTATTGAATCTCTTTTTGGTCAATATCCAACAAAAGAAATGTGTCGTGTTTTAGCATTGCCAACCGGCACTTTCTATAATTATCGTAAAAGCAGATTAGTCGAAACTCAATATTAAAAACGCGATAATTTTCTAAAAGAACAAATAAAGCGAGTTTTCGATGAAAGCGAAGGAAGATTCAGTGGAAATAAAATTTGCAAAAAATTGAAGGCGGAAGGCATAAAAGTTTCCGAACTCAAAGTCTATGAATTAATGAAAGTTTTGAACATAAAGCCAAAACTTCGCAAAAAGCGGACTTTCATACAACAGGAAGGAAAGTTCAAATATTTAAAGAATAAACTAAATCGAGATTTCAATCCTCACACGCCAAATGTTTCATGGGTTAGCGACACAACAAAGTTGTATGTCGGCAAAGCATTATTCACCCTGTGCGTAATTTTAGATCTATTTTCTAGAAAGGTAATTGCGTATAGGTTGTCAAGTCAAGAAAACACTCAACTCATTATCAACACCTTCAAAGATGCTTTTGAAAGCCGAAACAATCCTAAAAATCTTTTATTTCATAGCGACCGAGGTTACATCTACACCTCGCAAGAATTTCGCATGTTTTTGCATTCGCTGAAAGTTGACCAATCTTTCTCAAAGAAAGGCAACCCTTATGATAATGCAGTTATAGAATCCTTTTTTGCTTGCATGAAAAAAGAAGAATTAAATTCCCATGATTTTGAATACTATGATGAATTGAAAGAATGCGTTGATAAGTATATTGGATTTTATAACAATTACCGCCCACATGGAACATTGAACAATAAAACCCCTAACCAGTTTGAAGATGAATATTGGTTAGGGGCAAATATTAAATAAAAATTTTTGCAACAAATTTATAATATAAATCATTCTCTCCGTACGGAACTGATGGGATGCTTACAACCAATGTTGCTGACGGCACTCTTATTTGGTCAAAATCTTCTTGCCTATATTGCGGATCAGTCAGAGCAAGTTTATATTCATGTCCATTATACTGAAAATTAACTTTATAGTGATGTCTTCCATCACCTTTCATTGATGTGTCAAAAACAAGATCTTTAACATTTATAATTTCCAAAGAGTGATTTACATTCTTTATTTCAGATTTTTCCAAATAGTCGCCAAAACTGTTGAATATTGATTCTGACTTTTGTATAGGGTGAACACTTAAAACATCTCTTAATGTTAACTCCCCTATTCTTTTTATCTCCTTATTCAAATCAATAAGCCAATTTTCAACTTGTGTTTTGTAAGGGACTGCTTGCAAAAGTTCAACTTCAACAAGGTCTAATTCTTTAAATTTTTTATCATCAAGCATTTCTTTCGGAAAAGCCCCTCCGTCTTTTGATGTTACAAGTCTAATCCATCTGCCACTAGGAAATTCAACGCCTGCAACACAATAATCATGATCTTTTAATGATTTTGTTAAAATACAAATATTCGTTTTCATAAATTTCTCCTTTTTTGGTTATTAAAAAAGTTAATCACACTGCTTTGTGATTAACTTTAAGTGGCTGACAAACCAAAATTTATTTTTGCAGAAGTTTATAGCCTATTTTTTTACTTTGTTTACGGTAAGCCTCATCGAGGTTGTTTACCTTTGTTTCTTGCAGAAGTCTATTTTCAAAATTTGCATGTGATTCCATCAATGTTTCACCGTTTCTTTTTGCAATTATATGTTCAACATCCAATCCCTTTTTTACTAACTCTCTTGCACAAAGCACCGCCCTATGACAGTTTATGGGATCTATCTCTGCACATAACAAACAAATAATTTCTTCATTAGCTGAAAGTTCTGAGACTTTTGCAAGCCCGTTTTGGAACTGATCACTTTCGGCAAATTTTTCATAATCAAGTACACCGTCTGTATAGAACTCGGCATTGTCTTGTCGGGCCCCAAATTCGTGTTTGTAATTTTCATACTTGATTCCAACTTCTTTTAATGATTTAGACAAATTTGTGTCATTAAAAAGATAGAAATATCTGCTTTTGGGCAAACTGCGAACATCAATTAATACGCTAACATGTTTGTCTTGCAATATCTCTATAAATCTTTCTAATGTTGTTCCTGCATAACCGATTGTATAAATCATGTCTATATTTTATCTAAAATTATTTCAAATTGCAAGTTATAATGTCAAAAAAATGAAACTTCCTTATTTTAAAGAAGTTTCACCATTTTTCAGTCCAATAAAAAGTGTTCATTTCTTACACATAGATCATATGGGAGTTACCGCCAAAAAGTCGACCCTTGATTTTTTTCGTTTGATTTTGCGATAACTCATTTTTTGATTAAAAATCAAAATAAATCAAAAATAATCAAAATTAAATCAAGTTTGATTTCGCGACAACCGT
>CANPYI010000002.1 GCA_947588355.1 uncultured Clostridia bacterium
TTGTGTAAAGGTTTGTATGTAGAGATAGGCAAGTTGTACAACGTTGCAAAGTGCAGCAGTGTGGAAAGAAGTATAAGGCATGCGATAGAAAACACATGCGTAAACAAGAGTTATGCGGAACTAAATAAGATGTTCAAGACCTTTCTTTATGCCGTAGATGAAAAGCCAACAGCAGGCGAACTTATTCGCTTGGTTGCGGAATACTACCTTCTTGAACTTTACAAAGAAGAAAATTAAAACAAATTTAAAAGAAGATTATGTTCTTCTTTTTTTGTTAAAAATTTACGCTTTAATAATCAAACTTTTTCAATCTTTCCGCAGGCGATTTTCTCGCCAGAATTGCCGGCTGGCTGAGAGGTGAAATCGTCGGGGTTTTGGTGAATGACCAGAACACGACCTAGCACATCTTCAAGGCGGAATCTGTTTGAAAAAACGGCTTGCCATGCACTTCCACCATTGGAAAACAGTGGCGGAAGGTCACCGGAGTGTTGAGGGTGAGGCACATCTTTTGGATTAAAATGTCCGCCGGTTTGCGAAAAATTGTTGGAACATGTTTGCCCTTCGTGGATATGAAAAGCAAAAATATTTGTTGTTGTTTGCGGCAAATTGTCCACGTCTGCAACAATCATAACTCCGATTGGCAGGGCGTAAAACTCCACACAGCCACTTATTTGCGGAAAACTGTTTCCTCCAGAAATAACAGCAACGGCATCAGGATTGTTTGAGGCAAGAAAGTTGAAAATTTGTTTGTCTATTTTATTTTCTTTTAAAAAATCTTGGCACATAAAAACTCCTTTTTTCCCTTATATATGAAATACGACAAAAAAAAGTTGGAAATATTTTGAAAAAACAGTTGACAGTTGAATTATTATTCAACTATAATAAGATAGTTGAATATGTTTTCAACTTTAAGGAGTTTGATATGACAAAATGCAAATGCTCAGTTTGTGACTGCAATGTGATTCATGAGGAGCAAGTTTTCAAAGCAAAATCGGAAATGCTTAATGACAAAGTTTTAAATTTTATTTCTGAGTTTTATAAGGCTCTTTCGGATTGCACAAGGGTGAAGATAATCAATGCACTTGACAAACAGGAACTTTGTGTGTGTGACATCTGCCAACTTTTGAATATGACAAAATCGGCGGTTTCTCACCAGTTGCAAAAATTGAAAGAACTCAATCTTATCAAAAGTCGTAGGCAAGGAAAACAAGTGTTTTATGCTCTTGCTGACGAGCATGTTAAACAGGTTTTTGAAATAAGTACAAATCATGTTTTGGAGAAACTAGATGAAAAAGAAAATTAAAATTATTGGACTTGATTGTCCAAATTGCGCAAAAACTTTGGAAGGGCAACTCAACAAAATTGAAGGCGTGAAAAATGTTAGAATAGATTTTGTGAAAAGCAGTTTGGCTTTTGAAAGTGAAAATCCCGACAAAGCCTTGGAAGATATAAAAACTGTCACAAAACAACTTGAGCCACAAGCGCGAATCTCGGGCGGAGAGAACAAGATGTGGCTTGTTGCTGATGTTGTCACTTTGGCGCTTGGGCTTTTGCTTGGAATAATGCTGTTTTTCGTTCAACTGCCAACATGGGCATTCTGGCTTGTTTATGTTTCAAGTGCACTTTTGCTTGGTTGGAAAACTTATATAAAAGCCATAAGATTGTTGTTTAAGTGCGTCATAAACGAAAATTTGCTTATCACAATTTCTGTTGTTGGGGCAAGTTTTGTCAGCGACCATAACGAAGGCCTGATGGTGATTGCGCTTTATTCTATAGGCAAAATATTTGAAGGTTTGGCGGTTGACCATTCCAGAAAAAGTATCGAAAAACTTGCAAGTATGCAACCGGAATTTGTCAATGTGCTTGTTGGCAAAAAAGAAATGGTGGCAAGACCGGAAGAAGTTGAAGTTGGAAGTTTGATTATTGTCAGAGCCGGTGAAAAAGTTGCTCTTGATGGTTTGGTGATAAGCGGTTCGGCCTTGGTTGACAATCAAAGTTTGACAGGGGAAAGTTTGCCCGTAAACAAGAAAAAAGGTGATGAGATTCTTTCTGGCGGTGTGGTTTTGGACGGCGTTTTGACGATAAAAACAACAAGCGAGTATTCCGACAGCACGATAAGCAAAATCATGAATCTTGTGGAGAACGCTTCTGAAAACAAATCAAAAACAGAAACGTTTATTTCAAAAATCACAAGATGGTACACACTTGGTGTGGTTGTTTTGTCCGTGCTTGTTTGGGGGATAACTTGGGCGGTGACAAAACAGTTTGACACGGCAATTTATCGAGGCTTGATATTTCTTGTTGTGTCGTGTCCTTGCGCTTTTGCCATTTCTGTGCCACTTTCTTATTTTTCAGGACTTGGAAATGCTTCAAAACATGGTGTGCTGATAAAAGGCTCCAATTTTTTGGATGCTTGTGCAAACTTGAATGTTGTTGCTTTTGACAAAACTGGAACTTTGACCACAGGCAAATTTGAAATTCAAAAAATTGATTGTTTTGAAAATCACACCAAGCAAGAAGTTTTGCTTTTGACCGCACTTGGCGAGCAATATTCCATTCATCCACTTGCAAAGGCGATTGTAAGTGCTTGCCAGCAAAAATTGCCAAAGGCAAAAAGTGTCAAAGAGATTGCCGGCAAGGGTGTGGAATTTGAATATAAAAACAAACGCTATTTTGTTGGAAGAAAATCACAACTTTCACAAACTGCAGTGGAATTGTATGAAAATGACATAAAAATCGGTCAAATTGAACTTTCCGATGCTGTGAAAAAAGAAGCGGTTGAAGCGTGCGAAGGCCTGAGAAAGATGGGCGTGAAAACTGTCATGCTTTCTGGCGACAACAAATCGGTTGTGCAAAGTGTGGCAAAAGTTATTGGCATCGATGATGCAATTGCACAGATGTTGCCACAAGACAAGTTTGAATATATCAGCAAACTGAAAGAAAACAAACAAAAAGTGGGATATGTTGGTGACGGAATCAACGACGCACCTTCGCTCACCGTTTCAAACGTCGGCTTTTCGATGGGCATAAACGGCAGCCCGGCCAGTGTTGAAGCAAGCGATGTGGTTATTGTTGACGACAATCCAAAAAAGATTCTGACAGCAATCAAAATTTCAAAATACACAAGAAAAATTGTCTGGGAGAACATTCTTCTTTCTGCCATTGTCAAGGTTGTTTTTCTGACACTTGGTGCAGTTGGTGTGACAGGAATGCTTTGGGCTGTTTTTGCCGATGTTGGAGTTACGGTGCTTGCTATCTTAAACAGCCTGCGAGCCTTGAAACATAAGGTTGAGAAAAAATAAAAAAAGCAAATTTCATAACACTTCTTGTTTTGCATGCATATAACTTTTGTAGAGTTATGGAGGGTTTATGAAATTTGGAATTTGTGGTTATGGAAATCTTGGAAAAGCAGTTGAAAAAGTTGTAAAAACAAATCAAGATCAAATAGTAGGCATTTTCTCGCGCAGAAAAGATGTAAAGAGTGAACTAGGGACACAAGTTTTTGATTATCAAGATGCAAAAAATTTTGTTGGAAAGATCGACGTTATGGTTATGTGTGGCGGCAGTCAAGAAGATTTGCTGTGGCAAAGTCCACAGATGTGCAAGTATTTTAATATAATTGACACTTTTGACACGCATGCCAGCATACAATCGCACAGGCAAGCGCTTGACAAAGTGGCAAAAGAAAGTGGGCACGTGGCAATCTATTCTTGTGGCTGGGATCCGGGACTTTTCAGTATGATTCGCGGTCTTTCAAACGGTGTGTTTAAAACTGCACCAAAGACTTTTTGGGGAAAAGGCGTAAGTCAAGGTCACAGCGAGGCGCTCCGAAACATTCCGGGTATTTTGGATGCCATACAATTCACCGTTCCAAATTCCGAGGCGATAAAAAAGTGCCAATCGGATCCGTTGGCAGAAATTGACGGAAAAAGCATGCACGAGCGTCATTGTTTCGTGGCCCTTGACGGAACAAGAAATTTTGAAGACATACAAAAGCAAATCAAGGAAACAGAAAACTATTTCAAGGGTCAAAAGGTGATAGTTAACGTTTGCTCACCAGAAGAAATACAAGACCTAAAGAAAAAGATGTTTCACCAAGGTGTTGTTTTTGCAGGAGACAAAGATTCTTCATTAGAGTTTTCTGTAAAAATGCAAAACAATCCACTTTTTACGGCAAAAATTTTGTATGCCTACTCCAATGCGATAAAAAAACTTGAAAGCGGTGCTTACAATCCAACGGATATTCCGGTAAAATATCTTGAAAAAAATGACAATTTCAAAAAATTGATTTAAGCATTTTTTGCAAATTTTTTCATAAGGGCAGTTGCTTCTTTTCGGACAGAAGGCACTGCCTTTTCTTTTTGTGTGACAATTTTGTATATCATATCGGCAATTTGACGCATCTCATTCTCTTTCATTCCAAGAGTGGTGACTGCAGGTGTGCCAAGTCTCAGTCCGCTTGTCACGGTCGGGCTGAGTTTTTCGTTTGGAATAGAATTTTTGTTTGCGGTTATGTTGGCGTCATGCAACAGGTCGGCAATTTCTTTTCCGGTCGCTCCAAACGGAGTGAGGTCCACAAGAATAAGATGGTTGTCTGTTCCGCCAGAAACAAGTCGGAAGCCAAGTTTTGTAAGTTGGCTTGCCAGCGCTTTGCAATTTTTGACAACCTGCTTTTGATATTTCTTAAATTCTGGCGACATGGCTTCTTTCAACATAACTGCTTTTCCAGCAATCACATGTTCCAAAGGCCCGCCTTGAGTGCCCGGGAAAACAGCACTATCAATTTTTTTTGCAAGGGCTTCTGTGCACAAAATCATGCCACCCCGAGGGCCTCGCAAAGTTTTGTGAGTAGTGGTTGTGACCACATCAGCAAATTTGCAAGGATTTGGATGTAAGCCTGCTGCCACAAGACCGGCAATGTGCGCCATGTCCACCATAAGATATGCTCCAACACTGTCGGCGATTTGGCGAAAGCGGGCAAAGTCAATCTTCCTTGGATAAGCGCTTGCACCTGCCACAATCAGTTTTGGCTTGTGTTCTTTTGCAAGGCGCTCCACTTCGTCATAATCAATAAGTTCTGTTTTTTCATTCAGACCATATGAAATTGCATTGAAAACTTTTCCGGAAACATTCACCTTTGTGCCGTGCGTAAGGTGTCCACCAGCAGGCAGACTCATGCCCAAAATTGTGTCACCAAGCTTTAACAGTGCCATAAAAACAGCAAAGTTTGCGTTTGCACCCGAATGAGGCTGAACATTTACATGCTGAGCATGGAAAAGTTTTTTTGCTCTTTCAATTGCCAAACTTTCGATAGTGTCAACATTTTCGCAACCGCAATAATAACGTTTTCCAGGATAGCCTTCCGCATATTTGTTGGTCAGCACACTTCCGACTGCTTGCCTGACTGCCTCGCTTACGATATTTTCACTCGCAATCAGTTCTATTGTCTCTTTTTGGCGTTGTTCTTCTTTTTTGATAGCATTGTAAATTTCTATATCAACTGTCTTTAGATTCATCTTATCCTCCTTGCGACTCAAGAATATATTATCATATAAGTTTCAAAAATAAAAATTTTTGTTTGGCAAAACAAATTTTTATGCTATAATTTTTACATGGAAATATTAGATGGAAAAAAATTTGCAACGCAAATCAAGGAAGATGTAAAAAAATCTGTTATGGTTATGACAAAAAAGCCAATGCTGGCATGCATTATTGCTGAAGGGGACAAGGCAAGCGAAATTTATGTGGCATCAAAACAAAAAGCATGTGCCGAGTGCGGCATGCTTTCAAAAATAGTAAGACTTGATTCAAGCGTATCTCAAACTCAACTTGAAAATGAAATTGAAACATTAAACAATGACACACAAGTCACAGCAATTCTTCTTCAGTTGCCACTGCCTAAGCATCTTGACGAGCAAAAAGCGTTAAATAAAATCAGTCCACAAAAAGATGCAGATTGTTTGACATTTTTCAATTTTGGAAAGTTGTTTGCAGGCGACAAAGACTTTGCACCTTGCACAGCATTTGGAATAATAAAACTCCTGGAAAAATACAATGTTGAAATTGAAGGAAAACATGCCGTTGTTGTTGGAAGAAGCAACCTTGTTGGAAGGAGTGTTGCCTCACTTTTGGAGCATCATAATGCCACAGTCACACTTTGTCACAGCAAAACACAAAATCTCAAAAAACACACGCAAGATGCGGATATTTTGGTGGTTGCTGTTGGAAAACCAAAATTTATTACTGCAGATTTTGTAAAGAAGGGTGCGGTTGTGATAGATGTCGGCATAAACAGAATTGACGGCACAATAATCGGTGACGTGGATTTTGAAAACGTTTCAAAAAAGTGCGGCAAAATCACTCCGGTTCCGGGTGGCGTGGGCCCACTTACAGTGGCATGTCTAATGAGAAACACACTCTTTTTGGCACAACATGTCAAATAATCTTTTTCACAACTTTTGCTTTTGAAATTGTGTGTTTTATGTTAAAAATTTTTTTATGATATCTTCACATCGCCAAAAACATACCAGTTGTTTTCTGTTTTGCCCTCACTGCCAAGCAAATATGTTGGATTTTCATCATCTTCATTTACAAACAATCCGACTGCCAATTTGTAGTTGCCTTTTTCAACATTTTCGCCAAAGTTTATTTCAACTGACTGTTTGATTTTTTGATTAGGCAGCCAAGTTTTTGAATCAAGGTCTGTCAAAACTTTTTTCACCAAATTGCCGTCATTGTCAAGCAAGCCGATAAAAACCAAACATTTTTCATAGATAGGAGCAATTCCTTCGTTGGCAAAAGTCAAATTTATTTGAGTTGATTTGTTTTGCTTGACATTTTTGTAATACTGCACTTGTTTCAGTTTAAAATAATATCCCATTTTGTTTGCAAGTTTGGCGCACAAAGACTTGTTGTTTTTAAACCAATCTTCATCAAGTTCTATATAAGATGGCTTTGCGATCTTCATCGCCTCTTCCAATCTTTGATTGAAATATTCTTCTTGGTCAGGGATATAGTCCTTGTAGTTGCCGGCATATTCAAACACGACAGGAAGTTTTCCGTAGCATTTTTCAAGCATGTCCAAACCGTTGGTATATTTCACTATGCCATCTCGCCTGAGACTTACGCCTTGTTCAATCAATTGTTCATAAACATCATTAAAGCCTTTTTCTCCCCATGGGTTGAACAAAAGTGTGTCAGGAAAAGCGTCCATATATGGTTTCACATAATTGTCTCTGAAAAATTCTGGAGAAATTTTTTGTTCTTCCATGTAATTTGGAACATCTTCCACGTCCAAGTGAAACAAATGCTGCTCTCCCCAGTTGCCATATGACAAAATGTCCACAAAGGCTATGTTTTGGTTGCCGTTGTATCTTTCGCCCAAAGTTTTGACAAATTTGTTTACGCATTCAAGATAAATTTTGTCCTTCCAATCCGGAACTTTTTGATAGCCGCCACTTTCAAGTTTTGCATCAAAACCTTTTGCACCTTTTTCAAACACATATTCTGGCGTTATAAATTGTTTGCTTGAAGAAGTGTTGACACACATTATGCCAAACGCAAACTTTTTGCCGCGCTTTGCATAAGAATTTATTTTTTGGTCAATTTTTTCAAAATTGATTTCGCCTTCAGCCGGCTCGATATCCGACCAATTAAACCTGTGATATCCCACCGAAACATAATCTTCGGCACCGTTGTATATCATTGTGCCATAGTCCACAAAGCCTTTGCCTGGGTTAAGCAAAACATCATTCACATCTGCGATGTTTTTGGTCACGAGATTGCCGTTTAAAGTGATTACCGGAACCAAAACAGCAACAATTACTACAATCAAAATTGCAATACAAACAAAAATTTTCTTTTTCATTTTTTTTCCTCAGGGATTATTATAATCGTTCGTCAAAACAAAATCAAATTTAATATTCAAAACATCAAAAAAACATCTCTCAAGAGATGCTTTTTTATAAAATAACGCCCATTTGCCTTGCTTTTTCCAAAATTTTTTCGTCACTGACTTTTTCTATCATCACATCTTCGCCGTCAAGTTTTTCGTTCACAAGCACAAGTGGAAATTTTTCTATGTCAAAAAAGTCGTTTTTATTGCCAACCGGAACTTGTCTAACAACAAGATAGGTGTTTTCGTCAATTTCAACTTTGTCATAAACTTGATATTCAATCTTATTTTCCAAAAAGAAGGCATCGCCGATATTGAAAATTGTTTCCATTGTTCAGTTCTCCCTTTCTTTCATGCCAGGTTTTGCATTTTGTGTTTCGTTGATGTTGATTTGATTTTCCAGCGGCAGAGCCACTTTTTCATCATTTACTTCAACGGTGGCAAAATTGTCCAAGCCCAAATCTTTGAATGTGTCCTCACGAAAATCATTCATAAATTTTTTAAATTTGCCATGAGACATCTTTTTTTGTGCCTCCATAATGACATCTTTGTTGGAGTCAATCACTTCTTTGTATTTTTCAACGGCATCAATAAACTTTTTGAGCGTTTTTTCGTAATCTCTGCCTTTTGCAGTCGAATCAGCCTTGTTGAATTTTTGTCGTTTGCCGTACTTGAAAGTTGTGATCAAAAGTGAAGCGGCGCCCAAAGCAAAGCCGGCAATTGACAACAATCCCGAGGCGGCCGTTGACAAAGCAATCAAACCAAGCCCACTGACAATCCCTGAGCCCATATTGAAAATAAGGTTTCTTCTGTCGCTCTTTTCTGTTGCAACAGCGCCGCGCCATACATTGCGTTTTTCTTTCAAAAGTTGCTTGTCTGTTGGAGCATCAACAACCGAAGTTGTTTCAAGTTCCTTAAGGTCCTGATAATATTGCTTCAATTCTGCATTTGAGTTGATGACATTTTGAAAAAGTTTTTCTTTAATTTTTTCAAATTTTTTTGCTTCTTTTTTCTCATTGCGGCTGACAAAATAGTCATGCATTCTTTGTTTGACAGGCACTTTGTCATCAGTTCCAAGAATTTCTCCCGGAATAAAACCAACCACTTTCATAGCATTTTCCATAATCTCCTCCTTTAACATTTGCAAGCATCACTGTTTTTATGTGAACATTGTACCAAAAAAAAGCGATTTTGTCAATACAATACTTTGTATTGCGAAAGCCTTTGCCTTTCAATTCCAACACAGTGCCAATACGGGCGAAATCGGCGCAAGATAAAAAAACAAACGCCAAGGCGATGCTTTTTGGCGTTTGCGACAAAAACGAGCAAAAATGCGGTTTTTTCTCATGGCGCAGGGTTAGGGATTCGCTTAGTCCTGACGGCAAGATTTCTTGCGGCAAGGTAGGACGTCGACCACGCACGCTTCTTCGACTTGGTCGCAGCCCAGATCTGGGGTTCGGCAAAAGAAGTTTGCGAAAGGCTTTATGCCTTTCAATCCCTAAACAAGCAAGAAAAAAACACCTTTTGGTGTTTTTGTTGGCGCAGAGTTTGCCACTTTACACGAACCTAAATAATCTTGTGAATAAAATAATACGAACTCATTTTCTGGGTTCGTATTATTCCCTAATGGCGCAGGGTTAGGGATTCGAACCCCAGGAGGCTGTTACACCTCAACGGTTTTCAAGACCGCCGCTTTCGACCGCTCAGCCAACCCTGCAAAAGTTTTGTAAAAACACAAGTATTATAATCAGTTTTCTGTTTTTTGTCAATGTTTTGGCAAAAAAAACTTGCAAATCTTGTTTTTTGCACAACAAAGTTTTTCTTGAAAACAAGTTTGCAAACAAAAAAAGCAGTGTTTTGATTGCTTTAATTCTTTTAAAGAATAATCTTGATTCTATTTGGCAAAACTGAAAGTTGGAGGACAGTTTATGAAATTTAATCCATTTTTGGAAAAACCAAAGAAGTTGGAAAGCATCATTATGAGTTGGAAGGACTTGGCACCCAAGCCATACAAAAAATTTGAAAGCAGTCCATACACTCGCGTGAGATGTATTTTGATGAACGGAACAGAATATGAGGCGGTGTGGTTTTCTCATCAGTTTCATAGGCACAGTGCTGACAACGACCTGAGACGCACTTTGGCGCTTGTTCGCAGAAGTGAGCAGCAACAACAAAAGGTGATTGCGGGGCTTAAGCCGGTTGACGAAAATTTGTTGGAGACGACGATTGGTTATGAGCAGTTGGCGGTGGACTTGACGGCGTTTTTGGCGCAACATGTCAAGGATAAACATGTGAAAGACGCACTTGACTTTGCACTTTTGGAGGACTTTGACCACCTTTATCGCTACTCCAATCTTTTGGAGAGTGACATGGGCGCAAAGGCAGAGGATTATGTTGGCAATTACACCGAAATCACACCGGGCAGACCGACTATTTCGCATCACAGACATCCTTATGACAGCGTAAAAAAGCCTATTGACAACAGGAAGGCTGACCCGTTTACAAAGTGTGCAGTGTCAATCATCACGGCGGCAGAGCAACAGACGATGAACTACTATATGAATCTTGGCAGTTTTTACAAAAACCAAAAAGGACGCGAACTTTACACCGAAATTGGAATGGTGGAGGAGCAACACGTTTCTCAATATGGCAGCCTTATCGACCCGAATCCAAGTTGGTTTGAAATGTGCTTGATGCATGAATATATAGAATGTTATTTGTACTACTCGATGATGTCTGACGAAAGTGACCCAAACGTCAAAAAGATTTGGGAACGATTTTTGGAGCAGGAAATCGCTCATCTTCATGCTTCGCTGGAAAACTTGCGCAAGTATGAAAAAAAGGATTGGCAAGATGTCATTCCTGACGGATATTTTCCAGAACTTATTTCCTTTAAAAGCAACACCGAATATATCCGCAAAATTTTGAAAAACACTGTGGAAAACACCGCCAAACGTGAGGAGTATTGCAACATAAATGACCTGCCAGACGATGCAAACTTTTTCAAATATCAAAACAAAGTCAACGAAAAACCGGAACAAGAGGCGGGACACTTTGTAATCGAGGACCACATTTCCGAGTTTGGACAAGACTATCGTTTTGAAACAAAGCCAAATCCGGTCAAAGAACTTCAAGACCGCAAAAAAGACAACTATTTTCTTGGCAGAGTGAAGTCAAATAAAAAATGACCAGATTTGGTCATTTTTTTGTCACAATTTTTCTGCCACATCCCAGGCGCGCCAAATGACAGTTCTCAAACTGCCAACGGACAAAGCATCGCCGACAATATGCACATGTTTGCCTTCTTTTGCAACAGGTGACGGAACATATCCAACAGCAGAAATAACGCTGTCGCAAACAAGTTTTTTCTCTTTGCCGTTTTTGTCAACAACTGTCACAACCAATTCTTCTTTTTTGGTCTTTGCATTTTTGTGAGAGACAATCTCTCTGCATTTTGTTTCCAACAAAACAGGCACTTTGTTTGTTTTCATAAAGTCACGCAAGAAAGAGGAGTTTGCAAGACTCAATTTGTTTGTCACCATAAGGTCCTGCATGGTTTCCACAATTTGAGGGTGCTTGCCATGATTGAAAAGGTCCATGGCAATTTCGCAACCAGTTGAGCCACCGCCAATCACCACAACATTGTCACCAACTTCGGCACCATTCAAGTAGTCCACAGCCTCCACAGTTTTGTCAAAGCCAGAGATGTTCAGTTTTCTTGCTTTTGCACCGGTTGCAACAACAATCTCGTCTGCGTCAAGAGTGGAGATATCTGTCACCAAAGTGTTGTACTTTACTTCGATATTCATATCTTTGATCTGTTTACGATACCAGTCCAAAAGGCGTTTGTCGGCATCTTTAAAATCGGGCGCAGAAGCAGGAATAAACACTCCGCCAAGCACGTTTGTCTTTTCATATATTGTGCATTTGTGACCGCGAAGAGTTGCCACCCTGGCAACCTCCATTCCTCCAATTCCGCCACCGATGATTGCGATACGTTTGCTTTTTTTGGCAGGTTTAAGGTCATGCTTTCCGCCGTCCATAGTTTGAGGGTTCAGGGCGCAGCGGCTCATGTGGATACTGTCCGCCATACTGCAGCCGTTTGCTATGCCGTGATAATGGCTCATGCACAAACATGCGTTGTGACAGTGTATGCACGGCATAATATCTTCACTTTTGTCGCTTAAAAGTTTGGTCACCCATTGCGGGTCAGTCAAAAACTGTCTTGCCACACCCATTGCATCAATTTTATTTGCTTTGATTGACTTTGCTGCAACTTCCGGTTGCATTTTGCCAGCGCAAACAACAGGAATGTCAACAAACTTGCGGATATGCTCCACATCCTCCAAATTGCAGTTGTTTGGCATATATTGAGGAGGGTGAGGCCAGTACCAAGCATCATAAGTGCCGTTGTCACAGTCAAGCATGTCATAGCCGGCATCTTGCAAGTACTTTGCTGCTTTTTCACTTTCTGCCATGTTGCGACCTATCTCTTTAAAGTCTTCGCCAGGCAAAGCACCTTCGCAAAAACCTTTTGTTTTGCTGACAACAGAATATCTTAACGAAACAGGATAATCCTTTCCGCATTCCGCCTTTATTGCCTTGACAATTTCCACTGGAAAACGGAAGCGGTTTTCAAAACTGCCGCCATATTCGTCGGCGCGGTGATTGGTGTACTGTGTTGTGAATTGGTCCAAAAGATATCCTTCGTGCACGGCATGAATTTCCACACCGTCAACTCCGGCTTCTTTGCACATTTTTGCAGTTTTTGCAAAAGCGGAAATCATCTTTTCAATTTCTTTTTTGGTGATTTGCCTGCAAGTGACTCCTTCTGCCCAGCGTGAAGGCAACTCGCTTGGACTTGCACAAAGATAGGAAATATCAAAAATAGGTTTCACAAGTTTGCCAAGAAATTTGTTTTTCAGCATTGGCACCATGTTGTTTGGAATGGAAAACGAACGGCCAAATCCTGCGGTCAGTTGCACAAAAAGTTTTGCACCGGTTTTGTGAAATTCGTCCATATATGGCTTCAGTTTTTTGAAAGCCTTTTTGGCTTTGTAAAGCCATTGTCCGCCCATAATGTTTTTGATAGGTGCAATGCCGGTTATCAAAAGCCCGGTGTTGTTTTTTGCGATAGTCATAAAAAAGTCGGCGGCGTCTTTGTCAAAGTGATGAGGCTCCATCCAGCCAAAGATAGATGTGCCACCCATCGGGCAAAGCACGACCCTGTTTTTTATTTCCAAATTTCCAATCTTCCAAGGTGTGAAAAGTGGTTCCAATTTTTTATCCATAATTTCCTCCTATGATATTTTTTATTTTAAATATAAATTCCAATTTATGTCAAACAAATTTAAGTTTTATTTTTTGTAGTACTCCACGCACTTGGAGTAAATTTCATCAGCAAGTTCCTCTGGCTTTTTGTGAGTGCTGTCAATCACAAGATCATAGTTGCTCTTGTCCAAGTTGTCAAATCCATAAATTTTTTTGTATCTTTGATTTTCAAGATTAAATCTGTTGACCAAATGTTTTTTTGCCTCGTTTATGTCGTCAATCTTTTCTTTGCCTGTTCGGTCGGAGGTGGTCAGCCTTCGTGCCATTTCGTCTTCCGACACATCAACAAAAACCTTAAACGATTTTGGTGCAAAGTGCCAAGCAAGACGACTGTCAAAAATCACTTTTTGTCCAACAAGTTCTTTCCCAAGCCTTGCAGTTTCGTTGTCTATAAAAAAGTCGTAAGAGGGGTCTTTCAAGCAAAACGCATTAAATTCTTCCGCACTCATGCCTCGTTTTTCCGCTTCTGCCTTAAACATGTCGCCAACGCCAATTCGACGATAGCCGTATTTTTCGCACAAAACTTTGCCAATAGTGCTTTTTCCGCTGCACGGTTTTCCGGTGATTGTTATTATCATAAGTTCTCCTTTTTCAGAGATTTTATCATAAAAAAGTCCTTGATCACAAAAAAATTACTGCCTTTTTCAAATTTATTTGCAAAAGAGATAGAAAATATGTTAAAATCAAATGAAAGACAATCAAAAGTTTGACTTGGGGTTGGGCAAAAAAGAAAAGGAGAAAGGCAAAATGCGAGAAGTTGAAGCAACAGGAAAAAACATCGAACAAGCAGTGCAAAACGCACTTTTGGAACTTAAAGCGGCACGTGAGGACTGCGACATAAGAATTTTGAATGAGGGCGGTTTTTTGAAAAAAGCAAAAGTTTTGGTGTCCATTTCGGAAGATGCTCTTGAAAAGTATGAAAAGAAAGAAAAGTTTAAAAAGCAACTTGCACAAGACGAGACAGATGAAGATTTTGCAGAAAGTTTTATGAAGAAAAAATCCGCAAAACAAGAAAATTCGTCTGAAAAAGAGGTCAAAAAGCAAGAAAAAGAAACTGAACCTAAAACGGAAAAAGCAGAAAGGAAAGTGAGAATTGTCACTGACGAAGAAATCAGTTCAAAGCCTCAAAAAGAGGAACAACCACAGCAACAAGAAAGAAAACTTATTTCTGGCGAACAGTTTTTGAATGGCGTTTTGAAAAGTTTAAACTTGGAGGGCGAGATTGAAAAAACTGAAGAGGAAAAATTTGTCAGATACAGCCTTAAGGGTGACGGACTGAATGACCTTATTGGGCATCACGGTGAGTGCATGTTGGCACTTTCTCAACTTATGAATTCCGTTTGTGAAAGCAATCACAAAAAGATTGTTTTGGACGTGGAAGGTTATCGTCAAAAACGGGAGGAAAGTTTGATTGCCCTTGCAAAGCGCACGGCAGATAAAGTGGCAAAAACGGGAAGATATTTCAAGTTTGAGCCAATGGATGCCAGCGAGCGCAAAATCATACACACAGCCCTTCAAGACGACGACCGCGTGACAACTCTTTCAAAAGGTGACGAGCCAAAAAGATACTTGATTGTATTTCCAAAAGAATATGACGAAAGATAACATTCACAAAAATTAAACATAACTCATACAAAAATAAGGTGTAATGCCTTATTTTTTTAAAGGAGTTTTTATGTTAGGAAAAATCAGATACATAAACAGTGGACGACAGTTTGCAAAGCGCGTGATACAAGATGTTGAATCACAGCAATTGCAAAAGCGTGCCGTCAATATGATTTTTTGCTGCGGAGAGGAGCAACCTTTTGAGATTGAAAAACGCAATGCCGAAAACAAGTTTTTGGCTGAAACTGAAATCTTGTCAACAGAAAATGAAACGCAAACAAAGCCCCGTTTGAAATTTGTTTGCGGTGATGACGACCTTGCCGAAAATGTCAAGGCAAATTGTTGCCAAAGACAAAGATTGAAACTTAGGCCTGTGAAAGAATAAATTTTTGCAATAAAAAAACCTTAGGCGTTTTGTCTAAGGTTTTTTTGGCCTTACTTCTTTTTTGGAGCGGCTTTTTTTGCAGCAGGTTTAGCAGCAGCTTTTTTTGCAGCAGGTTTTGTTGCAGGCTTTGCAGCAACTTTCTTTGCAGCAGGTTTAGCAGCAGCCTTTGTTGCTGGTTTTGCAGCAGGTTTAGCAGCGACCTTTTTTGCTGCAGGCTTAGCAGCAGGTTTAGCAGCGACCTTTTTTGCTGCTGGTTTTGCGGCAGCCTTTGTTGCTGGTTTTGCGGCAGCCTTTGTTGCTGGTTTTGCGGCAGCCTTTGTTGCTGGTTTTGCAGTTGTTTTTGTTGCCATCTTTTGCCTCCTTTAAAAATTGTTTTGGTTTCCCCTAAAACTATTTATAGTATAAATAGCATTCAAAAAAAATGTCAAGCAAAATCGTGCTTATTTTTCAAAAAAAATTAAGATTTGACACATTTTTTATTTCAGTAAAAAAAACATCAAAAACAAAGCAGGCATAATTTATTTGACATTGTTTGTTTTTTTGCTACTTTCTTTTTGTAAGATTTGAAATTTTGTGATAAACTATAAAGTGTGGAGGCAACATGAAAAAAACATTAACTCTTTTTGCTGTATGTTTTTTTACACTGTTTTGTGGAATCATTTTTTCTGCATGCGAAGAATCGGGCAACAAGTTTATTGATATTCGCTTAGACAAAAACTTTGTGCAAACTGTCGTTGAGGTTGATGGTCAATCAAAATCGGCAAACGATGACGGGCGATTTGAAGTTCCGTATGAGCATAACGTTAAAATAAAATTTTATGCCTCACAACATGGAGTGGATTTGTCAAATTTGTCTGTAAAGGCAGATGGCGTGGAAAAAGTTATACAAAAAAATGGCACAAATTTTGATTCTTTGCACAGCGATGGCGACCTTTACTTTGGTTACATAAATTTTCCTCTCATACAAAAAGATGTTGTCGTAGAGGTTTCTGGCGCGGACTCATATAAAAGTTATTTTACTTTTGTTGGACAGAATCTGGAAGACCAAAAAACTCTTGAAAGATTGGATATCACCAGCATAAGTTTTGACAACATCAACTTCACAAATTTCAAAGAATTTTTGACAAGCGGTCAAACAACAATTGTTTATGATTTGTTGAATGACAATGAAAATTTGGATCGCAAATTTTATCTCAAATTTGATGGCACAAACCCATATTATTTTGCAGAAACTTCTCCTCTCAAAATTGCCAAGGACAATGAAGAGCAACAAAGCATACCTGTTCCGCAACCAACAGACGGAGTTTATGCAATTGATTTGGCAGATTTTTCAACAAAGGACACATACAAAATTTTTGTTGATTTCAAAGATTTGAGTTGTCAACAATTTGATGTGGAATTTCCACAAGAAAATCAAACCTTTTCTTTCGACAAACAACAACTTACATTGAATTATGAATCTTCTGCCACAATTTCATTAAACACGCTTTTGCCTGAGGACCAAGCAACATACGATGTTCAAGTTTTTTTGAATGATTTACAGTTGCAAAAAACGGAAGATGAAAACTCGCAAACATATATCATTCCCGAACATCTAACTCCGGCAAAAACAGGCAACGAATCTGGATATTTGCTTAAAGTAAAGGGCGTTGAATATGTTGGAAAAACTTCGTTTGTCGTGAAAGTTGATTCCACTGAGCACTTTCAAACTCACCGACTTGTTCAGCCAAAGATTGTTGGCATAGATGCAGACGGCCAACAAAAATCGGTGTATGGGGTCAACGAAAATAATGATGTTGTGAGTGTTGAAAATGAAAAGAACGCTATTGTTTGGCAATATCAACTTTATGACGGATATTATCGCACAGCATTTGATCTTTATGATTACGATATCATCGCCGGCGAAACGACAATAAATTTGAAACAAGTGCTTGAAAGTTTGCAAGGACAAGAAAATCAAGATATTGTTTATGACACTGAAAAAGGCTTTGTTTTGAAAGCGAAATACAACGCCGAAACTCAAAAATATGACAGTTTTGCATTGGAATTTCAAGCAACCGAAGATGTTTCAATTTTGTTTGACAACTTTAAAACAGCAACAAAATATGTGAATATTTCCTATTTGTTTAACGAACTGAACAACACACGAATTGAAGAAGTCAAATATGTTGTCGGCTCGCCAACAATGTATTTGCCAAGTGCCGATTGGATTGATATGGAAGCCGGACAGACGTATGAGACGCAAGTGCAGTTTGCAGATGCAGTTTTGTTTAGACTGAAAACAAAAGAAAATATTGTCGATCACGAATTTACGCTCGAAAAGACAATTGCAAGCGAATCATATCAAAGTCCTGAAAGATATTCAATCGATGACTCCAATTATGTTGTTTTTATCTTTTTCATATCGGACGTTTATTTTGATTCTGAAATTCCTTCGGTCAAACTTGTGCCAACCGGCTCGCAAGTATAAAAGTTGCAACAAGGTTTTTTGAAAAGCAGGCAAATTCGCTTGCCTTTTCTTTTTTGAATGAGTTACAATGTTTGCATCAAAAGAGGAGAAAATTATGAAAGGATTAAAAAAGTTTTTTGCTGACTTTAAAGCATTCATCTCACGCGGGAATATCATGGATTTGGCCATCGGCGTGATTATCGGCAGTGCATTCAGTGCGATTGTCACTGCATTCACAAACAAAATCATTATGCCACTTGTCAACTGGGCTATCGCCGCAATCACAGGCGGAAAAGGTGTTGAGGGCGCTTACACTTTCCTCAAAAAAGTTGTGGATCCAACCACAAATATTGTCAATCTTGACGCAAGCATTTATATTGACTGGGGTGCATTTATCACAGCAATCTTAAACTTCCTTATTATTGCAATGGTGTTGTTCCTTATTTTGAAGGCAGTTATGGCAGCACATGGATTTTCGGGAAAAATTAAGGAAGGCAAACCTACAAAAGAAGAAAGAGAGCAACTTAAAGCAGAGGGTGTAAACATGCACGACCACGAAGCAGTGAAAGTTGCCACACTTGCTTTGAGAGAGAAAAACAAACCTGCTCCAGAACCAGCAAAGCCAACTCAAGAACAACTTTTGACAGATATTTTGCAAGAACTTAAAAAGCAAAACGAGACCAAAACTGAAAAAACAACCAAAAAAACAAAATAACAAAAAGTGGAGATGACTCCACTTTTTTGTTGTTTTGCGCATTCGGCGAAAGCCGATTTTTTTAATTATAAAAAATATTTTCAAATTTTTCTTGACAACAAATCTGCAATATGTTAAAATGTCAAAGCAATGTGGGGGTTTAGCTCAGTTGGTAGAGCACTTGCCTTGCAAGCAAGGGGTCAAGAGTTCGAATCTCTTAATCTCCACCAAAACAAAAGCACACCAAAACGGTGTGTTTTTTTTGTTATCATTTTGAATCTTTGAGGGGATTGTGCTATTATTCTTTTAGGAGGGTGTTATGTTGGAGTATGAGCATAGTTTTCAGGTGAATGATTGGCAACCAAGCATTGATTATTGTACTCAAAACGGATATAAACTTGTTGAAGACACAAAACAAACAAGAACAATTTACTGCAACTCTACAAAAATAAATGCCAGAATAACAGTAAACGAGTGTAATGGGAAATGCACAAAGTTTTTGGACTTTAAACAAAACACATTAAACATAAAAAAATATCGAGGAAAGAAAGAGTCACTGGAACTATCGTTTGAAAATGACGAGGTGATAGACTCCATTCTTGAAATTTTGAAGTACAAAAAATCAAATGTTGTTCGCCGTCACCGAAAAACATTTGAAAAAGCAGGGCTGAAGTTTGAAATAGACCATTATTTTGAGCCGTATGACAAGTTTGTTGTCGCGATTGAGGGAGACAAAAAACTTGTTGAAAAGATGTTTTCCAAAGTAAAAAATTTTTTAGGCTTTATTGAGGCATAAAGTTTTTTTTGGAGATGAAGATGGAACTAGAAACGCAAAGATTGATTTTAAGACCTATGCAACAAACTGACCTGGAAGATTTTTATGAAATTTTTTCAAGTGACGAGGTTGGAAGGTTTGTACACAAAATGACGCATGAGAGTGTGGAAAAATATTTTGAAAAGAAAAAACATTCCGTGCAAAATCCTTTCAGTTTTGTGGCTGTGGAAAAAGAAAGTGGCAAAATGATAGGCACAATAGGGGTCAAACGCGACAGTCAAACCAATGTTGGCAGTTTGTCATATGTTTTTAATGCAAAATATTGGAACAAGGGCTTTTGCACAGAAGCATGCAAGGCTGTGATGAATTTTTGTTTTGAAAGTGGTCAGATAGACAAAATTGAGGCAGATTGCTTTGAAGACAATCTTGCATCTGTAAAGATTTTGCAAGACAAGTTGCATATGACAGAGAATTTTCAAAAAACCAAAGCCGTTTTCAATGAAGTCACAGGAAAGATGACAAAGTTCAGATTTTTTGAAATCACAAAGCGACAATTTTTAAAATAAAAAAAGCCGCAATTTTGCGGTTTTTTAGTCATGCTTATGAAATTCGGAAATACGAATATTGTTGAGTTTGCGTTGTTCTTCTGCAATTGAAGAAAACATTTCACGCACTTGATATGGATTTTTGATATTTTTCAAAAGCAATGTTGGTCTTGTTTCGTCACTGCTGTAAAGGGTGACATCTCCATAGTTGAATATTTTTCCAAGCAAAGACTGTTTCATCTGAATATCGCAAATGCGATATGCGTTCACTTCGTCAATGTTTGAAGAAAAAAGTCCAACGGTGACAAAAATTTTGACCCATGCGCCTGCTTTTTTTACAAGACTGTATGTTGTGAAGGAAAGTGGTAAGCCAAAATATCTTTTTCTGTCTTTCCACAAAAGTTCTGCCCCTTCTCCATATTTTCTTTCAACACCTGTCATATTTGTTTCCTCACTTTACTATATTTGACTTATTTTACAATAAAAAAAGCAAAAAGTAAACAGTTTTTCAACAAATTTTTTGCCTTTATCACAACAATAAAAGAAAACTCTCTCAAAACTGAGAGAGTTTTTTTGAAAATTTGGCTTATTTGCCACAACCACAGCCGCAATTTGACAAAATCAACAACAAAAGCAAAGTGTCGCAATCAATGTTGATACCTTTAAAGCCACCAAAACCGCAACCGCAGTTTTGTAAGAGCAAAAGCAGGAAGATAAGAGAGCAGCAGTCAAAACCGCCGTTTCCGCAGTTATCCCCTACATTGCCACAATTTGAGCCTCCAAAAAAGTTCATTTGTGCCTCCTAAAAAAATTCTTATGTACGACTTTTATGTGCTTAAAACCTTTGCACATTAACAATTTATTAAAAACTTACAAAAAATGTGTCACCAATTTTCTTATCACAAAAATAAATGTTATTTTTTAGCCCTTTTGTTGTTTTTGACGCAGATTGTTTTTGTTTAAATTAAAATTTTCTTCAAGTTCTTTGACTTTGTTAGAATTTTTTTGTTATACTAACCATGTAAAAGTCTATCTTTGAGGAAGTATGGAACAAAAGATCATAAATTTTACGGGAAACAACGACAAACTGTTTTGCAGAATTCCAATCAACACTTTGTCGCCAAAATTGACACTTATTGTGCCGGAAACGCACAACGCCATTCTTATTAAAGACGGACAAATGCTTCAAACTCTTTCTTCTGGAAAATATCTGCTTTCCAATTTTGTGGATTTGAAAACAGAAATTGATTGCGTTTTGGAAGTTTTGTTTCTCAGCAAAACTGCAAAATTAAAATTGCTGTGGGGGACAAGTCAAAAGACAGAACTTTTTGATGACACCTTAAATGAAAGTTTTCATGCAGGACTCAGCGGAGATTTTGAAGTGCAGATTGGCGATCCAAGAAAGTGCTATCTTTATCTTGTGGGGGCCTCAGACGACCTGACAGCAGAAGAATTGCAAGAGAGATTACGCTCCAATGTTGTTTCCGTTGTGGAGTTGGTTATTTTGGACTATTTGAAAGAAAACCACGTGCCATTCAATCAAATCGCATCTCACAAAAAGGCGATGTCACAAAAAATTTTGACGGCGCTTTCACACAAACTTCAAAGTGAATATGGCATTTCGGTATTTTCTTTCAATATTGCAAACATAATAATCGACAGCGATGATTATCAGCGTTTGAGTTCATTTTCAAAGCCAGCAAAGTCTGCCTTTTGTGCAAACTGTGGTGCCGAAATCTTGGACGGGACAAAATTCTGCTCAAATTGTGGCCACAAGATTGGCGGAGGAAAGATTTGTCAATTATGTAGTGCAGAAAATCCTGAAGATGCAAAATTTTGCCAAAATTGTGGAAACAAACTTCAAAGGAGTGACAAATGTTAGCGTTTTATATAATTGTGATGATTGCCATTGTTGGATTTGCGGTGTTTTACATCGTGCGTGAGTATATCAAAAAGCCTCGTGAAGAAAAACTTGGTGGCACAAAAGGTGTTCTTAAAAACAAAAAACAAATAGAAAACATGGTGGCAAATGTTGAAAGTATCATCGTTTATGCCAACGGAAACGACACTCTTTGTCGCAGATTGGTGGAAGTGAAAGACAACATAAGATTCTTCAATCCAACAACCGACCCAAAAGTGCTTTTGGTGGACAGCAAACTTTCCAATCGCCTTGACGACCTTAAGATAATGGTGGCAAAAGACAACACACAAGAAACATGTTTTCGGGTGCTGGAAGAAATTGAAGCATACATAGTTCAGCGTAAAAAGGACGAAAACGGATGAAAAGAACTTATCAAGCGTCCACAAATCTGGACAAAGAAACAACTGAAAAAGTGCTACGAGAGTTGAAACTTGGATATTTGAATCTTGAAGATGGCTTTTTTGACGAAGCGGAAACAAATTTTCGACTTTCACTTGAATTTGACCCAAATTGTGCAGATGCGTGGTGGGGACTTAGCCTTTCAAAATTTCAAATTTCAAACGAAGACCAGTTGTTTTCAAATCCAATGCAGTACAAAAACATAACAATGCTTGATGAGTGCAAAAATGCTCTTGAATTTGCCGATAATTCACAAAAAAACATCTTCAAAAGTTTGCTTGAAAGCATTGACAAAATAAACGAGGGGGACAATTATTGATGTGGTGGCCATTTAAAAGAAACAAATTTAAAAACTTAAATCGAGAGGACCTTGTAAACTCCATCTGCGAGTTGGAACGTCAAGAACGCACTGTGGAAGCGGAAGTTTTGCAAAAACTGAAAGAAATCGATGCTCTTGTTGACAAGGGGAAGAAAGAAAAAAATCACGATTTGCAACTGTTTTATGCCAAAAAGATTGCACACTTGAACGAAGAAAAACAAACTTGTATGGAACGCGGAATGTACTTGCTTTACAACATTCGCCTTATGAACAAACTGAAGGAAGCATATGACAGCAACACATTTTTCAAAACTCAAACAAAAGTTCCTCTTTCCGAACTTTTGGCCGATCAAAAACGTTTGGCAAAGTTTTTGAACAAGGCTTTGGAAACAAGAATTGCCAGCGAAGATGTGTTGACCTCTGCAGACGAACTTTTCACGGAGGTGCAGTCGGCATATGAAGTAAGTCAACCAATTTATGGAATTGGCAAAACTGAAGACGAAATTTTGACAATGTTTGAAAAAGAAAATGCATTAAATGACGAACAAGAACTGTTGGAACAAAATGACAAAGCGCAGACAAATAAAAAGAAAAAAATGAAAATGGAGGAATAAAAAAATGGCACTTTTCAAATCAAAACAACAAAAAGAAATCGAAAAAAAGATGCTTATCAAACGCACAATCAACACAATGAACAAACAGATCGATCGCTTGGAGGAACAAAAACAGGTGTTTATTGATGCTGCAAAGCGAGCAAAAATGAAAGGACTTGATGCGCAATTCAATCTTGCTCTTTCTGGATACAAAATGACAATACAACAACAAAAACGCGCTCAAGAGATGCTGTTGAATTTTGAAATTACTGCACAAATGAAAGATGTCACAATGATGACATCAGAATTTTTACGCGGAATGAGTGACATCTCAAAAGAAATGACCAAACTTGCTGACGCCAAAGAATTTGCCAAAATCCAGGCTCAGTTTGAGGAAGCAATGCTTGCAGTTGAAACTCAAACAGACCAAATGGACAACTTTATGGAAATGAGCCAGGAAACTTTTTACAATGCCGGCAAAGACAAGAGTGGCAAAGGAATGTCTGATGAAGATTTTGAAAAGTTTATTATGGAGCAAGCAAGCCAAGATGAACTTTCTGCCGAAAATATTGACAAAGAAATGGAAGAAGTCAGAAAAAAGATTGACAGCGAAGTTTGATTTTTTGGAGAGTTATGAAAGAAGAAAAAAATATCAATGTTTTGTCAGAAACTTTTGAACTTTACATGAAAAAAGGCAAACAAGCACGCGAAAAAGGCAATTATGCACTTGCCAAGCGTAATTTTTTGCTTGCAAGCGAAACTATGATGCAAATGGCAAAACAAAGTCAAGGGAAATTGAAAGAAGTGCGCATGGAAAGAGCACGCGGACTTGTGAAGATTTCCGACAATCTTGGAAAAACTCCAGTGAGTGCCAAAAAGGACGATAAATCTGATCAGCAGGAGGACGACGACCTAAAAAAATGGCAAACGGCGGAAATTCCAAACATAACTTTTGATGATGTTGCAGGACTTGACGAAGTGAAAAAAGCAATCACAATCAAAATGATCAATCCTGCAAAATATCCCGAAAAATACAAAATGTATGGCAAAAAAACGGGTGGAGGAGTGCTTTTGTATGGGCCTCCGGGCACAGGAAAAACCATGATTGCCAAAGCCATAGCAAATGAAGTTGGCGCAAAGTTTTATGCCGTCAAAGGAAGTGATATTGTCAGCAAATGGGTGGGCGACAGTGAAAAAAATATCAACTCCCTTTTTGCAGAAGCCAACAAGCAAGACAAAGCAATAATTTTTATTGACGAGATGGACAGTTTAATTGGCAAACGCGGACTTGACACTCACAACGACAAACGTGTCAATGAATTTTTGCAACAGATTGATGGTTTCTCTGGAAGAAATCCAAATCTTCTGCTTTTGGGAGCGACAAATAGACCGTGGGATATTGACAGCGCGGCAATGAGAAGCGGGCGATTTTCTCAAAAAATTTATCTTCCACTTCCAGACGCTCCAGCGCGAAAATTTATGATTGAAAAAAGCATGAAAGGTGTGCCTGTTGCAAAAGATTTTGATGTGGACAAAATTGTTTCACAAACGCAGATGTACAGCGGCGCAGACCTGGAAGAACTTTGTGACCGCGCAAAAGACGAGCCTCTTTTGCAAGCAATTGCCACCGACAAAGTTGTGCTTGTGACTAATGCAGATTTTGACAGAGTTCTTGAAAGCATGCCTCCAAGTGTGACAGAAAAAGAACTTTTGGAATTTGAAAAATACAATGCAGAGGTGAATGGCTATATAACAAAAAAGAAAGCAAAAAAATGAAAAGACGCAAACTGCGTTTTTTTGTAATTTGAAAGGTTGAAGATGAGAGAAAGAATTTGTAACAATTGTGGAGGAAAAAAGTACGAAGTTGTTGGACAAAACATGGTCCGATGTATGTTTTGCGGCACTTTGTATGTGGACGAACAATCTTCCAAAGAAGAAGAAGTTTTGGTCGTCCAAGCCAATGACCTTTCAAGAGAACAAAAGTTTGCGGAAGCCGTGGAAGAATTTGGAAGAATAATTTCCATATATCCATATTCTTTTGAGGCATATTTTGGCAGAGCACTTGCAAAAAACGAAATTGTGCTTTATTCAAATCGCAAAGGCACTTCACGGAGGCCGCGTTTTTTTGGCGACAATATTGTTTCTATTTCGGAAGACGAAGATTTTAAAAAAGCAATGCAACTTGCACCGCCAGAACGTGCCAAGACTTTTTCGGAATATGCCAAACGAATTGATCGCATAAAAAATGCTTATCAAACTTCAAAAAAACAAGTTTATGATTGCATTTTTTGCACTTTGGGTGAAGATGATTCCAAGCAAGTTGCCGATGAAATAAGAAAAATCATAAACAAAAACGAATTTTCCGCTTACGATTTGCACAATCTTTTGCAAAAAGAAAAAGAGGAAGACACTTTTCGCGCTCTTGAAACAGCAAATGTGCTTTTGTTGTTGGCTTTTTCTGACGATGGATTTGCCGAAATTAAACATATTTTTGACAGATATTTTTATCTGATGAGCAAACGCAAAAAGGCAAAAGCAAGTTTCATTTTTGCATATGACAAAAATGCAATATCTTTGTCAAACTTTCCGAAGGAACTGACAAAAGCCAAAAATTTGATTGATATAAATTCAAACTCTTTTTTGCAAGATTTTGAGTCACTGCTTAAGACTGAAATGAAAAATGCCAGCAAGGAAACAGCCAAAATAGAAACAATCAAATTGCAAAAAGTTTCACCAAAGAAAAAGGAATATGTTGATGTTGAGGCCATAACGCCTCAGGACCTTGGACATTATGTTGTGGAAAATGTTTCTGCCGGAGAAGAAGCAAGAAAAAAATGGCTGTTTTTATCTTTGAAAAATGGCGATTTTCAAACGGCGGAAAAACAAATCCAAGAGGGGCTTGAAACAGACCCTTATGATTGTGAACTTTTGTTTGCCCAACTGCTTTTTGAGAAAAAAATAAAAACCCCAGAAGAGTTTTTTGGAGATATTGGAAATTTTCATGACAAAGAAAAGATAGACAATATTTTGCGATATGCAAATCAAGAGTTTGCCACCAATTTTATTTCAAAGTGGTCGGACTTGGTCGTTGAAAATGATGATTTGGATATTTACAGCACTTATCTTACATATCTTGCATCTTTCAAAACTCCAAACAGAGAAAATTTGATTTACAAGGCTGAAGAAAAGGCAGTTGAAACTGAAAATCCAGAGCTTATTGAAAAAGTTGTCAAGTGCTTTGACAAAACGCAGGTTGACAGATTTGTCAATTTTTACTACAGTCTTGCGCAAAAAACCGGAAATCAAGCCTATTACAAAAAAATTTTGGAGTTGGATGCCGGCCACGAACAAAGCAACATTGCACTTTTGTTGAGGAATTTTAAAACAACAGAAGATATCCTGTCTTTTCGCGATAAGGATGTTGTGGAAAATGCCTTAAAATATTTGGACGAATCTGGACGGGTTTCTTTTGTTTGTGCGGTGATTGATATGGTGCTTCCGGTTGCATTTTTTGATTTGCAAAAAGCTGAAAAGCAAATTGACTTTTATTTATCCTACATTCAGGAGCAAGCAAAACTTGCTCTTCTTGCAGAAAATGTTGCCGACAAATTTGCTGAAATGAGATTCTTTAAGCAAGCAGAAAAATATCTCGCAATTGCCATTTCAAAAAACAACAAGTCGGGATTGTATTGGAAACTGATCAAGGCTTTATGTCATTGTCAAACCGATCAAGAACTTATCATTTCCAAAGCCAAACCGGCCGATCTTCCGGAATGGCAAACACTTTTGGAGGTTTGTGACGACAAAGAGGCCGAAAAATATGGAGCCATTGTCAGCAAAAACAATTTGTACAAGGGCGCGCGAGAAAGCATTCTGCCTGACACACTTGACAAGGTGGAAGTTGAAGCAAAATTGAAGGACTTTGTTTCCAGAAACGAAAAAGTTTTGATAGAGATTGAAAAACAAGAAGGTTTGTCTGCAAAGAAGGGAATTGATTACTTTAAAATGCAACTTAAACCTTTTGAAAAATACATTCAGTCTATCGAAAAAGCAGGAACTTTTGAAGAATTTACACAAATTTTGGAAAGAATTTACGAGCGATTGGGAATTTTGAACCTCACATTAGATTCTTCGGTGAATGTTGTTGAACTTACAAGCCGAAATGATGCCTTGAAAAAAGTTTTGCCAGAACAAGATGCTGAAGATAAACACTTAAAACAACTTGAAAAAATCCGTAAAAACAAATTTATACTGCGTTTTTGCTGCATTTTTTTGGAATTTTTTCCGCTTGCTTTCACAACGCTGCTTCTTCTTGTTTCAGCGATACAGCCGAAAGAAGTATATTTGTATTTTTCGCAAAAATTTTTGATTGTGACGCTTATTTATTCGGTTATTGTTGCGGGCGTCAACATTGCGTACTATGTCATAAAGAAACAAAAAATAACAAAAAAACAGATGGTCATCTACTTGTCTTTGTTTTTGCTTGGAATCATAAATCTTTTGCTGTTTTGCACAAGTTTTTATTTTATTCCAACAAAAATAACCATAAGAAATCAATCAGAACTTCAAACACTCTTGTCAAATGCAAATTTTTCAAGTTTCACTTTGCAAGAAGACATAACTTTTGAAGGACATTGGCAAAAGTCCAACTTTTTTGGAGTTTTTGAGGGCAACGGTCACATTATTTCGGGTCTTGACGATGCCCTTTTCAACCAAAACAGTGGCACGGTCAAAAATCTTGAGATTGACACCGATTTGAAACTGAGCAAATGCTCAAGATTTGGGGTTTTTGCCATAGAAAATCATGGCGAATTGGAAAACATCGTTGTCAGCGGAAATCTGACTGTTTCCGATGCAGCCACTGTTGGAGGAATTGTCGCAGAAAACGATGGCGACATGGTTGCTTGTCAAAGCAGAATGCAAATTGTTGTTGAAAGGTCAAAGGATTGTTTTGTTGGAGGGCTTGTGGGACAAAATCACAGTTCCAAAAAACAAAACAATTTCCAGCAAAGTTTGTTTGAAGGCTCTATAACACTCACGGCAGATGATTGTGCCTTGAATGTTGGCGGATTGATTGGCTATTCGCATGGCAGATTGACAAAAATTTCCGGCAACAACTCAATAGCAAACATAATCATTTCTGGCGGAAAAAACATCTCTGCAGGTGGATTGATTGGCTATGGCGAGGGGGCAAGCGACAACAACAGTGTTGACGCGGTGATTTCCACAAACAACACTCAGTCAGGTTTTGTTGGCGGCTTGTACGGACGATATGTAAATTTGCAACATCTTGACGAGCAACTTAAGGATAGCACTTGCAAACTGCAATATCAGGGCAATCTGAAATATGGCATCTTGGTGGGCTATTTGGCAGGGCGTGTCAATGGTGACAGTTGCACTGCGGAAGGCAAAGGTGAGTTGTTTGGCGAGCAAAATTTTCTTGGAGGCTGAATTGTGACCAAAGTTTGACTTTGGTCTTTTTTTATGAAACAAAACATAGGCTTTTTACATATCTAATTTTGTTTGCAATGAATATTTTTTTTGTTATATAATAGGTTGCAAATCACAGAGGCACAAAAAATGTTTAAATTATTGAAAAATCTTCAAACAAAAGATTATCTTTTTATGATTCCGATGCTGGGACTTATTATAATGCAAGTGTGGCTGGATCTGGAACTTCCAAAATACACCGAAACTTTGATAAACCTTATCGGAAGCGAACAAATCGACCTTAACGCCATTTTGGTGAATGGTGGCTATATGCTTGCTTGTGCAATAGGCAGTCTGGGTTGTGCGATTGCTGTTGGTTTTATTGTTGCAAACATAGCGGCAAGATTGACTTACAACATAAGAAACAGAATTTATGACAAAATTCAAAATTTTTCACTTGCTGAAATAAACAAATTTTCAACAGCAAGCCTTATCACTCGCACAACAAATGATATCATGAATATCCAATTTTTCTTTGCGATGGGCTTGCAAGCACTTTTAAGAGCACCAATCATGGCCATTTGGACAATTACAAAGATTGTCGAATCAAACTGGCAATGGACAACTGCAACTGCTTTGGCAATTGGCATCTTGGTGCTGATGGTTGCGTTTGTTGTGATTTTGGCAATTCCAAAATTTAAAAAGATTCAATCTTTGACAGATGATGTCAACAGAATCACTCGTGAAAACCTGACCGGCATACGTGTTATACGTGCGTGCAACGCAGAGGAATATCAAAATGTAAAATTTGAAAAAAGCAACGACCAAATCACAAAAACAATGCTTTTTGCAAACAGAGTTATGGCGATAATGAATCCGGGCATGAATCTTTTGATGAGCGGACTTTCGCTTGCGATATATTGGATTGGCGCTTACATTGGCACACCAAATGTCATAGGGCTTATGCCAAAATTTATGAGTTTTTCCATGCTTGTCATCATGGCTTTCATGATGCTGATTATGGTTTTTATACTTTTGCCACGTGCACTTGTCTCGGCAAAGCGCATAAACGAAGTTTTGGACACCAAAGACAGTATGGTTTCAGGTGATTACAAAGATGAAAAATTTGACGGCACAGCAAGTGTTGTTTTTGAAAATGTTTCATTCAAGTATCCCGATGCTGACGAATATGTTTTGCACAATATTTCTTTTTCTGTTGCAGAGGGCGAAACGGTGGCATTTATCGGCTCGACAGGAAGCGGAAAAAGCACACTGATAAATCTGATTCCAAGGCTTTATGATGCCACTGAGGGAAGGGTGCTGTTGGACGGAGTTGACGTCAAGGACTATGATTTTGAAACACTCAACAAAAAGATAGGCTATGTTCCTCAAAGGGGTGTTTTGTTTAAGGGCACTGTTCGAAGCAATGTCAATTATGGTGACAACAATGCCAGCGACGACACTTTGAAAGAGGCAATATCTGTGGCACAGGCATCAAATTTTGTTGGAAAAATGAACGGCGGCATTGATGCCGAAATTGCTCAAGGAGGCACAAATGTTTCCGGCGGTCAAAAACAACGTCTTTCTATTGCAAGGGCAGTGGCAAGAAAGCCAGAAATATTCATTTTTGACGACAGTTTTTCCGCACTGGATTACAAAACAGACAAAAAATTGCGCGCAGCACTGAAAAAGCATACCGGAAAAGCAACTAAATTTATTGTTGCACAACGTATAGGAACGATTATGGACGCGGACAAAATAATTGTGCTTGACAACGGCAATATGGTCGGCATTGGCACTCATGAACAACTTCTTAAAACTTGCCCTGTTTATCAGGAAATAGCCCTTTCGCAACTTTCAAAGGAGGAATTGTGATGAAAAATAGGAAAAAATTAAACACAATTTCAAACAAACGTGTGAAAGATGGCTCTTTCAAAAAGAGTATGAAAAAACTGCTTATGTTTTGCCGCAAATATTGGGGTTGGCTTGCTTTGTCCATCATTTTGGGCGGCATTGGTGTTGCTTTTCAAATCATCGGTCCAAACAAAATTGCTGATATTACGGTTTTGATTGCAACGGGTCTAAGATCGGGTGGCATTGATTTGAAAGCCGTTTCAGAAATAGGTATATTTTTGGTGATAATTTATTCTTTGGGTGCAATTTTGTCCTATTTTGAGCATTTCATTTTGACAACTGTCACTCAAAAAGTTTCCAAAAAATTTAGGCACGATATTTCACACAAAATCAACAAACTTCCACTCAATTATTATGACACGCATATGTTTGGCGACATTCTCAGCAGAGTTACAAACGATGTTGACCGCGTTGGGCAGAGTTTGAATGAAAGCATAGGTAATTTTTTCCATAATGTCATTTTGTTTTTGGGCGTGCTTGTGATTATGCTTGTCAAAGATTGGGTATTGGCACTGACTGTGATTGGTGCAACCATAATTGGCTTTGCGTTGTCGTTCACGTTTATGACTCGTGCACAAAAATATTTCAATCAAAATCAGAAACATCTTGGGCAACTCAATGCGCATATTGAAGAGGTATATACTGGTCACAATGTCGTGCAACTTTTCAATGCAAAAGAAGACACAAAAAAGCAATTTGCAAGCACAAACAAAAAACTTTTGTCAACAGGGTGGAAGTCGCAATTCATTTCGGGCGTCATGGGGCCAATAATGGGCTTTGTCGGCAATTTTGGCTATGTTGCGGTGATTATTGTAGGTGCAATTATGGCACTTAATAAAGATGTAACTTACATCGGCCGAATAACTGAGTTTATGATATATGTACGACTGTTTGCCAATCCACTTTCGCAAATTGCACAAAGTTTGACAAGTTTGCAAGCAACTTCTGCAGCAGCAAATCGTGTGTTTGACTTTTTGGAAGAAAAAGAACTGCCCGATGAAAGTGGTATTACACAAAAACTTGAAAACGTTAAGGGCAATGTAAAGTTTGACAAAGTCGTGTTTGGCTACAATGAAGGCAAGATTGTGATAAAAGGTTTTTCTGCAGATGTAAAGGCAGGGCAAAAAATTGCCATTGTTGGTCCAACCGGTGCGGGCAAAACTACGCTTGTGAATTTGCTTATGAAATTTTATGAAGTCAATTCTGGGGACATAATAATTGATGGCGTTTCAACAAAAGATATCACGCGAGAAAACGTCCATCAACTTTTTGGAATGGTTTTGCAAGACACATGGCTGTTTGAGGGCACTATCAAGGAAAATCTTAGATACAACACAAAAAATGTCTCTGACCAAGATATCGTTGAAGTATGCAAAAAAGTTGGAATTGACCATTTTATTCAAACACTTTCTCATGGCTATGACACAGTGATTGATGATTCGGTCAATCTTTCGGCAGGGCAAAAACAACTTCTGACAATTGCCCGCACAATGATTGAAAACAAGCCGATGATGATTTTAGACGAGGCGACAAGTTCTGTGGACACACGTACCGAAGTTTTGCTCCAAAATGCTATGGATAAAGTTATGGAGGGTCGCACATCTTTCATAATTGCACATCGTCTTTCAACAATCAAAAATGCCGATCTGATTTTGGTGCTTAAAGATGGCGACATAGTGGAAAAGGGAGATCACAAAACGCTGCTTGAAAAGGGCGGATTTTATGCCGATATATACAATAGCCAGTTTTCCGAATCAAATTAAAAAATTTTTTGAATTAAACGAAGCAGAATTCACATAATATTCGCAAAGGAGAAAGTATGAGATTTTTGTTTCTGATTTTTGGAGTGCCAATGATGATTATGTCTTTTTTTCAAGTTTCAGATGTTTTGCCTTTTGCTGAAAATGTGCAACTGCTCCAAGATGGCAAACAAATAGTATTGTCGCAAGAAAATCAAGTTGAGTTGCGCTCACAAGTTGAAGCGCTGTTTAATGATTCTCGCACAATGCCAGCACTATCGGTTGTTTTTGGTGATGAGTTTAACGAAATTCTGCAAAATGGAACTTTTGTTTCGGTGAAATTTGACAAAACTTTTCAAATAAATGACCTTCCTTTTGACGAACTTATTTTTCAAGTGACGCCAGAAAGTTATGGCTTTAATGTTTTTCGAAGCAACTCGGATATTGTCCAAGGACGATGCATATATGTTGACCTAAACGGCAAAACGACCAAACAGTTTTACAATTTTGTGTCAACATTGATTGAGGGCAACATGGCAGAAGAGTCACTTTCTGAAACTTCGCCAATCAATCCTATTGTGTAAAATTGTTTGACTTGTCTTGCCATTTTTAATACAATATAGCACAAGCATAGCAAGTGAAATATTGTATTTTTTATTAAGTTGAGGTGAAAAATGGAAACAGCATGGAAAGGATTTAAAGGAAATAAATGGAAAAAGGAAATAGACGTTTCTGACTTTATTTTGCAAAATTACAAAGAATATCGCGGTGACGACAGTTTTTTGGAAGAGGCTACTGCCAAAACAAAAAAAGTGTGGAAGATTTGCGAGCAACTTATTCAAGAGGAAGCAAAAACGGGGCTTTTGGACGTGGAACTGAAAGCGATTTCCGGCATAAACACTTTCAAGCCTGGCTACATAGACAAGAAAAATGAAGTTATTTTTGGCCTGCAAACAGATGCACCATTAAAACGCATTGTCAATCTTTATGGCGGCACACGTATGGCAGAAAAGGCTCTTGCAGCCTATGGCAAGCAGTTGGACGTAGATATAAAACGTCACTTTTTTGAATATAGAAAAACGCACAACGACGGGGTTTTTGATGCCTACACTCCTCAAATTCGTCAAGCAAGGTCGGCGGGACTTATCACTGGCCTTCCAGATGCATATGGCAGAGGAAGAATAATTGGTGACTATCGCCGCGTTGCGTTGTACGGGGTTGATTTTTTGATTGAGCAAAAGCAAAAAGACAAATTGACGATAGGTGTTTGCTCAGAAGAAGACATAAGACTTCGCGAGGAAGTTTCAGAGCAAATAAAAGCGCTTGAAGAACTCAAAAAAATGGCTTTGTCTTACGGCTTTGATATTTCAAAACCAGCAAAAAATGCACGTGAAGCAGTGCAATGGCTTTATTTTGCTTATTTGGCAAGTGTCAAAGAAAACAACGGTGCGGCAATGAGTCTGGGACGTACATCAACATTTTTGGATATTTTTATTGAGCGCGATTTGAAAAACGGCACTTTAACCGAAAAAGAGGCACAAGAACTAGTTGACCAGTTTGTCATAAAACTCAGGCTTGTGCGTCATTTAAGAACGCCAGACTATGACGAAGTATTTGGCGGTGATCCAACATGGGTGACCGAAAGCATTGCCGGAATGGTTGATGAAAACAAAAGTTTGGTGACAAAAAATTCTTTCAGATATTTGCATACCCTTATCAATTTGAAGCCAAGTCCGGAGCCAAATTTGACTGTGCTTTGGTCGGATAAATTGCCAAGTAATTTCAAAAAGTTTTGCGCAAAAATGTCGATTTTGACCGATGCAATTCAGTACGAAGGCGATGAGGTTATGAGGCCTATATATGGCAACGACTATGCCATTGCATGTTGTGTTTCTGCGATGAAAGTTGGCAAGCAGATGCAATTTTTTGGTGCAAGATGCAACCTTGCAAAAGCACTTTTGTACTCTTTGAACGGCGGCATTGACGAAGTAAGCGGAAATTTGGTTGTCGAAGGTCTAGAAAAATGCCAAGACAAAATCTTAAATTATAGCAAAGTGCTGAAAAACTACAAAAAAGCACTTGAAAAGGTTGCAAAAACATACGTTGATGCACTGAATATCATTCATTACATGCACGACAAATATGCATATGAACGAGAACAAATGGCATTACATGACACGCATGTTGAGCGTCTTATGGCTTTTGGTGCTGCAGGTTTTTCTGTTGTTGTGGACAGTTTGTCAGCAATAAAGTATGCAAAAGTTGAGCCTATTCGCAATGAAAAAGGTGTTATTGTGGATTTTAAAACAACGGGTGATTTTCCAAAATATGGAAATGACGACGACCGAGTTGACAAGATTGGATTGGAAGTTGTGCAATATTTCTTTAACTGTTTGAAAAAACATCATTTATATCGAGATGCCAAGCACACACTTTCTCTGCTGACAATCACATCAAATGTCATGTACGGCAAAAAAACCGGCTCAACTCCTGACGGCAGGAAAGCGGGAGAGCCTTTTGCTCCAGGAGCAAATCCAATGCACAATCGTGACTGCTCTGGCGCGCTTGCAAGTCTGAACTCTGTCGCAAAAATTCCTTATGCCGATTGTTGTCAAGACGGCATATCCAACACATTCTCCATCGTGCCAGATGCTTTAGGCTACGAGGAAAAATCTCGAATAAACAACCTCGTCAACATTTTGGATGGTTATTTTGTGCAGAATGCTCAACATCTCAATGTCAATGTGCTTAATCGTGAACTTTTGATTGACGCGATGAACAACCCTTGGAAATATCCAACCTTGACTATTCGTGTTTCGGGATATGCTGTCAATTTCAATCGGCTTTCTCGTGCACATCAGGAAGAAGTGATTGCAAGGACTTTCCACGAAAAAAGATGAAAACAATAAAAGGCAATATTGCAAGTTTTGAAAGCATGGGGCTTGTGGACGGACCGGGAGTGAGGTTTGTTGTTTTTTTGCAAGGCTGTCCATTGCGGTGCGCTTACTGTCACAATCCCGAAATGTGGAACAAGTCTGAAAAGAAAATTGAAATGACGCCACAACAACTTGTTGAAAAAGTGAAAAGATATCTTCCATATTTTAAGGGTGAAGGCGGTTTGACCATTTCTGGCGGAGAGCCACTTTTGCAAGCGGAATTTGTGACTGAAGTTTTCAAACTTTGTAAAAAAGCAAAGATTCACACTTGTTTGGACACTTCAGGTTATGGCGAAGCATGTGACGAACTTTTGGACAACACCGACCTTGTAATTTTGGACATAAAAGAACTTGATAAAGAAAAATATTATGGTCTTGTTGGTCAAAAAATGGACAAATTTTGCGATTTTTTGCGAAAATGTCAACAAAAAGGAAAAAAGTTGTGGCTGAGGCAGGTTATTGTGCCAGGCTTTAATGACACCGAAGACAGTGTTCTGAAATTGAAGGAATTTGCAAAAACATTAAAAAACGTTGAGAAAATAGAACTTTTGCCTTATCATGACATGGCAAAAAAGAAATACAAGACACTTGGGATACCTTACAAACTTGAAGACGTTCCAAACATGGATAAACAAAAATGCGAAAAATTGCAAAAACTGCTTGAAAGTTAGTTTTTGATGATTATACACAACAAAAGACGGGAAAAATGTTGGCATGGACTTTGTTCTTTTAGGTATTTGTGCTTTATACTTTGTCAGAGGTTGTTGGAAGGGCTTTTTGTCCATGCTTTTTTCGTTGGCTGGGATTTTTGTTGTAGGCTTTTTGGCATATGAATTGACTCAGGTTTTGACACCGCTTGTCAACAACTTTGCCAAAGACACGGTTTGTGAAAGCATTTCAAACATTGCCAACGGCATTTGGCCAGGAACTTTTTCAAATATGGAGGATTTTCAAGCGGCTGTTTCGGCAAGCAAATTTGGAGTGTTGTTTTCTGTGCTTTTTTCAAAAATTATTCCAAACATAACATTTGACGGAGGTTTGACCGCCGGTCAAATTTTGGCTCCTACACTTTGTGTTGTTCTTTTGAAAGTTTTGACTTTTGTTGCGCTGTTTATTTTGCTTGAAATTGTGCTTAAGTTGTTGCGTTTTTTGCTTAATAAACTAATAAAAAAATGCGGACTTTCGGTTGGAAATCGCATTCTGGGTGGCTTGCTTGGACTTGTCAAGGGGCTTGCTGTTTTTGCCATAATTTATTTTGTTTTGACAGTTTCGGCGAATGTGTTTTTGAATGAAGGCTTTTTGCAGTTTGTGCAAAGCGGGCAAATCTCAAATTTTATCTATCAAAATGTCATTGTCAAAATTATTGAAACAATTTATTGAAATGCTGTAACTGCCTTCTGTTGAGGGAATTTTGTCATTTTTGTTTTTCAAATTGTTTGTTTCTGATTGTAGCCAAATCAAAATTCCTATCTGAACAACTATCGCAACAGCAAACAAAACAATCAAAACAACGGAAACGATCTTGAAAATTGATCTTTCTTTTTTGCCTTCTGGTTGCAAATCTTGTTGATTTGTTTCATTGATCATTTGTGTTTGTTTTGGATCGTTTTCGTTCATCGCTCTTTCCTTTGAGGATATTGTAGCATTTTGATATCGGTTTTGCAAGAAAATTTTGTGAGAAAAAGCGCTCTATCCAAAATGAAAGTAAAAAGGCAAAGATTGAAAAAAAACGAATTTCGCCATAATTTGATTTTAAATTTAAATAAAAGCATGTGAAAAGTGTCAAAAAAGTGGCAAAAAACAGCAAAATTTGATTTAATATTTTCTTTTTCTTAAAAAATGAGAGAGTAATGTTTTTTATATCAAACAAAATTCCAGACAAAAATCCGGCACATGCCATACACACAAAAACAGTTGGTTGAGACAAAACTTGATATAACATTACTTGAACAACCTTTTATATAAAGGCGTTTTGTCGGCTTTTTGAGTGTATTTCAAACCATTTATATTTCCCGAAAAGCAAACTTCTTTGTTGTCAAGGTCAAGTTTTGTCACTTCTATGTTTGACCCTGTGACCACAACATTTGTTCCTCCAATTTCAACGACCGCTTGGCTATCCGTTGAGGAAATCACTTTTGTTGCACCTTTGATTGTCAATTTTTTTCTATCTTCAATGCAAATTGTTTCCATTTTATCTCCTTTTGTTGCAAAAAGAATAAGAAAGTTTTATAATCAAATATATGAACAAAAAAGAGATTTTAGTCAACAAAGATAGAAAATTGGCGTCAATTTTGCAAGATTTTGGCTTTTCTTTTTCAGATGTCAACAAAATGTTCAGAAACAAAGACGTCAAAGTTGATGGAATAGCAACAAAACAAAACGTAATGGTATGCAAGGGGCAGACACTGACGTTTTTTTATTCCGAGCGAATGCTTGAAAAAAAATATGAAAAAATTTTTGAAAGCGAAGATGCTGTGATTGTTTACAAATTTCCTGGCATAGAAACAGATGGCGAAAACGGGCTTGAAAAAGTATTGTCTGCAATCGCAGTTCATAGGCTAGACCGAAATACAGAGGGGTTGCTTGTGTTTGCAAAAAACGAAAATGCAGCAAATTTGCTTAAAAAAGCTATAAAAAATCACAAAATTCACAAATTTTACTTAACGGAAGTTGTTGGAGAGTTTAAAGTCGACAAAACTTTTAATGCATATCTAAAAAAAGATAGCAAAAAAGCAGAAGTGACAGTTTCCAATGTCAAGGGAAAAGATTTCTTGCCTATTTCCACAAAAATAAAAAGCATAAAAACAACTCCGCAGAGCAGTGTTTTGGAGATCGAACTTTTGACCGGACGCACGCACCAAATTCGAGCACACCTTGCATTTCTTGGACACCCAATAATCGGCGATGGGAAATATGGAAAAAACGAGACAAACAAAAAATTTCATCAAAGTCATCAAAAACTTGCTTGCTTCAGGCTTGTTTTTGACAACATCGGACTGGATAGTTTAAATTTAAAAACTTTTGAAAAACTTCCAAAATGGTTTGTATAACAAAATCTTCACCAAACACATATAAAGTGATGTGAAGAAAAAATTTAAATCAAATTCGTACTATGAAGGACTTATTCAAAATTTATATGCTGGGGCAAATGGTTGCTTTTTGTGTTTTATGCAATTTTTCTATCAACACACACAAAGTTTTGCATCAAAATACAACTGTTTTGAAAAAATGTATCAAAAAGAGTTGGAAAACTGCCAAATACTAAGCACTCTGCTTCAACAACTCGGCGGTGACAACAAGTTTTATTCCTCCTCTAAAAAATTTTTGTCCGCACACAGTCTCAATTACAGCAAAGACATAAAAAGAGTGTTTTTGAACGATATAGAACTGCTTGAAATCAATATTATTGACGTGAAAAGCATTCTCTCAAAAATTGAAAATCCTGCAGTCAAGGATAATTTGAAAATAATTTTAGAAAATAAAAAACAAAATTTAAAACTTTTAAAAGAAAATTTTTTTAAAAATAACTTAATTTTACAAAATTAAATATTTTTTTATTTTCTGCATGTGATTACGAACGATAAAATATTTTCAAATTTATTTTTTTATTATTTTTTATTCTTTTTTTTATTTATTTTTATTTTATTTTTGATTTTTTTATTTATTTTTATTTTATTTTTGATTTTTTATTATTTTTATGCCACAAATTTTCCGCCTTTATTTTTTATATATTTATTTAATTTCTTTTAGAAATTATTTGATAAATTGATTTGAAAAGTGTTAAAATATCTCTAGAAGATTTTCAAGACCTGCCTTTTTGCTTTTGAGAGGTGTTTATGAAAAAATTTTACATAGTTTTGTTGACGGTGTTGTCACTCGTTTTTTCGGGTGTGCTTGTGGCATGCAATTTCAAAAAGGTTGAAGCAAGTTTTTCTGAAAGCGAAGTTGTTTTTTCGGCAAATGAAACTGTTGACCTTGCAGATTATTTTCAAGTCAAAAACACTGCTGCCGAAAATATAGAGTTTTATTTTTCAAATCCCGCTTTGTTTGGACTTGAACAAACTACTGTCAAAGCAAAAAAATCCGAAGGTGGCAAGGGCGTTGTGTATGCCATGTTTGAGGGAAACAGTTTGGCTTCTATGCAACTTGTTGTTCGAAAACCTTTCAGCACACCAGAACTTTCTTGGGATGATCGGGGATTTGTGACATGGGATTCTTCCTCTGCGGCGTTTGATGGCGATGCCACAGTCACGGTGGCAACTTCTTATCATGTTGTTGGAGAAAGAATTTTGAAAACTGACAACAAAGTTGAGCAGACAGAAATCGATCAACAAATCAAAACAAATATGTTTAAACTTAACGAAGATCTTCCAGGAGAATATCATCTTTCTGTTTATGCAGAGCAACAGGGTTATTTTGACCGAAGTTTGACCTCTGAGGAAAGGGTGTTTTATGTTGGATACATGCCAAAACTAGATGAAAATGATTTCCGCCTTGAAAACGGAAAACTGATTTGGAGTGAGATTGCTGGTGCAAGATATCAGGTAAGATTTCAAAATCAGTTGCTTGCCATTCAAAGTGAAAACAGCATTGAAGTTGAGCCATTGATCAAAAACCTTGATTCCGAGAATAATACATACACATTCAGCGTGCTTGTTTCCGATATATCGCAAAGTTCGCAAAACAAAAAACTCACTCAAGAAAGTGTGAGTGTGTACGTTACAAAATTGGAAAAGCCAACTGCAGCCTACAATTTTGATTCTCAAGGCGGAAAAATAAAGATTGAATCAGCGAAAATTGCCGACAATTTTAATGTGATTGCTCAAGGACAAGATTCTGAAATTTTGAAATCTTTCTCTTTTGCAGACAACGGTCAAATTTTGACCGATCTTCCAGAACTTGAACAAGGGCTTTACTCAGTCAAGGTTGTTGCGACAAAACAAAGCACTGAAAGTGGAAAGTTTTTCCTTGACAGCGATGCTTTTGAATTTGACAAACAATTTTTGAAACTTGAAGATGTTGTCGTTGAAAGAGGGGAACACAATCAGCCAAATGCAGACACATATCATGCAAAATCAACTTTGCAAAGTGCGTCAATAGTTGACACAAAAATTGTTATTTCCTCACAAGAGTCGCTTCAAGAAGTTGATGGATTTTCAAAAGAATCAACCACTGCAAATTTTGATATTCAAGTGTCGCAAATCGGAATTTTTGAGTTTTCTATCAAACAAATTCCAAACTCACAAGATGCTTTGGATATGTATATTTTAAATTCTCAGCAAACATCTCAAAAAATTGTCAAACTTGCTCAGATTGGAGAATTGACTCATCAATATGTTGATGGTGTGTCGCAAATTTCTTTTGACAAAACTGATGTCAACGCAACTGCTTACACCCTCAAACTTTACAACAGCGAATCTGCCGACACTTTCACAACTTTAAGCACCGACTTTCAAGAACAAAATGGCAAAATCGTCTTTAAACTTGACAAAAAACTCGATGAATATGCCTCTTTTGGCGGAAAATATCTTTTGGATGTTGAAGCCAATGCACAATCAACAGAACTTACAATAAGTGCAACTTGCACATCGCAGAAAGAAATAAAAGAACTTCCAGCACCACAAACAATCAAAAATGGCGAGATTGGAAATGGAGTCTATCGTTGGCAAGAGGTGGAAGGTGCGGACAAATACAGATTGGAAATCTACAAGATTGATGCTCAAGCCTACAACACACACAATCAACAAGTTGCTGGATTTAATCCCGAGCAAAATGGCTTTGAAAAAGAAGAAACAGTTTCAACTGAAACATCTTACACTTTGTCCGAAGAGGGATATTATTTTGTGAGAGTGTTTGCTGTTTCTGAAGATGAAAATGTTGCAATTTCCTCAAAAAACAGTCTTGACGAAATGGTGTATGTCACCAAACTTTTGTCAATAGGCGAGATAGATTTTGGATATGACGCAAAGCAGCAGCCAAAAGGCACAGGCTATTTTGTTAAAGTGCAAGATAACGGCGATAAAAATGTTTCAAAATATGTTGTCACTGTCAAAGACGAACAGCAGATGCAAACAATTGAAACATTACAGTTTGACAAAACTGAATCAAACATCTATTTGTTTGAAACAAGCACGTTCGAAAGTGGCACATTTGTGATTGAAGTTGTTGCTCACGGCAAAGACGACACAATTTACAACACCGTTTCAAATCAAATCAAAGTAAGCAGATTGGCTCCTGTGGATTTTGATTCTCTTGAATTTGACCATGCGGCAACAAAAATTGTTTTAAAAGCAACGGAAGGTGTGAAGAAAATTGTTGTCAAAGATGCCAACTTGCCAGATAAACCACAAGAATTTGAAGGAGATGCCACATTTGATATTTCGACAGAACAGAACATAACTTTGCAATTTCAACTTTTTGCATCGCAAAGCATCGAGCAAAACATCTTGCCAAAGATTTCTGATGTAGTTTATTTGGACAGCATTGTTTCAACAGTTGTCCTCAAAAGATTGGCTTCTCCAACTGCACTTGCTTATCACGACGGCAAACTTTCTTTTGACCATAGCAGCATGGCGGACACAAGCAACTATGTTTTGGAACTTTCGTTTGATATCGAAGAAACTGAACACACAATGAGTGTTCAGATTGAAAAGCAAGGAAACAAAGCAACTGTTTCATACAACAACAAAACACTACCTCTGACTCCAGCAGAAGGGGCTTCGCTTTTTGAATCTGTTGACAAAAAGTCTGTCAACGTGAAAGAGTTGTTCAAACTTTTTGAAGATTATTCTGACCTTTCAAACACATATAATTTGGCAAAAAGTGTAACATTCTCGCTTTGGGCTTCGCAGCACAGATACCGTGAAAGCGAAAAATATGGTGAAATATCTTCAAAAGTTTCCGAAAGTGTGAGTGTAGACAAAATTGAAAGCACACATCTAAGTTTTTCCTATTCGAACACACAGTTCACTTTAAGTTGGGACACTGCAAATGTCACCGATTTGGCTATGCAGTCTGAAACAGAGTACGAAGTTGTTTGGCAAGAAGAAGGAAAAGAGCAACAAGTTTTAAGTACTGAAAACTACAACGCTACATCTTTCTCTTTTGCAAGTGAAACATACAGTTCTTCTGTTTTTCATAAATTTGTTGTCAAAATCACAAATCCAAACTTTTTGGATAGTGCAAACTCCAATGAGGTGCGAGTTTACAAACTTACAAGGTTGGAAAAGGTTTTCTTGACGCAAAATGCGGAACTGACTTTCAGCGTAAATAGTGCTGACGAAAATTATGCAAAAGAAATTCAACTGACAGTGACAAAACAAGGCGAAGAAGGAAAGATGTCTACTATCACTGACGGCAAAGTAGACTTGACGGCTGCCGAACTTGACGATAAAAAATCTTGGACATATGCTTTTAGGGTGATAGGAAAAGATCAAGAGGGTGACACCTATTTTGTTTCCAGCGATCTTTCAACATGGAACGTTGCAACACTTGACACACTTGTCCAAGAAAAAGAATTGACAGCAACTTTTGCCAAAAATGTCATTTCTTGGGACACATTTGCGGAAAATTTGACAGGCCTTGAATATGTGTTGTTGTTTAAAGATAGCAAAAATGCAACAGTGACATTCACTACAACACAAACTCAAATAAATTTGCAAGATGATCAACTGCTTGTGGACAGAATTACAGGACAAACATTCAAAAGCATTCTTTCCGGCCTTGCAGAAGGAAACATTGAAGTACAAGTTGCTGCACATATAACACCTCATGACATTTTTGTTGACGCAGAAGAGCCAATTTATTTTTCAGATGAGATAGAACTTCTGACGGGCAACGAAAAAAATTATTATTTGTATCACGGTGGCTCGTCTTACAGCCTTACAAAACTTGAGCAACCTCAAATCACCAATGTGGAATATGTTGAGTCCGAGACTTTAAGTTTGTCTGATGATTATGAAAAACTTCACACTCCAGATATAAAAATCACATTTGCAGGTGAATATGGCGAAAGTGGTGACTTTATGGTTTATTTAAATGACCTCACGACACCTGTTGAAGATTTGAAATTCACAAAAGATGAATCAGGTTCATACAGTTTTGTGCTTAAGCACAGCGTGTATGGTGCAAGTGTTGCCGTTGGACAAACACTCAAGGTCAGAATTTTTGCCATAGGCAACGGGCAAAATGTTTGCACAATTCCTTCCACAGAACAAATTGTTGAATTCCAACTCGCAAGTGTTGTGGATTCAGTTGAATTTATTCCTGCCGACAGAGGCTACTCAAAGCAATTGCAGATAAATTTTGACGAAGATGTGGCAAATCAATTCGTTGGCGGAGTTGTTTTGAAAATTGTTTACAATACATCTGATTTGGAAACAACAACCTATTTGAAGACAAAAGGCAATATTGAAGAAGGCAAAATTGTTTATGACCTTAAAATTGACAATGAAAACTTTATTGACAAAAATCTTGCAAATGGTGGCACAATACAAATTTATGCTTATGCAGACAACTACTCAAAAGGAAACACACATATTCTTGCTTGTCCAAGCATGACCGAAAGCGAAACTTATCAAGTTTTGAAAGCGGTGGACAAAGTCACCAAAGTTGGCGAAGGATTTGAGATTGAAAACACTTTAAACAATGCAAAAACTGTGTACGTGGTTGTGTATGATGGCAAATCTTACGAAGTTTCAGCCAACGAAGAGGGCAGGTTTGTCTTCACTGCGCCACAAGATTGGACAGAAGAACAAGATTATTCCCTTTTTGTGTATGCAACACAAGAAACAACAGATGGGCAAAAATATATAGCATCAAAACAAAACTCAGTTGAGTTTAATTTGAAAAGGTTGCCAAGAATTGCAGAAAGCAGCATAAAAACTGTGCATGATGAAAGCACATTGCAGCAAAGCCTTGTCTGGAGCAAGATAGAAAATGCCGACCATTACACAATAAATGTTTTCTTGCCAGAAAAAGAAACAAAAAGATTTCTTTACAGTGTCAGGGTTGAAAATGCGGAAGTTGCTGAAGAAGTGAAGGCTTCGGTTGAATTACTTTTTGGGGAAAACTATCAAAAGTTGCGTGATTGTGACATCAGTGACGAGCAATTTAAGACTGACCTTGCGCTCAATTTTGAGATTATCGCATGCGGAAGCGGTGATTATAACGACTCACTCACGACATCGTTTAATTCCTATATAAAAGGCAACCCGCTTTCAGATGATTCAATCACCGTGGACAAAGGCCTTGTGTATGTTGGCACTGACAAAGACCAGTTGGCACAATATCCAAACCTTAAATATCACTTTGTAGGCACTTCAACCAATTCTTCATCAGATTGGACAAAAATTGAGGCAAAGTCTTCGTTGACCCTGCTTGACACAAAAAATCTGAAAGTTGATGCAAACAATTTGTTTGAACTTGAGTTGATTGTCCTTGCAGAAGACACAACTTCAAACGCGCATAATTTTGCCTTTGATTCAGTTGTTTACACCACTTCAAACAGTGACCTTGTGTTCCACAAAATGGAAAACATTGTCAAAGTTGAGTTTAATCCGCAAATTTCAAGCAACCTTTCTTTCACACTTGTTGGAAATGGAAGTGACACACGACAAATTTATGTTGGCGTTACTGATGACGGCTTGCCACAAGCGGCTTTGCTTGAACTTTCAAACGCAAGAGATGGCGAACAAATAAACCAATATATATTTGATATCTCTTTCATGCAAATTTTGGACAAATTGGCAGAAAGCAAAGTGGATATCAGCAATCTTTCAAACCTTTATTTCTGGTCATGTGCCGAAAGTACTGAAACTGAAAAATTTGTGGCATCTGATTGTTTTGCGTTTGACTTTGGCGTTGTGGACATAAATTTTATAGGCTTTGAAAAATCCAAGCAAGTTGAGGGCGAAACAGAAAATCTTACAACGTACGCACTGTTTGAGGATACTGATGAGTCGGATTCTTTGACGACACTTGGATTTAATGTTTGGATTTCTTACACAGACCAGGAAGGAAACAAATATATTTTCAATACTTTTGTTGACAAGAACAAACTTTCAAACAAAAACTATCCAAGCAACTTTGTTGTTGACCTTTTGTCTATTTTTGAAAGTGATATAAAAGATGGCACAAACACTGTGACACTCAACACCTTGTCAGGTGATTTTGAAATCAAATTTTCAAAGGTTTGCCAAAATGACGGAATATACACCGTTTCTGAATGGCTGAGTGAATATGACTTTGAAAACAAGGGTGTTACGAAATTTGTCTTTCACAGGTTGGTGCCTGCAACATATGTTGGCCTTAACAATGGAAATTTGTCCTGGAACCTCACTGATCAGAAAACAGAAAAATATTATATCTACTTTTTGACTGATTTGAATGATAAAGATCCAAAGTCTTATCTTTTAAGGCAAACAGATGCTTTGCTGTATGACGCTTCAGTTGATATGCCTGTGGAAGGTGTGACGTATTATATCGCTGTGCGAGGAATAAGCAGTGATAAGTTTGTTCTTTCGTCCTCGTTGTGCTATAAGACTGAGAATTCAGAAGGGACGGGTGACATTCAGCCAATATTCAAAAACAGAATCAGTGATTTAAATGGTCTGAAACTACAAGACGGCAATTTGCAGATAAATTGGCAAAAAAACAGTGACTCACATGAACAAAACTTTTTCACTGAATTCAGTGCGGGTGGTGATCTTGAAACAATAGCAAACACTTTGGCAACAAAACTTTTCACCCTGCCTTTCACTTTCTATTTGTCCGACCTTTTGGATCAGACAAATCCGCTTTCTTTCAGATTGCAATTCACCGGTATGGATTCAAAGGCTGTTGGCATTGTGCGTACGTTCACAATTCCGGCAATACAACTTTTGCAAAACTTGATCGAATTTGGCAAACTAAACGAGTTTGATCAAGTTTCAAAACGACTGGAAGATCTTGTTTCAAATTCCACCGGTCCAATTGTGCCTGCCCTTATGAGCAGACTTAAATCAACAATTGAAGATGGCACATATGGAATCGGCAACAAAAAAACATTTTTTGATGACATTCTTGAAAGTTTGCAAGCAGGTCAATATTCCTTGAGATATTGTTTGCTTGGAAATCATCGTACATTGACATCAAATTGGCACGACTTTTCAAAGGACAACAACAATTTAATTTGTGTAAATGAAGAGCCTGACATTCAAATAGTCAAAGAAAAAATTTCAGACATTTCAAACACATACAAAGTGATTCTAAAGAAGAGTCAAGTGTACAAACAAGGTCCAGAAGGGGTGTCACAAGAAGACGCCGGTATTTACTATGTGAGGATTGGAAATCGTCATTATCAAATCTCAGTTTCTTCGCACCAACTGACAAGTTTGGACACTGAAATTCAAGACAAAAAAGTTACAGTCTACGAATGTGACAGCATGGGGGCAATTGTTGACGATGATGCAGGCGGCACTCATTTGATGTTTTATCTTAATATAAACAACTATAAGAAAGAACTTGAAGAGACAAACACTGCAGACAGCATTTTGGGAGTGTTTGGAACAGATATCACAAAACAAACACATGATATGGAAGTTTGTGCAAAAGGAAATGGGATTGCTTTCTCAAGTAAGTCCGAGCGTTATCAAGTGACTTTCTTGGGATTTGCAAAATTCAGCACCGTTGATGACAGAGAGACGACTTTCTTGATGGACAATGGTCAATTTACATGGGCATCACAGCAAGCAAAAGATGCTATAAACACCACTGTGCTAATCAAAAAGAAAGACATAAGCGAAGAAGTTGTCAAAATCGTTGACGGCAGCCGTGCAACTTCGGTGTTTACACTTGACACCTACACCGACCAAGAGGGCAAAGAACAAAAATTTGGCGATGGCTTGTACGAATATTTGAAGTTTGTTATGCTGGGTGACACTCCAGGTGGAAACGTTGTTTATGTTGACAGTGAAATCTATGTTTTGAACAATGTTTACAAATTGAGTGCGCCGACACTTTCCAACACTTTGGGTTATTTGGGCATTCTCACAGGTCAAGCCAATATCACTGCTTTGCAAGGTGTTTATTCAGACGAAAATCCATTCACATACTCCATCTACAACAATGTTTCAACTTCAAGTTCTCAAACTCGAATTACGGACTCTCGCGCAAGCAAATCCTCCGAACTGTTGTATGAGGTTGGCGTGACTGGATTGGTCAGAGCAGAAGATGAAGCATATTACACCTTCAAAAGCACCGAAAGACTTGCCGAAACATTCAATGTCACCGCCTTGGGCACAACAGCAATATTGACTGCAAAAGTTGATGAGGAAAATCAGAATTTCAACGTTGTCACTTTGCAAAGTGTTGACAAAAATACAAACTTGCCAACAGACAGCAAATTTGTTGCACGCAGTGACACAAAATCAATCAATGCCGCCATGCTGGACACCGTTCAAGGTGTCACCGTTTCGAACAGTGTTATAACGTGGAATGCAGTGATCGGCAGAACGCAAGAAACTTTAAATAAAGAAAACACTGTTGTGTATCGCATCAGTGTTGAAAGGTACAAAACAGATAATGCCGTTGAAACAAATATTGGCTCAACTGAAACATATTACACCACCGATACAAAATTTGATTTCAATCAAATGAGTGAAACGCAAGATGACACAGCGGAAATATTTTATCGTGCAACAGTCCGAGCAATAGTTTTGGATGTTCAAGACACGCCACCATCACAAGGAACGTATGTCACACTGACAGACGGAAGATATGCCAGCGGAAATTGTCAATATGGCTCTGGCAAATATGTCCTTATGAGCGATGGAGGGCAAGTGAGCGGATTAAAGCGATTGAATCCAATAGAACAAAACTCAATCAATGTTTCAAACGGGCATTTGACATGGAAGTACAAGGCTGCCAGCAATGTCAACGAGGGCAACTTCAAACAAAAAATTTCGTTTACTGTCTTGGACGATGATGGCAATGAGATTTTTGGAAATTTTGAAGTTTCTGTTGAAGATGGCGAACAAAACATATACAATATCTTGTTCACAGAAGACCAAGGTGCTATGAAAGCAGGTGAATACAACATTTCTGTTGTCACGATTTGTGGAACAAATCCAAATCAAACAACATTGAAGTCTTTTGCCCGTCAAAGTGAAAACAAAATAATCAAACTTGCAACAATCGTTGCAGATGATTATGAAATAAGTGCGGACAACACAAACAGCACTGAAACACTCAGTTTGGAAAAATATTTCCAAAAAGATGGCAATGAGCAAAACACTGTCACAGGAGTGTTTACTGTTGGCGAACAAACTTATACAGTCGTCTTTTCAGAAACAAGTTACAAAATTTACATTTTGCGAGATGAAAACACTCAAATCACTTACACAGATGGCGACGGATATGTCCATATCCAAAGTGGCAGCCGAATTGTCATTGCGGACGACTCTCACGCTTCTGTTCATTTCACAGTGACAATGCAAAGCGCTGTGACAAGTGACCAAAGTCAAGATTTTGTTTTACAACGTTCATCTTGGGGAGAAGATGCAAAGATTCATTGGGACAGCAAAAAAGGTGAATTTACTTGGAATTTTGAACTTCGGTCTTTAAACAGTCCAGCCTCGGCAACCGAGATCAAATATGTCACAGCATCATCAGTTGAACTTTATGAAGATTCTGAATTAAACAGCAATACGGAAATATTTATACAAGAAAATACCGAAATAAAAATTTTGCAAATTTTGCAAAAATCAGTGCAGATAGAATATGAAGACGCGCAATATTACGTTTCTCGTGAGCAAATCAATTGCACAGAAAAAACAGACGAAAATGGCGACAATATTGTCAAAGTTGTGCAGCCTACAGACCTATTTAAGATTTTTGATGAGAAAAACGGTGAAAAAATAATTTTGCTCGATGAAAAATTCTATAAACTTTCCGCTGAAACTTCCGGAAAAATTGTTTCAGCAGAGTTTGTTGTTGAGGTGACATACGGCACAGGCGAAAGTGCCGTCACAAGAATTTACACAACGGACAAACAATCTTTCACTCCAACCATCATTGGTCGCGTCAGCATTTCAATACGCATAAAACTCAATAGCAGTAGTTTGCAATCGGTTCAACTCTCTGATCTTGAGGGCGACGGAGTGCAGACTGATGACGAGGGACAGTATGTGGACTTCAACCTTTTTGCAAGTGGCAGAGGAACACAACAAAGTCCTTATGGAATTTCCAACGAAACACAATTTTTGAACATTGCTTACAGACAAACGAAAGATAAAAGTTTAAATTCGTTTACTGAGCAAGGCAAAGAGGGCGAACAAGAAGATGAAAAATATTACTTTAAAATAAGCAGCAATCTGGAACTTCGTGAATTTTCTGGAATTCTGTTTGGTGGTGAATTTTCGGGTGAAATTGATGCAAGTAATGGTGAAAATGGAAACTTTTGCATCACTTACACATCTTCAGGTGTTTGCAGACCAGGGGACATTGCCGAAGTGACAGTTCTGCCTCGAGATTCTGCAGTGACGGTCGGCAACAATGCTTCTAATATAGTTTACACAACGGGATCAGCGTTGTTTGAAAAACTTACTTCAAGTGCCGAAATCAAAAATTTGGACCTTGATGTAAGATACAAAGACGGCATTGTTGCTACAAACTCCATTTTGGCAGGATTGGCAGTCACAAACAACGGCAAAATTTCCGATGTCAACTTGACAGGATTTTCAACCAGTTTAAGAGCGCAAAATGTTGAAATGGACACAAAGGTTGTTTTGGCTTACAGCGGACTTGTTGGAATCAACTCCGGCAGTGCAACGATTTCAAATTGCAATGTGAAAACGTCGATGGAATTTGCAGACAATGCCATCTCGCATATGATTTTTGTAGGAGGAATTGCATACACAAATCATGCAACTATCGCGTCTTGTGTTTGCGGGGAGCAAAATGCCGAGCAACAACAAATAAGTATCATCTCCACAGCAACTTTATCCAAATTTCAAGTTGCAGGAATCACCGTCACAAACAAAGGCACAACGCAAAATTGCACAAATTACAGCAATATTTCAGTGGAAGGACCAAAATCCAACTTGTCAGAATGCTTTGTCGCAGGCATTATGTGTTTGAATGTTGACTCTCAGACAAACGGCAACATCAACTATGGAACACTTTCAGTTACAAACATAGACAGTACAACAAAAACAGACGAAGGCATTTGGGCAACCACAAAAGCAGCATCAGTATAGTGAATATTCAAAAACTAAAAGGAGTATAAATATGTTATGAAAAAAACAATTTATACTCTTTTTTTGTGTTTTTTGTGCATATTTTGTTCATTTTTTATGTTTGGCTGTGACTCAAAGAGCGTGGACATGGCTGAGGTTTATCAAACAAATGCTTTTCGCATTTTAAGGCAAGCAAATTCAGACGAGTCAATAAATCTGGCATACATTTTTCCGGTCAACACACAAGACTTTAAAGAAAAAGGACTTTCTGACGGACAAATTCGGTCATTAAGATTTTATTTGACACTTTATGTCAACGCTCTTGCAGAGCAAAACCGCATTCGTGCAGAGGAGGGTGTTGAAGTTGGCAGTGCAACATATTTTGAAGATGTTGATGGGATTGGATTTACGATAAAATTCGACAATCTTGATGCGCAGAAAAAGTTTTTTGGCGTTGAAGATGAAAGTGACGACCAAAAGGAAAGCAGCCAAAAAATAAGTGGATTTTTTATAAAAAGATTGCAACTTGACACCACATTTCCGATTTCCAACATTGAAACTGCCAACAACTTGAAGCAAGTTTGTCAGTTGGCGCTCAGTTCTTGGGCGGCACTCAACGAAGACATTCAATTGGAAGAATTGATGAAAATTTATGACCAGAGTAATTTTATTTATCACTTTTCTTCCTCTCAAAGCGGATTAAAGTCAAATTTATGTTTTCAACAAGGCGGATTTGTGCACAATGTGTTTATAAAAAGCATGCAAGATATTTCTGAAGAAAAAACACAAATTTCGTTTTATGCCACTTATCCAAACACATCGGTTTGGTACGCAAGCGCACTTTTGACTGTGATTTTGGCGGTGATGGTGGCAATTTTGATTACAAAATACCGTTCAACAGAAAAAACAGCAACAAAAAATAAAAACAAAGGCTCGTAGCCCTTGTTTTTTTTATTTTTTTTTGTTATAATAAGCAAGTTTTATATTTGAAACTTTTTGTTGTTTCAAAATTCGTCATACAAAAGGACTTTACAAAAATGGAAAATAAGGAGATCAGAAATGTCGCAATTATTGCCCACGTTGACCATGGCAAAACTTCACTTGTCAACGAACTTCTTAAGCAAGGCAATGTTTTTCGCGATAATCAAGTTGTGGAAGATAGAGTTATGGACAGCAATGCACTTGAGCGTGAGCGTGGCATCACTATTTTGTCCAAAAACACTTCTTGCTTTTACAACGGAGTGAAAATCAATGTTGTGGACACCCCGGGACACGCCGATTTTGGTGGTGAAGTTGAAAGAGTACTCAAAATGGTTGACGGTGTTTTGCTTGTTGTTGACGCTTTTGAAGGGCCAATGCCTCAAACTCGTTTTGTGCTTGAAAAAGCACTTGCACTTGGCTTGAAAGTTGTGGTTGTTGTCAACAAGATTGACAGACCAGATGCACGCGTGAAAGAAGTTGTTGACGAAGTGCTGGAACTTTTCCTGGAACTTGATGCAGATGAAGAACAACTCAATTCTCCGTTTGTTTTTGCTTCGGCAAGACAAGGAATCGCTTCCACAGATATGAATGAAAAAGGCACTGACATGAAGCCTTTGTTTGAAACTATTCTTGCACATATTCCTGCGCCAAAGGGTGACGAAAATGGTCCACTCAAAATGTTGGTGTCTGCTGCCGAGCACAATGAATATGTTGGAAAACTCGCGGTTGGAAAAGTGGAACGTGGAGTGATAAAAGTTGGGCAAAATGTAGTTGTTTGCAATTATCACGAAGAAAACAAAAAAGTTCGTTCAAAAATTGTCAGCCTGTTTGTCTATGAAGGGCTTAAGCGTGTGCCTGTTGAAAGTGCCAAGGTTGGCGAAATTGTTTGCGTCGCCGGACTTGAAGATGTTTCTATCGGCGACACGATTTGCGATGAAAACACTGTCGAACCTGTGGAATTTGTCAAAATTGCCGAACCTAGTGTTGAGATGACTTTTATGGTCAATGACAGCCCGTTTGCAGGTCGTGAAGGAAAATTTGTCACATCAAGACATTTGCGTGACAGATTGTATAAAGAGGCAGTCAAGGACCTTTCGTTGAGGGTTGAAGATGGGGACACAGCCGAAAAATTTAAAGTTCGCGGACGCGGTGAAATGCACCTTTCAATTTTGATTGAAAACATGCGTCGTGATGGCTATGAATTTCAAGTCAGCCAACCAAAAGTTTTGATAAAAACCATAAATGGTGTAAAATGCGAGCCAATCGACAGGTTGTACCTTGATGTTCCGGAGGACTGCGTTGGTGTTGTCATGAACAAAATGGGCGTCAGAAAGGGGGAACTTCAAGGAATGACCCCTCATGGAAATCGTATGAGAATGGAGTTTTTGATTCCATCACGTGGACTATTTGGTTTTAAGAGTGAATATCTTACTGACACTCGTGGTGAAGGAATAATAAATTCTGTCTTCTATGACTACGAGCCTTACAAAGGGGAGATAAACCGTCGAGATTTTGGCTCACTTATTGCACATGAAGAAGGAAAAGCCATTGTGTATGGCCTTTACAATGCCCAGGAGCGCGGTGAGTTGTTTATCGGTGCCGGCACAGAGGTTTATGGCGGCATGGTTGTGGGAAGCAATCCAAAGGGCGGAGATATTGTTGTGAATGTTTGCAAAATGAAACATCTTTCCAACATGCGTGCCAGCGGAAGCGATGATGCTTTGCGTCTTACTCCACCTCGCAACATGAGCCTTGAAGATTGTATTGAATTTTTGGGTGACGACGAATATTTGGAGGTTACACCAAAATCAATCCGTATTCGCAAAATCATTCTTGACCACAATATGCGTCTTCGTGAGCGTGGAAAAATGCTTAGAGGTGAAATTTAAAATAAAGCCAATCAACAGGCTTTATTTTTTTTCTTTTTAGGAAAAATTTGACAAAACGGTTGTTTGTTGATATACTAAGTGCATGAAAAACACCGAAAAACAAGAATTAAAGAAAAAACTTTCAAGACTTGGTCTTTTTTTGCTGATAGTTTTTTTGCCTGTTCTTGTTGTTTCGATTCTGCTGACGTATGTTGCGGGTGTTCCGCAGTGGCTCAACATTCTGGTGCTTGTGCTTATGATGTTTGTGTTGTTTTTCTTTTACACTTGGATTTGCAGCAAACTTGACAACAGAAAAGCAGAAAGATTGAAAAAGAAAAAAGACCCGTTTTCAGATTGACTACCCTCGTGCGGTTTTTGGAGGTAAAACATGCCAGATTACAAAATATTGCCAAACAGTTTGGAGGCCGAGCAAGCACTTTTGGGTTGCATTTTGCTTGACAACGAAATTCAAAGAGATATTCTGTCCGAAATTCAACCTGACGATTTTTATTCGGAAGCACATCGCAGTATCTTTGCAAGTATGCAAACAATTTTTATGAAATCCATTCCCGTGGATTTTGTCACTTTGACAAATCAGTTGGAAGTTGAAAAAAAATTGGAAACAGTGGGCGGAATCGATTATATTTCTTTCTTGACCAACAGCGTGCCATCTGCGGCAAACTTTCAGCACTATTTGGAGATTGTCAAAGATGCCTCTGCAAGAAGGCACTTGATTTCCACTTCGCAAAAAATAATCAACAACACTTTTGAAAGCACGAATGGTGACGATGCCATGCGCTACGCAGAAAAAGAGATTTTCAATCTTTCGCAAAAAGATATGAAAACTGATTTGGAAGCGGTCGGAAAGCCCGGTGGTGCGATGACAAATTTGCTTAAAACCATGTCCGAACTTGCTGAAAATAAAGGAAAATTGCGTGGAATTGCAACAGGCTATAAAGAATTTGATGAAATCACAAACGGTTTGCAAAACAGCGATCTTATTATTTTGGCGGCACGTCCGGGTGTCGGAAAAACTTCTTTTGCCATGAACGTTGCCGTGCATGCAGCAACCGAACTCAACAAAAAAGTGGCAGTGTTTTCTTTGGAAATGGCGAGAGAACAACTTATGGCACGTTCACTTTCTTCAGTTTCTAAGGTTGAACTTAAGAAGATTTTGACGGGAGATATTTCAAACGACGAATGGAAGCGTGTTTGGACAGCGGAGAAGAAATTGTCAAATTCCGGGATTTATATCGATCCAACTGCCGGCATTTCGCCTTTTGAAGTACGCTCAAAATGTCAAAAACTGAAATTGACGGAAGGGCTTGACATGGTTGTGATAGATTATTTGACCTTGATGAACCTCAACAGTGCCAACGACAAAAAAGAGAGTTACAGACAGGAAAACCGCAACCAAGAAGTCACTCAGATCACAAAAACGTTAAAGCAAATGGCAAAGGAACTTAATGTGCCCGTTTTGTTGCTTGCACAACTCAACCGTGGGCCAGACTTAAGACCAGACCACAGACCAATTTTGGCCGATCTTCGTGAATCGGGGTCAATCGAGCAAGATGCAGATATTGTTATGTTTTTGTACAATCCGGCAAAATACAACGACACAAACATTGAAGATGAGCCCGGAACTGTGTATTTGAACATTGCAAAACATCGTAACGGCAGTACGGGTGAAATCAAACTTAAATGGGTGGGCGAATATACAACATATCTCAATCCAAACGACAAAATAAAAGCGGAAATTACAAATTAAAACGCAATAAAAGAGGGGAAAAATGAAAAAGAAGTGGTTTTTTGTGATATTGGCACTAGTTGTGATTGGTATTGTTTTGGCAATTGTTTTTATCAATTTGTTTAAGCCTCGCGACACAAAAGAGTTGGCTCTTAAAGTGCATGAAGTGTCACAGAGCGGCTATTTGAATAGTGAAGATGAAAAAAATCAAAAGATAGACCAATATCTAAAACTTTTGAAGGATAATTCAGAATTGTCAGATGCAGAAAAAAACACAGTCAACAATTATTTGAGTGCTTATGGCGCTTTTGAAATTGCTATAAAATTTTTTGATAGACATGTTGTTTTTGCACAAGCAACAGACACATATCAAAACAAACTTAAAAACACCGAGCGAGAATTTGACAAGGCTCAAAATTGTGTCGACAAACTTGACACTTATTTGAAAAACAACCTAACTTCCACCGGTGAAAGTCAATATTGGCAATCTTCAACTTGGACGGATTGCCAACAATATATGCAAGAATTTGTGACAAGCACCGCAAATGCTTTTGACAATCTGGCCGACATATACATGGCATCAATGCCAAAAGTTGAGGGTTTTGGAGTTTGGAACAATGACTTTTCAGATATTGTTATGCTTGGAATGAAAACTTTGAATGCTCAAATAAAGGAAAATGCAAAAGAGAATCCATCTTTTGGCTTTTCTCTTTTGACATTTGTGGACAAATATCTTTCGGAAAGCGGTGAAAAACTTATGTTGAGATATCAAAGCAGTTCAGATGATATAAGAAACATAGTTACTGACATTAAAACAAATGGTGACAAGTCCAATAGTTACGAACAATTTATGTCTGGTCGACTTTCTTTTTAAGGAGGATTTATGAAAAAAACATTTTTAGCCTTGATTTTGTGTTGCATATCAATTTTTTCGGTGTTCGGCTTGGCGGGTTGCGGTGATGTTTCTCTCAAAACCTTGAATGAAAATTTCAACGCGCTTGATCAAGAATATGCAACCTATGCACAGGTTTTTGAGCAAGAAAGTACAAAAGTTGGGCAAATTGACACCAAATACAAAGTAAACTTGGGCAGTGTCATTGAGGGAAAAATTCAACAAAAAGCGGAAGGTTTTACAGAACTTGCCAGTTTGTATGCTTCTGCGCTTGCAGTTTCCAACAATTATATCGAAAAAAACAGGACATATATAACAGAAAATATCAAAGAAAATGAACTTACAAAATCGGCCCACAAAGCAATAAACGCTTTGAACGACAGTTTGAAAAAATTTACTAAAGAAATAAAAAACTTTGTGTTGAAAAGAAATGAATTTGTGGACTATTTTGAGGGCTTTGGTGCAAGCGTGCCAGACGAAAAAGCGCAAAAAGAAAAACTGCAACGTTTCAAAAGTTCTTATGGCTTGTTTATTGAAAAAAATATAGACTTTTCAACAAAACTTGCTGAGGCTGTGGAGTCAACAGGCATTTTTAATCTTTTGCAAGAAATTGATTTGAAGCCTTCGGACACGCGAATAGTAAAAGAATTTATTCGCGCCAAAGTTTTGCCAGTATTCACAAAATTTCAAATAGATGAAATTGCCAACAAATTGAATTGGGACGAAGTGGGCAATTTGGACGGAAAAACAAAAGTTGAAATTTCGGACATATTAAGCAAATTGAGAGTGCAATTTACAAGTTTTGTGAATGATTTTGTTGTCAAGGATACCGGTTACAAACAACTCTCGACAGAAGAAATGAAATCGCTATTTTCCAAAACTGAGGAATTTTTGTTGCAAACAGATGGTTATTTTAAATCAATTGAACAACTTGAAATAGAAAAACTTGCTCTCACTTACGACAACGACATGAACGAATATAAACAAACAAACAAATTGGCGGAAGTTTATTTGCAAAACATCAAAACTTTTGTTAATGAGATTTTGCCTAACTTCCTTAGTGACATAAAGAGCGATATTTACGAAATTTAAATTTAAATCGGAGTGAATATGGATTACAAAAAATTGGCAGAATTGTTGTTTCCAAACAACAAACTCACAGTTGAGGAAATCGAAAAAAAATATCCTAAAAGAAATCTTAAGCAAGGTGCACAAGTCACAAGATTTGCACCTAGTCCAACCGGATATATGCATCTGGGAGGTTTTTTCCAAGCACTTATTGACTGGAATATTGCCAAACGCTCAAACGGAGTTTTTTATCTTAGGATAGAAGATACAGACAAAAAACGCGAGGTTTCGGGTGCAAGCGCAATCGTTTTGGATGTTTTGGGAAGCTATGGACTTACACCTGATGAATATGAGATGAAAGGTGGGGTCACTGTTGGCGAGTATGGGCCTTATTATCAAAGCGAGCGTGCTGAAATTTATCGTGCCTATGCAAAAAAACTCGTGAGCGAAGGAAAGGCTTTCCCTTGCTTTTGTCGAAAAACTGAAGGACTGAATGATGTCCAAGAAAAGCGCGAGAAAAATTTTGCGGCAGGAAAGATTGAGGAAAAAGACCCTTGCCGAAATTTGACAATAGAGCAGATTGAAGAAAACTTAAAATCGGGCAAAAAATTTGCAATTCGTTTGAAAAGTGCTGGTGATGGCACAAAAAAAATCAAATTTAAAGATGGGACAAAGGGTGAAATTGAAATTCAACAAAACAGTGCTGACGCAATTTTGCTTAAGGACGATTTGACACCAACTTACAACTTTGCACATCCAATAGATGACACTCTTATGGGCACAACCGTTGTTGTGAGGGGTGAAGAATGGCTGCCCTCATATCCGCTTCATGCCGAAATTTTTGAGGCGTTGGGATTCAAGCAGCCAAAATATATCCACACACCTCTTATTTACAAATTGAATGAAAAAGGCAACAAAAACAAGATTTCAAAACGAAAACATCCCGAAGCGGATATGCGTTTCTTTGACAAAGAAGGATATGACAAAGAAGCAGTGATAGAATATTTGATAAATCTGATAAATTCCAATTTTGAAATTTGGCGAAAACAAAATCCAACAAGCGATATTATGGAATTTCCGTTTGATGGCTTTAAGATCACTGCAAACACGCCAATTTTTGACTTTGTGAAGTTGAATGATATTTCAAAAGAGATTGTTTCTCATTATTCTGCTGAAAAATGCTACGAAAACTTGTTGTTTTGGGCAAAAAACTATTCACTCGAAAATGTTCAATATCTGAAAAACGAACGTGAGTATGTCACAAAAATACTCAATATAGACCGCGAAAAGCCAAAACCAAGAAAGGATATATACAAATGGAGCATGTTTTTTGATTTGTACGATTATATGTTTGGTGCACCAAAGAAATTTGAAATTGAAGATTCAGAGCGCAACAATTTTGAAACTGTGTTGAAAGCCTACAAAAAATATTTGACTCTTTCTTCAAAAGATGCATGGTTTGAAAATGTGAAAAAGATGGCAGGTGAACTTGGATATGCGACCGACAATTCTGAATACAAGAAAAATCCTGAAAAATATCTTGGAAATGTTGCCAAGGTTTGCGAATATATTCGCGTGGCAATCACAGGCAGAAAAAATTCGCCGGATTTGTTTGAAATAATGAATTTACTTGGAGAAAAGGAAGTTTTAAAAAGAATTTCTTTAATTGTTTAAAAATAAAAAATAAATTAAAATTATTTTTAAAAATATTTTTTGACATATTTTTAGAATAAAAATAAAATAAATTCAAAGAAAATCTACGCTCCGCTAAATTAAAGGCGAAAAAACACTTTAAAAAAATATAAAAAACATTTTTTTAATATTTTTTGAAGTTTTTTTAAAATAAAAAATATTGGAGAAAATTATGAAAAATTCTCAAAAAATTATTTTGACAGGAGACAGGCCAACGGGCAATTTGCATATTGGACATTATGTCGGCTCAATCGCAAACAGACTTGCGTTGCAACAAAAAGGAGATTTTGAAAAGTTTTACATTTTGATTGCCGATACGCAAGCGCTTACTGACAATGCTGAAAATGTTGACAAAGTGAAAAACAATGTTATACAGGTTGCAATAGACTATCTTGCCGCTGGCATCGACCCTGACAAAGTGGATATTATTCTGCAATCACAAATTCCCGAACTTGCCGAAATGACGATGTATTTTATGAATCTTGTGACAGTTGCACGATTAAACAGAAACCCAACAGTGAAGGAAGAAATAAAGCAACGAGGGTTCAGTACTTCAATGCCAGCCGGATTTTTGTGCTATCCCGTAAGTCAAGCATCTGACATTTTGGCTTTTGGAAGCACAGTTGTGCCGGTTGGGGAAGATCAACTTCCGATGTTGGAACAAACTCGAGAGATTGTCCGCAGTTTTCACAACACATACAACTGCGATATTTTTCCGATGCCAACCGCACTTTTGCCGGAAAACAAAGCGTGTCACAGACTTGTTGGCATTGATGGAAATGCAAAAATGAGCAAAAGCCTTGGCAATTGCATCTATTTGAAGGACGAACCAGATATTGTCAAGCAAAAAATAATGAATGCGTACACAGATCCAACACACGTGAAAGTTTCTGACCCCGGTCATGTGGAAGGCAATGTGGTTTTTGCCTATCTTGACGCATTTTGCAAAGATGAGCATTTCAAAAAGTTTTTGCCAGAATACACCAATTTGGACGAACTTAAGGCACATTACAGTCGCGGTGGACTTGGAGATGTGAAGATAAAGTTGTTTTTAAACAATATTTTGCAAGAACTTTTGACTCCAATCCGCGCAAAACGTGCAGAACTCGAAAAAGATGTTGACAAAATTTATGAAATGCTTTTAAACAATTCCAAAAAAGCAAGCAAAGTTGCAGGTGAAACTTTGAGGAAAATGAAGCATGCCATGGGCTTGGATTATGAAAAATTTCTAAAAAATAAATAAAAAACACGCAAAAAACGCGTGTTTTTTTTATTTTTATAAATTTTATTATGCATGGCACATTTGGTGTCATTGAAACAAAACAGGTTTTGCAGGGCGATTGTCGGTTAAAAAAAGTTTTTATATATATAATATTTTTATATATTTCGTTTGCATTTTTTTGCGGAGAAATGTTAAAATTTGTCTGTAAGTGACAGAAAATTGTCGAGCATACTGTGGAAAGGTAGTATGAAAAACAAAATCGTATTCATCTTAATCGTTTTTGTGTTTGGACTTTGTGGGGTGTTTGGCGTTTGCGGACTCCCATCTTTTCAAGTGAATGCAAGCAGTGCACAGTCAGATATTTGGAATGGTGAATATGTTGGCTCTGATGATATCGGCGAATCGGACTGGTTTTTTGACCAAAGCACAAACAGTTTTCATATTCGCAGTGCAAAAGGGCTTTCTTTTTTTGCAAGTCAATTAAATTCGATGGGCGGCAGTGCCGCATATGACGGGAAAACTGTCTTTCTTGACACAGATATAGATTTGGCAGGACATTCATGGACTCCGATCAGTGTTGATGTTGGCAATGCGTTTAATGGAACTTTTGATGCGCAAGGCCATTTTGTATTCAATTTAAACATTTCGGCTGGCAGCAATTATGCTGGCTTTTTTGGTGTGTTGGGTGCAAATGCAGCAATCAAAAATTTAAATTTAAGAAATGTCAAAATTTCTTCTGATTCGGCAACTCGTGTTGGCGGGCTTGTGGGCTTTCAAAATTCCGGTTCGCTTGTTATTGACAACTGCTCGGTCAAAGGAGTGTTTGGACAACTTAATGCTTCAGCAAATACCGGCGGCTTTGTTGGACAAGCAGACAGTGTCACAATTTCAAACAGCATGGCTGATATTTCTGTCAGTGACACCACGAATGGTGCTGTTGGTGGGCTTGTTGGTCTTGCAAAAGACGTCAAAATAAATTATTCCTATTTTGCAGGAAAGATTGAAACAACTTCCGCGCATATCGGCGGACTTGTTGGTGAAATTTCAAATTCCACACAATCAAGCATAGAAAATTCATACACGATTGGCACTTTGACTGCAAATGGAGGTGCTCAACTTGGCGGACTTGCGGGACATGTTGCCGGAAGTTTGACAATTGACCATGTTTACAACGGCGGGAAAATCAAATACACACTCAAAGAGGGCAGTTACATCGGAGGGCTTGTCGGTCTTGCAGTTTTTGGACAAACAAAAATTTCAAACTCGCTTATGTTGGGGCAAATGATTGGCGAAGAAGCAGGTGCAGGAAAATATTCGCCTTTATATTGCAGCGAAACTCAAACAATTCAACTTGACAAAGTTTATTTTGAAAACACACTAAAACATCAGCAAGAAGAGTCAGAATATGCGCTTGAAGACTTGACTTTCTTGGCAAAAACAAAGGATTTTTATGTCAACAGTCAATATTTTGACTCAATCTGGGATTTTGACAAAGGTTGGAAGATTGTTTCGGGCGATTTTCCTGTTTTTGTCGCTGGACATCAGACATTTAATAACGACAGTGAACTTTCAAGCGGAACAACGTTGCTGCTTGGACAAGGCACATCTGAATCTCCATATTTGATTGAAACAGCAGGTGATTTGGCACTTGTTTCAAAAATTTATGGAGTTGGAGTTGATGGCATCTCTTCAGATGAACACTATTTTACTTTGCAGAACGATATCAACTTGATCGGAAAAACTTGGATTCCAATCGGCACAACATCATCTTTTGTTGGAGTGTTTGACGGCAATGGTCACACAATTTCTGGGCTGACATGTTCGTTGCACGACCAATTTGAATATCATGGTCTGTTTGCTCAGACGGGTGATGCAGTGATCAAAAATCTGACGATTGACAATGTTGATTTTGTAAATGAAGGGGCAAAAGCAAAGTCATCGCTTATTGGCAACGTCGCTGGAAATACATATTTGATCAATTGCGTTGACAAAACTGATCTTTCAACAATCGCAAATGTGGAAAATGGAAATTTGTATGTTGCTTATGGCAAAAACAATCTTTCTGAAAATGTTGTTGATGAAAATTCGCTCAATCTTAAAAATATTGAAATTACAAAACTTTACGATGTTACAATAGCGGGCAATGGTGGAAATTTTTATACAGAAAATGTTGCCGAAAAAACTAACGATGAAAATAATACAAAAAAGATAAAAACAAACGAGTCTAAAACAGGACTTAATGCAAATTATATCTACAATGGCGAATATCACGTTTTGCTTGACGAAGACGGCAACGCAGTGAGACAAGAAATTGACAGCACTTTTGGAAAAAATCTTCCAAAACTTTCAAAAGATGTTGGAGAGGCGGATATTCTTGTTCAACGCGGATTCAAATTGCAAGGCTATGCCTATGGCGATGATATAGAGCAAATTGCTTACTCTTCAGAGACTGAAGAATGGACAAATTTCCAGCCTTCAAAAGCGGTGAATGGTTTAAGCGCAAATTGGCAAGAGGCCACAACAACAATCAAAGTTGTTTACAACAAATATGAACAAGAAAACTTTGATGTTGAAAGCAACACTGAAAATTCTTATATTGGCAAAACTCTTGTGGACAAAGACGAACAAGAAATTTCAACTGTCACAAAAGATCAACAAAAAGTGGAAATTATGTCAGACGGCAGTGATCTTTATGCCGAATTTGTTGTGCCATATGATTCATTTTTGGAAAATTGGGAGTATATTTTTGAGACTCCAAAATACAAAACTGAGCAAAGTTCAGCAAAACTTCGTGGGGAAAACTTTGAAATTGAGGGGATTTTTGAAAATTTTGAAAACGGTGAATTTTCAAAACAATTGCTTGCCAAACCGACATCTTTTGCAAATCGTGATCTGACAGTTTACACAAAATGGAAAGGACAAGAAAAAAACAACACAATTACATTTGAATTTACTGCAGACGATCAAGATATTGATTTAAGACAAGTTTTTGCGGAACAAAACTTTTCTCTTTTTGGATATAACGAGCAAAATTTAAACAAACCTCAATCATACGCTTCCAGCATTGTGGAACAAACCAATCGTTCTTACAAGATTTCTTTCAGATACGATTCACTTTTCAGTGATAGATTGGACAATTATTTGCAATTTGCACTTTCATTCAGTCAAGGTTACAGATTAAACTTGGGTGGGGCAACGGGCAATTCCGAACAAATTTTAAGAAATCTGATTACCGCAAACGACATCGATTCAAATTTTGGAAGATTGAAATTTGATGTTTATTCCTTTTCAAACATCGAAGATTTTAATAGTGTCAAATTCTACAATTTGTACGGAGATGTGACATTCAAATTTAATGTTGCAAAAGAATCATATATTGACAATCTTACAATTTCAAGCGGAGTTTATTTTGGAATTGGACCGAGAGAAATCTTTAAGGTGCAAAAAGATGAATCGGGCTCTATCACTTCCAATGTGCAAATCAACAACAGGTCCGTTTGGAGTGATATTTTGACAATTATTCAAAGTGAACAACTTAAGGAAGATCTTGCTTCGCAGCAAGAACTGTATCTTGCAGTTGACTTGGTCAACAAAAAACTGATGTTTTCGATGGCAAGCAATCAGGTTGTTGACGAAATTGACATTTCAGAACTTATTGACCAAAATAATTCATTTTCGCTTCAGTATCGTGCTGATTTTACAAGCAACATCACTTACACTATCACTTATACAGATGTGGATATCAAAACTTTGAAACTTGAAAGAGGTGACAAAACTCTTGTAAGCGTTTATTTTGACCAAATCGACCAAGAGTCTGCCACAATCGAATATCAAGCAACAAACGACTTTGTGTTTATCTTTTCAGCACAAGACAATTCTTCTTTTTCAACTTATGGCTATGACAATGTTGATGGTGTAAAATTTCCTAACGTCAAGGTTTTGGAATACTCTGCAGAAGAACTTGAAAGTCCACCGACAAAATTTATGGTTGATTTTGATGATGTGGTAAGACAAGCAAAACAAAACGGCGAAGTTTTGAAAGGCGAGTTGCGTGCTGTCACAAGGTACACCAATGCAACATTTAAGTTTGATTTCAGGCATGAGGCGGAACTTGAGCAAGTTTCACAAACTGCCTCGCAAATGGGCGCCAATGCACCAAAAATAATCAACATAAGTGGAGGCGGAAAATATTCCGTTGGCACAAATGGCACAGCAACAGTGTATATTGAAAATTCTGACTATTTCAGATTTTTTGCAGACAGAAATGGCAGCGAAACGGCAAGCCTTTACAGTGACGGCAATATGGGCGAGTATCCAAAGAATGAACATTTCAATGTCAGGGTGGTTGTTTCAAATGTCGGAACCGAATCTCAAGAATTTGTTACAAATTTCAACTCGGCAAATGACATGTTTTTGAATGCTTCAATCGAAAAGTTTTCCAAAGGCACACAAGTTGATGAATTGGGAACATTCTTGCATGATGTTTACAAAATTTCGCTTTACTATTTGTCAACCGACCAACTGACCGGTTTAAGAGCAGGGCTTTACACCATCACTCTTGTTTGCACAGATGTGTTGTATTCAATTGATTACTCAACACGTTTTGTTGAATACAACGATTTGTATGACGAAAATCTTGGCGGATTGAGTCAAGCAAAGTTGCTTGACGATGAACTACAATTTTCGTCACAAGAAGATTCTTCAATTCAAACAAACGTTACAGTTTCAGATGCACAAAATCTTGAAAATTCAATCACAAACATAAAATTCTCTGATGAAGTAAACCTTTCAACGTCGTTGGGTGAAGACAACAAAGGATACACTTTCTTTAGGTGGCTTGCAAAGTCTGAGGGTGGAACAAAGGTTTTTGCAGCACAAAATTACAGTTCGCAATTTGGAAATATCTTTCAAGCATCAAGCATTTTGACTGAAGGCATGACGGCAAACAAAATTACATTGTCGGCCATTTATGTCAAAAAACAAATCACGCTTTCTCTTGCACAAAGCGTCAAAGTTGGCGAAGTAGTGTTCACCAATGCCAAACAAGGAATCACACTTTCTATGTCAAGTGAGCAGGAGTCTATTTCAAGTTACACCTACTCTTTCACAGCAGACGAGCCTCTTGAAAAGAAGATTGATATAACTCTTGGAGGAGCAAACGGAGCGGGATTTTACTTCACGGGCTACAGAATTGTTGATGGCACCGGCAACGAAAGAAAAACATTCACGCAAGACCAAGTAGGAATTGATGTTGATGTCATATCCAAAAAAATGACAATAAATTTAGATTGGCTTCAAGATTGGATTAAAACCGAAAACCTGTCAACAAATTCCACTTATTATATCCAACCAATTTTACAAGAAAAGACTGCAGAAATTTATTTCCATTCTGGCACCGGCAACGAAAACGACTTTGGTGATGGCAGAGATGGGCATGTTTTCCAAAGCAACAATCAAGAATCCACAAATCTTCAATTTCAAATTTCAAGTTTGGCAGATGCACAACTTAAATTCCGCAGTATAGTAAATTTAAATTCTGTAAGTTTTGTTTCACAAAATTCAACTCAACAAACTATTGCAAACATTTTCCATCATCGCATGGGCTATCAGCCGGATTCTCAATATTTGTGGGCTTGGACAACCAAACAGAATGCCAGCCTTGCAGATGATGAACGTATTTTTGGAAACGCATTCACTTTGACAAGTGCTTTCTTTGAGGGCGCATCACAAAAAGCAACGATTCATCTTTATCGAGTTTGGAATCCAATCTCTTACAACATTACATTTTTGGCAAACAACGGCACTTTTGCTGACGGGCAAACCTCCTTGCAAGTGAGTGTTTTGTATGACAATGTTCTTGAAAAAGAAAATATTCCAACCGAAGATTCACAATTGAAAGTTTCTCGCTCTGGATATCATCTTTCAAGTTGGAATACAGTAGAGGGCAACATTGTGTTTACGGCAGGAGGCGATTTTAAGCCAGGAACATATTTCAACGAAAAGGGTGAATACATAGGCACAACCGATTTGACTTTGTATGCAAATTGGTCTGCAATCACTTACAACGTTGAAATCAACTTCAACGGCGCAACTCAATTTGTGGGAAAAGAAGGCGAATCAGCACAATTCCAACTTGCATATGGCAGTGCATTTAAGGATATAGTGTTTGCGGAAGGGGTGACCGGCGTTGAAGCACTTTCTTCTTCAAATGTTTCGCGTCCTGGATTTTTGTTTAATGGACTTTATGCAATTTCTGACGGACAAAGCAGACGCATTTCAAACTCCACTATATTCAATCAAGACCTGTTGTCTTTTGTCTTTCCAGAACTTTCTGGACAAGAGGACACAATTCAGCAAAATATCGCTATAGTTTTGTATGTTGGTTGGCAGACTGACCAATCTTATTTTGCACTTTCTTTAAATAACAACAATTTTGAAAATTTGGTTTACAACATGCAAGAACAACCTGTTTATCTTGCACAAATTTTCTCAAATGAAAATGTTGTTGCAGGCAATTATGAAATTGTTGCCACTGACGATGAATTGCAGATTTCTCTTCCACAAAATGCAAATGTAGATTTGGATATCACATTGCAAAATCTTCAAAATGCCACTGTTACAGATAACAACTGGCAAAGTTTTGTTGTGCTTAATGCCGGATATTACTCCGTTGCCTTGACAATCACCATAACAGACAAGGCTTTGATGCTGAATCTTGGAAGAATCTTGACATTGCAACTTGAGTTGCATATCACTGTCCTTAAGGCAAGCCTTGATTTAAGCGATGTCACAAATTTTGATGACATGTATTTGGTGAACAACTTGCAACGTTTGGTTGGACCATTTTTGAGTACAATTGCAAACAGCAGTCTTACAAACGCAGGCAACTTGGAAAACGCTGTTAATGTGATTAAAAATCTTGACAGCGCAGATGACCAAATTAAAAATGCAAACAATCAACAAGTTTATGAATTTGCAATGACAAAATATTATTTGCTTGCCACGACCAACAATTCCACACAACACGCAATCTACAAAACATGGAAATATGCCGACTACCTTGCTTTCAAGCAAACTGCTTCCAAGGACTTGCTTTCTCAAATTTCTCGAAATACAATATTCTTCGGCTTTTTTGACTATCAAAGAGATGAGGACTTTCAAGATTTGACATCTTATGCCACAAGCATAAAGATGACAGCGCAAAAAGATGAAGACACAAATTTCAATCCTGTAAATTTGAGTGTTGAAAACATAAAGATAGGAACAAGCTTTGGAATCAGGATTTCGGCAAACAATTTGGTTGAACTGCGAGTTTATGTAAAGCCAAATCCAGATGATTTTGATTACATTTTGGATAATTATGTGCTTGAAACTGACACATACGGCAGTTATTTTGTCGGAGGCACAGCATATATAATGCCTCAAATTTTGACTTTAAAGAATTATGCGAAAAACAAATCGGCGTACTACTCACAAAGATACGAAGACAACCGCGATGCTCAGTTTGTTGGCGGACAGCAAACCGCTCTAATAAATGGCAGGGAATATTATCTTATTGGCAACTATAATGGTGCTCCGCTGTACTTTACGGCAAACTTAAAAACTTCAAACATTGGCTTTGAAGATGCTGAAACACCTTACACATATTCCGATTTGAAAAATTACTTGTATTTTACAGATGTTTCATTTGTTGTTTCCAAAGGCGGAACTTACACTGACATGACTCCCTCTTTCAAGCCAATTTTGTCAGATGACGACATCTTCATAATTTTGACCACCGAAAAAGTGGCAACTTTGCAATTTAGTGCCAAATATTTGACCAAGGAAGAAAATTTTATTTATTTGCGAGATTTGATGGAAAATTTATATAAAAACATATTGCAAATAACAAAAATCACCCTTACTGACGGCACGATTATTTCGGACAACGAAAACCTTAAGACAGGCAACACATATTACAACAGCAATGAAATGGCAGTGTTTGAAATTGTTGAGAATGATTCAAACAATGTTGAAGTTTTTGTAAGCAAAGAAGTTAAAAGTGCAACCTTCTCCGTCAAAACAAAAACAATAAGTGACCGCATCGCTTTGTTTAAGTGGAGCGACCAACCTTTGTATGAGGTTGATGGTACTATGGAAGACTTGGACAGTTTTACGATTGAAATTGACAAACTTGACACTCAATCTTCAAAAGAAGTTTCTGAATTTGAGTATTATGCGATTTTCACCGACCTTGTACGTTTGGAAATAGACAAAAACTTCCCTGAAAATTGGAATTCTGAATATGTATCCGCTCTCAAACTTGGCGAGACTGTCACCGAAAGTATTTTGCCATATGAGGAAGGCTTTGGCAGGGCAGTTTCGTTGAAACTTGTCAATGAAGACGGCTCGGAGGGAGAAGATTACACTTCAATCAATTCCGAAAATGGTGTATTTGAAGGCATAAGCAAAATTTTCAAATATGCCACTGTGAAAATGTCTGCAAGATGGGAAGTAAGGGAGGACATAGAGTGCAGTTCAAGATTTGGAGACACTTACAAACTTGCAGTGCAAAGTGTAAGCAGTTTCAATGTGAATGATTTGTTCTTCTTGAGCAATTTAAATGACAATTTGTTTGAATATACATACAGTTGGAGTGTGACTTACAACGACATGCAACAAGGCGAATTCTTTGGCGAGACAATCAATTTGAAAGATGGCGGAAGTGCACTTGCCAGCGGAACTTACACTTTGACCATAACGGGAACTTTGCGTAATGAATTTTTGCAGGCTGGCACTTTGGCAGATGAAACAAAAACCACAACAACATGCAGTTGTTCTGTCACTCTTGAATTTGTCAAAAACAAACTTGAAGTTTTGGATTTGCCACAAGACGAGCAACGCACCGCAACATACAACGGCCAAGACCACAAGCGAGATTTTACGGTGCATATTGAGTACACAACTTGGGACAATGATTTGCAAAGTGAAAAACACATGTCGCTGAACATGTCTTACATCGCAAGCGGACTTATTTACTTTGAAATTGATGATGGTAAAAACACTGAGATGATTGATGCTGGCACATACAAAATTCGTTTGTGCTTGCTTGAAACATTGTTTGACCTTGGAAGTTTTTCAGAGGAACAATTTTCATTCAACTTCACTGTTTTGCCTTTCGAATTAGATTTAAATACTCAGCAATACAAATCACAATTTTCTTTCACAAAGTTGTTCAATCAACCAGACCCGCAAATGGAACGCCAACTTGTTTTGGCTGGTGAACAAGTTGTTTTGGTGTTGAGTCGCGACAAATCCGATGAATTTGAGGGCGAAGATATTGGCACATATGAGGTTTATCTTTCAGACATAAGATGCACAAATAAAAACAACTTTAAGTTTGTTTACTCTACAGACACCGAAAAATTGGTGTTGTTTGAAAATGACACTGTCACACAAACCAAACAAAGCATTGGCACATTCACCATTTCCAAAACCGGAGGATTGCAAGTCATTTTGAGCGGTGATGAAATGCAAAATGGCATATTGTCAGTGGAATATGACGGCAAATCTTATTCTATGTCGATCACAGAAAACAAACTCAGCATTTTGCATGAGGGTGCAAATCGCACGCTTGACATTGCATTATATGACAACACATTAGGACAGGATATATCCGCAGCGGGCAATATCTGGGAAATCTTGAAAGATAAAACAAATTCTGTTGTTGCAAGTTTTTTCACTTCGGTTCAACATGAAAGCGTGACCGATGCAGATACCTACTATTTCCAATTTGACATGTCAAACAGCGACCTTTCAAAATATTTCTCGTCAATTTCAATTTCAACAGATTATCGCTTTGTAATCACGCCAAAAATTATCGAAACAAGCAAATTTAACCTTAACAAAACATATGACAACAAATCGACGGCATACATAGATTTGCAAGGAAATGTTCTTGACGACATACAAGGTCAAGAAGTGTATATTCTTGCCACATACAACTCTGTTCATTTCGGCGACACGGTTGTCACACTGGAACTAAATATACAATCTTACAACTTCACACTTGAAACCCCTTACGTCAATGCCACTATAAACAAGTTGAAAGCCACATTAAAATTGCAAGCAATTGAAAGCGCATTTAAATATGGCGAGATCAGTATGGAAACTTTGGCAGAAAACCTTCCTATTTCAAATGCCACACTTGTTGACAAAGATGACAAAGTTTTGGATTTATCCTGGCTGACAGATTATATCGAATTTTATGATATATCTTACAGTTTGAAAAGTATAGATTTGGCAAACAGCAGAGGATTTTTGTACAAAGGCACTTATATTGTTGGCACGCAAGAAGAGTCAAACATAAACATCATTGCCACCTTCCAAGATTTTGATATGACAATACAAGGTGTTACTTTCACCGTAGAGGCTTTGCCGATACAACATACTGTTCAAGCAGGCATAGTTCAGTTGACCACGATTGAAACTCCTTTGGAAGAGTACACACAACAATTGACAATCGCTCAAACTGAAGATGTTGTTGACTTGATTTTTACCATCAAAGATTTACAAACACCTCTTGTCGCCAAGTCTTATGATTTTGTTTTGAAAAGTTATGACAATTTGAATGATAGTATAATCGTCACCATAAATGAAGACAACAATGCGGTGATTGTGACTGAAGTGGCAGACTCGGTTGTGCTTCAAATCCAACAATCAGATTTGTCAAAACTGACGACCACATATGATGGACAAGACTACATTTTGTCGGCAACAGATGAAGATTTGCAAAACAAAACATTCACGGTTTCTCACGGAAGCGTTGGACAGACAATACATATTGAAATTGTTTCTGAAGTTTCAATCACTTCTTTCACAAGATTTGAAATTTACACTTCTGAAAACAAAGAGGCAAAATTCAACAAGGCGGGAAGATATGCTTTGACATTTGTGGTGGAAGCAAATGGCTATCAAAATCTCATTTTGAGAGGCTATGAATTTGTCATTGCACCTAAAACAATACTTGTTGACAATTTGGATACGACCGTTTTCAACAAAACATATGACGGCAACTCCACAACAACACCGTGTGAAAATTTCACCGAAAAAGTTGAAGGTGATAATGCTTGGATTACGGCAATCTTCTTTGACTCAGATGCGGGAGTGGACAAAGATATATCTCTCTATCTTCAGGGTGGCGACAAAGATAATTACATACTTTCAAAAAACAGAGCAACTGCAACAATTTCGCCTGCAACTGCCACAATTTCTTTTGCAAAGGACAAAGTTGATGACGGCGTGCAATACACATATGGCGAAATCACTTTGCAAGACGGAGTTTTGAACGGAATTTCCTTTGTTGTCAAGTGTGGAGAAACTCAACTTTCGTCAATGCTTTACACTTTGACCGCAACAATAAAATCACAAGAACTTGAACCTTCTTCACAAAACTATCTGCAAGTTTCAGATGATGGCTATGATATTTCTGTGCAAAGCACGGTTTCTTCCAAAAACTACACCATTCAGCAGTTTGTAGGCAAAATTTATATCATTCCACGTGACGTCACGATTGAATTTAAGCGAAGAGGACAAATCAGTGTTGAATATGGCACACAAGAATGGAAAAATTTGTCAGCAGATTCGCCTTACAAATATACAATTCCTGCGATAGATAATCCACTTTTGGAAGAAATTTCTGTTGGACTTGCTATTGATCAGTTGAATGACAAAGATTTGGGAGTTTACAAAATTGCAAGTGCCATTTCTTACAACAAAAACTACAACGTGACAGTGAAAGAAGATGATGTGTATGCTTTTGAAATTATCCGACAACGTCAAAGAATTTACGTTATGTTTGAAAGCGAAAAAACAGAGATTGAAGTTGTTTACAATGGAGGTGCTTACAACAATATAAAAATTCAACGGTCCGGCGAAGATTGGCTGCTTGTCATTTCCAACACGCTTGCAGAAAATATTCAAGTTGCTTTGAAATTTTACTTGCTTGTTGACGGAGAATACACTCCATTTGAAGGTCAGTTGAACGATTTGGCATCAACACTCAATTTTTCGCAAGTGCTTGGCGAAGTGAGAGACGTTGGCACATACAACATTGTTGCCACAAACACGTCGTCATCTACAAGTGACGATGTCAAGATGGGCAAAAATAATTCGATGATTGCGTTCACACTTAAAATAACCGAAAAAGATGTTTACTTCAACACAGCGGAAATTGTGCAGACATTCAACAATGCTGATGCTGTTTACACTGTTGATGCCCAAGACTATGTTTCGGGTATTGCAGTCGCTGACAAACTTTCGTTGACCTTGACTTTTAAAGATGGTGAAAAGATTGCAAAATATGTCACAGATGATTATTATACTGTTGAAGCAGAACTTGTTGGCGACACTTATAAAAACTACAAGCTTAACATTCAAACTGTTGACAAAAACACTGTAAAAGGCAAAATAGACAGAAAAGATATTACCTTTGTTTATTCTTCACAAACTTTGACATATGGCGATGTGGCAGAAAATGAAACTTTGCCGATTTACTATAGTTTTGACTTCGATATTGTCGGTTTTGATTACGACAAATATCTGGCAGAAAAGAAAAAAGTTTATCCAGATTTTGATGAAAGCCAAAGTTTTGACTTTACAATAAAAATCAAAGATCCAAAATATTCCACTTCAAGACATTTGGAGTTCGGGGAATATTATTTGGAATTTGAGTCTTCTGTAAGCACAACAAGTGACTTCCGTGTAAGTTACTTTAATATCAACGGTGATAACACTGTGACGGGAGATAATTTCTCACAAAAAGCAAGTTTGACAATCAGAAAAAAAGACATTTCACTTGTGCCAGCAAGCGGAAAAACTTGGCAAGATATATTCACAAAGGAATATGACGGAAGTTATGAGGCGAAAATCGTTGATGAAGAAGGTACACGTCTTGTAAATGTTCGTCAAAGCGAACTTTTGTCAAATCTTTCTGGCAGAGATGAAGTTTCTGTGTCAAGTGCAAGTTATCCTGCGTTGCAAGGTCAGGGACTTTTGATGAACTTTGCTTTAAGTGGATATGACAGCAAAAATTATCAGGTATCTCAGCAAATTTACGGAACAATCACTCCTGTGGAAATTGAAATCGAATTTTTGATGAACGGAGCAACTTCTGATGTCGCTGGGCAAATGCTCAGGGCACTTGCTTATCCATTTGTTGATGATTCCACCTATCTCACTTCAAATTCGTACGACAGCGCAACTTCAAGCACAGCAAGTTTTCCATCAACATTGAGTGGTGTTGTTGGCAAGGTGTTCACTCACTGGTCTTTGCAATTTGAAAATCTTGCTGAAAACAAAATACAAACTTTGCAAGCGCTTTGCGACTCTTTTGGCTTGCAGACCGCAATCTTAAATGAAGAGGGTGTCCCGATATTTGCAATCACGGTGGGGAATAACGCTGCCACAGTTGCACTTTTGGCAGAACTTCTTAAAGACGACACATATGGCATGGACTACAAGACTATTGACAAAATCACTTTCCACTCAAATTGGGAGGTTGAAAAGTACACCTTAAGCATTCAAGTTGCTGACGAAAACGGCAATCCTAAAGCGCTCGGCAGAGTGACAAGTGATGATTTTGAAGGCGAGGTGACAGACTTTGCGACATTTGAAGACGTATATGAATTTGGCACAAGCATCTCGATGGCAGCACAGCCAAACGAAAGAGTGACTTTCTATGGTTTTTATCTAGGCTCTGTGCATATCACAAATGAGGGCTTATATGATTGCGGCAAATTTACAATAGACCAATCTGGCGAAAAAATAACTTTAAATATTGACCAAATTTCTGGCGATTTGAATATTGTGGTCAGATTTTCTGTGCAACAAGTGAATATTCAGTTGCAACTTTCTGAATATGATGCAGAACTTTCGGGTGGAAACTTGGATTTTGAACGAGATAGAGACGGAAATTATGTTTGCATGACAGATTATTTCAGTTTGCAGAATGTTCGCTTTTCAGCATTGCCGACGATAACAATTGTTGGACATATTCACACCGGATTTATTGTCAATGATCAAACAATCTTGTCAGCGGAGTATGAGACAACATTGCTGACAACCTATTTGACAGACGACAAGGCAAGCAGTATAACACTCGTTATAACACCAAAATTTGAGCCAAAAACTATCAGCGTTGTGCTTGATTTCAATTACACTGGCGGCGAAAAGAGGACAATTTATGTAAAATACGGCAGTACGTATGAAACTGCACAGGGTTGGCAAGAAAATTTGGACGATCAACTAAACGAAGGCTTCCATTTTGAAGGTTGGTTTGATGAAAATGAAACAGAAGTCAGTGGCTCGGATACTGTTTTGACAGACAAAGAAACAATCACGCTGACTGCTCATTGGAGTGAGTTGACCTACGAACTTAGGTTGACCATATCACATACAAGAATGACAATGTTCTCCGGCGTTGATTTTGAAAAAATCGGCGACACTTATGTTGCAACCGGTATCAAATTTGGAACGAATATGGAATTTGTTTTGTATGCAGAAGATGGCTACAAATTTCCGGAAGATTGGCAAGACAATTTCAATGTTAATCTTGCTGATGATGGCAAAATTGCAAATGTAAGTTTCAAAATGCCTTCAAAAACACTCATAAAAGAAGTGGAGATGATTGCTCTGCCACACACAATCACTTTTGGCGGTGAAAATTTGCAAAAAGTTGATGTGTTTGATATCACTGACGAAAAAACAAAAATAGAAGTTTTTGAACAAGAGCAAAAGTTTACACAAGAAGCCGGGCGTGCTGTAAGATTTGAAGTCACAGCATCAAAGGGATATATCATGTCCGAAAATGTTGTTTTAAGTTGGGCTGACGGTCAACCTTTGCAACAACATGAACTTGAAGATTTGCAGCATAGCATTCAGTTGGACGAAAATGGCATTTTGATTTTGCAAATTTTCGGACTTGTGAGAGATATTTCAATCACATTCCAAACTGCAGCAAAAACAAACACGCTGACACTTGTTTTTGAAACTAAAGAAGCCATTGCGACAGTTGTTGTTGACGGTCAATCCTACACATTGGAAAGGCTTCCTATTTTGCAATGTCAGACAGCACAAACATTCAGTTTTGAAGTACAATTTGCACATGGATACAAGTTTGGACAGGTGGAGAGTGAAGAATTTGCCGTTTCCTATAATGAAATCTTGAATAATGAGCAGTTTACAGGGCGATACACTTTTGAAATTTCAGATATTTACGGTGATGGACAAATCATAATTTCTTCCGCTTTAAGACAATTCACAATATCAACTTCCGTGATATCTTACAACGAAGACCGCGAAAAAGAAGACAATCCACAAAACCAAGCATACATTCAAATTGGTGAACAAAATCTAAGTTCTGTTACGCAAGATTTTGGCACAGAAGTGACAATCGTGCTTCAAAATGCAGCAAGTTTCAAATTTGCAGGTTGGAGTAAAGACGGGGAAACGGTTATTTCTGAAACAAACTTGGCTGAAGAAGGTTTGAGGCTTTTGCACGGAAACACTTGGAGTTACACTGTTGACAACGATACCACACTTTATGCAATTTTTGCAGAAGGTCCGTACACGATATCTCTTGGCATGTTGGATTATGTTTTCTATATCACAAATGGCAAGAGCAATGTTGAAAATCAATTTGTTGCTCTTGAAAATGGACAATATTTTGAAAGTGACGGTCAAACAGAAATAACGGAAAGTTTCCAACTTGTTTATGGCGCGAACAAAGAAATTGTGGTCAACATTCCAACAGGCTATGTTTTCTACGGCTTAGGTTTCTTTGATATTGAAAACAAATTTGTTTTCCTTGGGCAGCCTTATTTGCGACCTGCACAAACACGACAAGAAAGAGTTGTTGTCAACTCACTTGAATTCGGCACAACGTTTGTGGAAAGAATCTATATGGTTGTTGTTTCTCAACTGACAAGCATAAAAGTTTCAAGCAAAATTGATTTTGCCGGCAAATACGAAGATGACAAAGATGTCGGCTCAATTGAACTTGTCGGCTCTGATGGAACGTCAGTCAACAGTGCTGGCTGGATTGAAGGCACGCGACTACATTATCTTGCCGGTGACTTTTCAAATGGAAATGTGAAAGATGTACGCAATTTCAGTATTGTGGCTTACACGGGCGACACTGTTTATCTTAAAGTCAACAATCCTCGTGCTGGATACAGAATAGGCTCGCTGCTTGTCAACAACGAAGAGTTTTTTGTTTTAAGTGGTCCAACACAAGGTGTTGATAGTGTGATTTATCAAATTTCTGGGATTGTTGGCGGAATGAGTGGCCTTGAAATTACGGTGCTTTATGTACCAAATTTAAACACCATCAACCTCAAATTTGTTCAAGAAGGTCAAGACAGCAATGTTGCAGTTGGCGGAGGAATGTTCCAGAGCACCACTCAAGATGGAACAAAAATGTGGATAACGGGAAATGAAAGCACACAATTGATTGTGACTGCTTACACTGATGTGTCATTCACTGTGCAAGCATACATTCGCGCAGGATTCTATGTCAACAAAGAAGATGTCGAAAACAATTTGGTTGTTTTGAGCCCTTCAAATATAGTAAGACTTTCCAGCGTTCAATACACTCCACTTTCTGTGGAACTTAGCGGCTTCACGGGAAGAATAAGTTTTGTTGTTGAAGGTTTTGCCGGAATAAATGACATAAACATCTTGCTTAAGTCTTCCAAATATACCGTCATGTTTATGGATAACGAAACCGTGCTTGCAACTGTACGCAATGTGGCGTTCAACACCAGTCTGCAAGAAAGTTTGTCGCAACAAAACAGTCAAAACATAACTGCGGGCAATCTTGTGTATGTAAACGGCTATCTTGACCTTGTCAGAACGCTTGAAAAACATCACTTCGAGGGCTACTTTACTTTCCAAAATGGTGCGGGCGTGAGATATGTTGATTCCACCGGCAAGGCAGTTTCGACTTGGCAAGAAAGTGGATATGCATTCAATTCTTTGAAGAACAAGTTTGAATTGACATCAAACGCATTTGTTGACCAAGACGGAAATATGGTTGTGAAACTTTATCTGTATATGTCCTTCCTTAAAACAAGACTGACATTCAACTTTCAACCAAGTGGCATAAATCTGACCGCACAAAACATGGTCACGGGCATCGATCCAACAAACTCTTGGTTTTACGAAGCGTCGCCAAATTATATCGAAGTTTCTTTCAACACGGATATATATATCACGGCGCCAGAAACCAATGGATACAAATTCTTTAAGTTTATCATCGCACAGAAAACATTTGACGGAACTTGGCTGACCGCGGTGACATCTTATCAGAGCCGTGTACCATGGTCCACAAACAACGTTGACCAAATCGTTGAAGTGAACATCGATGTTGTGTACTTTGCAAAAGTTGATGTTGATGTTGTTGGTGGCGATGGCACATACACCATTTCTCAGGACAACGACTCTGATTCTCAAGCCGATGCAATGATAAGTCAAGGTTATGTTTCAACGGAAAAACCATTCACAATCACAGCAAAACCAGAGGAAGGATATATCTTCAATCAATGGCGCTATTTGGGGCAAGTTTCTTCAAATCCAACAATAAGTTTGACGATTTACTCGAATGTAACATTGACAATGAACCTTTCGGGTGTTGCGGCCACATTAGATTTTTCAAAATATGATTTGGCAAAAGGACATATCGAGTCCATAACAATACACAGTAAATCCGGCAGAGAAAGAACAGAAACACTTGGAAGCGGAAATGTTGGAAACTTCAACAGATATCCAAACAAATTGTTTGTGTCAGTGAATGTTGGTGACCAAATCACCTTTAAGGTGGCAACAAACACGAATGTTGGAGTAAGTTGGAATTTGGACAATGTGACATTTGCGAGATTTTCCGGAAATTATCAGTATTTTGTGTTTGAAGTGGGCAGTGCTTTGGCAAACAAGACCACAGCGGTGATTCCGGCATTCACAAACACACACAGAGCAATTTACATAAATAGTCAGTTTGACCAGGATTTGACCAGTGCCATAGATATGAATAATGTTGATTTTGCAGGACAAATTTTGTGTAATGGCAAACAAGTTGAATATCTTTTGGCAAAACGGGAAGATGCCGTTGAAATTGATTTACTCGCCAACGCGCGCTACGAAATATCCCAAATCACACTTCACTCTCAGCAAGATCAATCTGTGGACGTTTCATCGCTTTTGATTGACGGCAAGTTGACACTGAGCGAAGAAGTGCTCAAGGACATGAATTTGAATGATTTTGGAACTTTGTATTTGCAAGTTACATTCTCGCGATTGATGTGGCAGGATTTGCAATTCGAAGATGAAACATTTGAAGGACTTGGCACAAAAGACAACCCATACAAAATCAACAATGAAAATGACCTTTCGCTTTTGATGAAACTTGTAAACAGCGGTGCTGTAAATGAAAACGGAGAGCAGTACACAAATCTCTGCTATGTGCTGACCAAAAATCTCAACATCAATGAAAGATTCTGGACTCCAATCGGGACATATGAATTTGCTTTCAATGGCACTTTTGATTTCAACAATCATAATGTGAAGGACATTACCAATGCCATCAAATACGAAACTGTGTCCTACAATGGTTTGTTTGGAGTTTTGGGCTCAAGTGCAACCATTTTGTATGGAAGCGGAATAAATTGGTGGTGGTTCTTGATTATAGCGTTGGTTGTTGTGCTTTTGATACTGCTTGTCGTTCTTATACTTGCCAACAAAAAACGCAAAAAAGAGAATGAAAAATTGGCAAAAAGAGGCTAAAAACAAAAATATTTTTGCATCAAAAGAAATAAAATAAAGCAAGGAAATTTTTATGAACATTTTTCTTGCTTTATTTCTTTTGGGGATCGTACAAGGGTTGACTGAATTTTTGCCTGTTTCCTCTTCCGGCCATCTTGTGCTTTTTTCCAAAATTTTTGGCATTGAAGAGAGCCTTTTTTTAAGCATTATTTTGCATGTTGCCACACTGCTTTCAATTATTGTTGTCCTTCGCAAAAAGATCTGGTTTATGATTTGTCACCCTTTCAGCCAACAAACTATGCAAATCGTTGTTGCCACGATTCCGACTTGTCTTATCGTGCTTGTGCTTATGCCAATAATAAAACAGTCTTTTGCCGGAGCGCTGCTTCCACTTTGTTTTGCCCTTTCCGCCACTCTGTTGCTTTTTGCGGAGATTTTGACAAGAAAAAATGTCAAAAACAACAAACAAAACAACATGACTTACAAAACAGCAATTTTGATGGGCGTGGCACAGGGCTTTGCTGTTTTTCCGGGCATCTCTCGTTCTGGCAGCACAATAAGTGCTGGTCTTATGCAGGGGGCAAACAAAACTGAAGTTGCAGAATTTTCTTTTTTGATGTCTATTCCAATAATTCTGCTTTCTATGATTATGGAAATTTATGAGGTGGTCATCGCACAAACAGCACTTCAGATTTCTGTGTGGCCGACTATGTTTTCGTTTTTCACTGCATTTGTTGTTGGCATTTTTGCAATCAAAATCATGATAAAAGTCACCTCGCACGCAAAACTGCAGTGGTTTTCGCTTTATTTGGCAATAATTGCAGTTGTTTCACTGTTTTTTGTGTAAATCTGTCCTATTTTACGCGATTGTTCAATATTATATTGCATGAGATTTTTAAAGAAAAAAGATTTAAACAATATTACACCAATACCAAGCAAAGAAAGCGTGGAATTTTACAAAAAAACATGCAATGAGTGTATTGAATATTTTGATTCAAAGGCCGACGGTTTGACTTTTGGACAAGCACAACAACGTTTGCCAGAAGCCAAAAAAGTGCAAATTCAGGCAGAGAAAAAACAAGGTTTTTTGTCGAAATTTTTTGCACAAATCAAAGAACTTATGGTGCTTGTACTGTTGGTTTCGGGCATATTGTCAATCACGATAGGCATTTTGGAGCATTCATCAGGTGAAATTGTTGACGGCAGCATTATTTTGAGCATTGTTGTTATGAATGCTTTGTTTGGAGTTTATCAAGAAAGAAAAAGTGAAAAGGCAATAGAAAGTCTTAAAAATATCACTCAGCCTCAAACAAATGTTTTGCGCGATGGCAAAATTTGCAAAATCAACACCAGCCAACTTGTGCATGGAGATATTGTTTTTTTGGAGGCGGGCAGTATTGTGCCTGCTGATTTAAGACTTATCGAAACAAGCAATTTCAAAGTTTCGGAGGCATCACTCACCGGAGAAAGTGAGCCTGTCGAGAAATTTGCCGATTATGTTTATGACAAACAAATTCAACTTGCTGACAGAAAAAATATGACATATGCTGGCAGCGTTGTGGAAAATGGACATGCTAAGGGCGTTGTTGTTGCAATAGGTCAAGAAAGTGAAATAGGAAAGATCGCCAAAAGTTTGTCGGACACAAAAAAAGATATGACACCACTTCAAAAGTCAATCCAAGGCGTCGGAAAAGTTTTGACAAACATCATTTTGCTTATGGCAACAATAACTTTTATTTTGGAAGTTGTTGCCAATCCGCAGCAAATTCTTCGTGCATTTTTGACAGCAGTTGCGATTTCTGTGGCGGCAATTCCTGAGAGTATGCCGGCAGTGATTACAATTATTATGAGTCTTGGAATTGCAAAACTTTCACGCCAAAAAGCAATAGTAAAACGCATGCACGCCGTTGAAACGCTCGGGGCATGCGATGTTATTTGCAGCGACAAAACCGGCACAATCACTCAAAATCGCATGAAAGCGGTGGATTTTTTCACTTTTTTTGACAAAAAAAATAATAATTTTGAAATTTTTCTCAATAGCATGGTGTTATGCAATGACGCCAAACAAGGTCAAAACGGTTGGGTTGGCGGCAGCACAGAGGTGGCACTTGTGGAGTTTGCTGAAAAGTACAAAATATGCAAAACAGAGTCCGACAAAAAATATCCGCGTTTAGATGAACTTTCTTTCAATAGTCAACGCAAAATGATGACCACCTTAAATAGTGTTGACGGCAAAAAAGTTTGTTTTATGAAAGGCGCACTTGACAGAGTGCTTTCACATTGCACAAAATGTTTGACAAGTGAAGGCGTTGTTGTTCTTGATGAAAAAATAAAAGATGAAATTTTGCAGAAAAACAAAAAGATGTGTGAAAACGCGTTGCGCGTGATCAGTTTTGCTTTCAAGCAAAGCGAAAATATCTGTGAAGAAGATTTTGTGTTTTTGGGGCTTTGCGGACTTCAAGATCCGCCTCGCCCGGAAATAGAAAATGCAGTGCAAGTTTGCCGAAAAGCAGGCATGAGGCCGGTTATGATTACGGGTGACTTTAAGGACACCGCTTTTGCTGTTGCAAAACAAGTTGGAATCGCAAAAGATATAAGTCAAGTGATTTCAGGTGAGGAAATTGACAAAATTTCTGATGAACAATTTTTGAAAATTGTCGAAGAAAAGTGCGTTTTTGCAAGAGTTTCGCCAAACCATAAAGTGCGCATTGTGGAGGCGTTAAAGGAAAACGGTCATATCACCGCCATGACGGGTGACGGTGTGAATGACGCCCCAAGTTTAAAAAAGGCGGACATCGGCATTGGCATGGGCAAAACAGGAACAGATGTCACAAAGGACGTGGCGGATATTCTTATCACTGACGACAATTTTGCAACAATCATTGTGGCAGTTGAGGAAGGCAGAAAGATTTATTCCAATATCCAAAAAACAATCAAATATCTTTTTTCTGCAAATATGGCAGAAATTTTGTCACTCTTTTTCTTGACAATAATGTTTCCAAAATTGACGTTTTTGCTTCCTGTCCAGATATTGTTTGTCAACCTTATCACTGACAGTTTGCCAGCAATTGCACTGGGCGTGGAGCCGGTTGAAAAGGAAATCATGTCTCATAAGCCGCGTAAAAAGAGTGAAGGACTTTTTGGTGGCGGCATGGGTGTTTCGCTTTTGATTTTGGGTTTTGCGCAAACGATTTTGACGATGTCGGCATATTTTTTAGGGCTCTTTCTTCACAACGAATCAGTGGCAATCACAATGGCATTTTACACACTTAACTTTATACAACTTTTTTATATGTTCACCGCACGCACAAATGAATATTGCTTCACTTCCAATCCATTCAAAAACAAATTTTTCACTTTGTCGCTTGTGCTTGGCTTTGGACTTTTGGCAATCATTGCTTGCACTGGACTTAGAGAAGTTTTGCAACTAGAAAAATTGGACGCTTTTTGTTGGATATTCGTTTTTGTTTTGTCAATTTCAATTATTTTTATTGGCGAAATTTACAAATTTGTGGGAAAAATCGTTCAAAAGCGAAAAAAATAACAATATCTATTCAATCTTTTTGTATTCTTGCATTTTTAAAGAAAATATGCTAAAATCTTTGTATGGACTTGACAGAAATCATCAAAAGCCAAAAATTCTTCAAAGATTTGGTGCAAAAAAAAGAAAAAGGCGTGCTGTCTTGCGCTACGCTTTTTTTCTGTGAAGACAGCATCACGGCGGACATAACACTCAATCTTTGCGCTCTTTTGATGGAGTATCCCACTTTTGATTTGATGAATGAAAACAGTGCCGAATATATTCGTGTGGCAAGTGGTACGGAACTTGATATAAAAAAGTATCCAAAAGAGGGGCGAATAGTAGTTTCAGATTCCAACGAAATTGTTGCAGAAAGTTTTGTCAGACCAGTGAATTTGCCAAACAAGATTTTTCTTATTGGAAATTTTGAAGATGCAACACCCGAGGCACAAAACAAACTTCTAAAAACATTGGAAGAGCCACCAAAAAATGTTTACTTTTTTTTGAGTGCAAAAAGTGAAGAAAAAGTGCTTCCAACAATCAAATCAAGGTGTGACAAAATAAAAATTGTTCCGCTTTCGCAGGAAGATATTTCACATTTTTGCGATAACCAACTTGCATGTATTTTGGGTGGAGGATTTGTTGGAAAAACACTCTTTCTTGAAAAGAAAGATGATTTGAAAGTTTTATCCGATTTTGCAATTTCTATTTTAACGGAAATGAAAAACAGCAAGCAAGTTTTAAAATTTTCAAACAAATTTTTGGATTATCGCAGCGAAATTGATATTTTGTTTGATGTGCTTTTGCTGGCGATTGAAGATATCATAAAACTTAAGTGTGAAAGTGAGGGGATTTGTCGCCTGAAGCCATATTTGGGGCAACTTAAAGACGTTGAGCCAGAATTTTCGGTGCGCTCTTTGTGTGAAATTTCCAAGTTGGTCACACAGTTTCGTGAGAAGATTGAATTCAATGCAAATATGACGGTTGCTGTGGACAATTTTTTATTAAAGATTTTGGAGGTAAAATATTTATGCAAATAGATGTTGTTGGTGTAAAATTCAAAAATTCCAATCATATATATTCTTTTTCGCCAAACGGCCTAAATTTAAAGCAAGGCGATTATGTGATTGTTGAGACCGACAAAGGTCAAGATTTGGGCGTTGTGATAAAAGAACAGGAAATGATTGAGGCAGAAGAACTTAATTCCTCTTTAAAAAACGTCATAAAAAAAGCCGATGAAAAAACGGTCAAAAATGCCGAAAAGTTTGATGAAGATGCACGCAAACTTTATCCGACAGTAAAAAAGATTGTCAAAGACTTTGGCTTGGATATGAAAGTTGTTCAGGTGGAAGCAAGTTTTGACAACAGTCGATATATTGTCAATTTCACCTCCGAAAATCGCGTTGATTTTCGTGAACTTGTGAAAAAACTTGCCGAAACACTGAAAAAACGCGTCGAATTGAGGCAAATAGGCAATCGCGATGAAGTTCGCATGCTGGGCGGCTTTGGTCCATGCGGAAAAATCTGCTGCTGCGTGCAAAATATGGGCGAGTTTGACCATGTTTCCATGAAAATGGCAAAAAATCAAAACTTGTCACTCAATCCAAACAGCATATCGGGGCTTTGTGGAAAACTTATGTGCTGCATTGCCTACGAAAATGGCGTGTATGCCGAAGCACTTCGCATAATGCCAAAGGTTGGCACAATTGTTCAAACAAAAGATGGGCAAGGCACGGTGGTTTTTAATGATTTGTTGCAAAAAAATGTTGATGTGAAATTTGTTCGTGGTGATGACACTGAAATCAAGACCTATCCTCTTAACGAAATAAAAACCAAAAGAGAAAACTGATGAAACTTGACAAAGATGAACGAATAGAAGATTTGCAATGCGCCGGTCTGAAAATTATTCAAAACAAAAATTTGTACACTTTCACCTCCGACAGCGTGATTTTGGCAAATTTCATAAAAACCGGCAGCCAAAACTTTGTTGTGGAAATAGGTGCTGGAAGCGGAGTTATTTCTGTATTGTTGCAAGCAAAATGCAAAATAAAAAAGATTATGGCATTTGAAATTCAAAAACCTCTTGCCATGCTTTGCGAGAAAAATATCAAACTCAATGCTTTGCAAGAAAAGATTGAAGTTGTTTGTGCGGATGCACGCGAATTTGAAAAATTTATTCAAAAAAGTTCTGTCGATACAGTTGTCTGCAATCCTCCATACTTTAAGGCAACCAACTTTAAACAAACCGAAACCAAACGCATAGCAAAAGAAGAAATTTTTCTTTCTTGTGAGCAGTTGTGCCAAACAGCCAGCAAAATGCTTAAAAGCGGGGGAGCGTTTTACGTTTGTTATCCTGCGGACAGGTCGGCAGAACTTGTTTACACTTTACAAAAGCACAACCTGTCAACCAAACAACTTTTTTTCACAGAAAATGGTCGTGGACAAGTGCAAACCGTTTTTATCAAGGCTGTAAAAAACGCACATTTTGGAACAAAAGTTATGCCAAATCTTGTCACCAACGACAAAGACGGAAATTATCTTGAAGTTTTGCACACTAAGTATTTTTCAAAATAAAAAACACTGAATTTTCAGTGTTTTTTTTTACAATCTTTTTATTTTAATCCTGCTTTTTGTTCCACTGTTTGAATGTAATATTGGTTTATGGCAATTTTTCGACATTCAGAGTTTTGCTTGCAAAAACTTATGGCGTTTCTGCCTTTTGTGTTCATATACAAAAAATCCGCATTGTTGTTTGCAAGAATTTCCATAACATCAGGTTGATTAAACATACCTGCAACCATAGGTGCAGACAGTCTTGCTTTTGAATAGACCACGTTGATATCACCGCCCTGATTCACATATGCCTTTACCACTTTCAAATTTCCCGTCATGCAAGCAGACATGAACTGTGGAACACTTATTGTTTGTTCGCTCATAATTACCTCACGCTATATTCTACTATAAAGAAAGTCATTTGTCAATAGATAAAATCACATGACTTTGCAGATTAAACATGCAAGTATTGTTCCGACAAGGCTGCAAAGCAGTGCAACGGGTATTGCATAAAGCAATTTTTTTACTTTTGTTTGCGAAATATAGACTGTTGCCACATAAAATATCGTTTCACTGCAGCCCATTATCACACACGCGCACCTTGAAATATAACTGTCTGCACCATAGGTGGTGAAAATGTTTTCCAAAATTCCATAACTTCCGCTTCCGGTGAAAGGACGCAGAAGGACAAGTTCCACAAGTTCTGGCGGAATGCCAAGTGCTCTGAATATCGGTGCAAGCAAACTTGCCAAAAAATCTGTGATACCGCTTACGCGAAGCAATGCCACAGCAATCAAGATGCAAGCAATAAAAGGAAAAATATCAACGACCAACTTTATTGCACCTTTTGCACCTTTGACAAAAGTGTCGTAGGTGTTGATGCGTTTTATTACACAGTAAATAAAAAGTGCGATAAAAATAACGGGAAGAATGTAAACGTCCATTTTATGCCCTCTTTTTGTGTTTGAAGAGTTTGTTTATGGTATGCACAAGAAGAATTCCCATCACGGTGGTGATGAATGTGACGATTATTGTTGGAAGAATGATATCAGACGGATTTGTGGAGCCAGCCGCTGCTCGCAGTCCTATCACGGTTGTCGGCAAAAGTTGTATTGATGTGGCGTTGACGACAATCAGCATTATCATGGCAAAATTTGCCTTTCCGCTTCCGTCATCAAGCGCTTGCATTGACCTTATGCCCATCGGTGTTGCAGCATTGCCAAGTCCAAGCATGTTTGCCGAAACATTCAGCGCAATAAGTTTTTGTGTCTGTTCGTCTTCCACTTTGAAAATTTTTTTGATAAGCGGACGCAAAAGTTTTGCCAATTTTTCTCCCAAACCGCTTGCATCAACAAGTTCCATTATTCCAAGCCACACTGCATACACTGCACAAAGTTCGATGCACAGGCTTAGGGCGTCTGTGGACGCGGAAATCATTTCAGACAAAACCGCTCCAGGATTTACAATAAGCAAGACGAGCATGCTTGCAAGCATCATAACAAGCCAAAAAGTGTTCATACAAATATTTATGCGAAAACTGACGAAAAAAGCACAAACGTGGTTTTGAGGCTTGGATTTGGAAAAAATACACTTGACAATTTGTTTTTATTTTTGTTAAAATTTCATCGATGAAACTTGTTGATGTACATGCACATTTGACAGATGAAAAATATGTAGATTTGTTGGAAGTTATAGGCCGAGCCGAGGAGGCTGGGATTGAAAAAATCATTTCTGCCGGCTGTGATTTTTTGTCGTCTCAAAAAGCAATTCAACTTGCACAAACACAGCAAAATATTTTTGCCACTGTTGGCATTCATCCAGAAAATATCGCTGATTTTGAAAGTTTTGGCGTACAAGCACTAAAAAATGCTAAAAATGATTTTGAAAACGAGTTTGCAAAAATTTGTGACTTGGCAAAACAAAAAAAAGTTGTTGCCATAGGTGAAATAGGCTTGGACTATCACTATATTGATTATCTTGCCGATCAACAACACAAATTTGGTGACAAAATTACAGAAAAACAAATTGAAGAGATAAAATCTTTGCAAAAAATGGCCTTTGAAGAGCAAATTCAACTTGCAAACGAACTTGAAAAACCTATCGTTGTCCACAGCAGAGATGCGATGGGCGACACTATTGAAATTTTGAAAAAAAACAGCCTGAAAAAAGAAAGTTTGCTTCATTGTTTCAGCGGAAGTTTTGAAAGTGCAAAAATTTTGATGAAACTTGGCTTTTCTTTTTCATTTGGCGGAGTTGTCACTTTCAAAAACGCCAAAAATGTTCAAGAAGTTGTCAAAAATGTTTCAATCGAAAATATACTCCTTGAAACTGATTGTCCTTACATGAGTCCAGAGCCTTTCCGCGGACAACGAAACGAGCCAAAAAATGTTGTGTATGTTGCGGACATGATTGCTCGATTGAAGGGCATTTCGATAGAGCAAGTTGCAAAAGTCACAACCGAAAATGCCATGCGGCTGTTTGATTTGAGGTGACATATGAGCGAATTTGTTTTTAAAAAAAAATACGGTCAAAATTTTATTTCGGATAAAAATTTGTTGACTGCAATAGTGAGTGATGCAAAAATCGACAGCACAGACAATGTTTTGGAGATAGGTGCGGGTGCGGGCAGCCTTACGCAAGTGTTGTCGTCAAAGGCAAAAAAAATTGTATCTTTTGAAATTGACAAAGACTTGAAACAAATATTGTTGGCGCTGAATTTGGAAAATGTGCAATTTGTGTTTGACGATTTTATGAAAGTTGAAATGTCTGACATTGACAAAATGTTTGATGGAAATTTTAAAGTTGTTGCCAATTTGCCATATTACATCACCACACCAATCATTTTCAAACTTTTGGAAGAGTCCGAAAAAATTGAAAGTTTGACCATTATGGTGCAAAAAGAAGTTGCCGAGCGTGTGTGTGCCAAAGTTGGCAGCAAGGATTATGGCATTTTGTCTGTGATGGTGGCATTTCACGGAAGTGCAAGCATAACACGTGTAATTGGCCGTCAAAACTTTTTTCCTATGCCAAATGTTGACAGCGCAATTTTGAGGATAGATATACAAAACAAATATATTGATGTTGAAAAACCAAGTTTTTTAAAATTTGTCAAAACTTGTTTTTCCATGAGGCGCAAAACACTGCTCAACAACCTTTCTTCTTTGATGTCAAAACAGCAGTTGAAAGATTGCCTGGGTGACGAGATTTTGAAAAAACGCGCCGAGCAACTTTCCTTGCAACAATTTTTGGAAATTTACGCAAAAGTGACAAAAATAATCAAAAAGTAATATAAAAAAGTATGGCTTACAGCGATGAGGAGTTGGTGCTTTTGGCAACCTCAATTGCCATGGAACTTGCTCGTGATTTGGACATGAAACAATTGGAAGAATTGCGAAACTTGATAAATCAGATTTCGTGTTCTCTTTCAACGCTGATAAATTGCCGCTTCAAGCACTTGCCAAAATAAATCAAAACCTCCAAAAATAACAAAAAACCGCTATTTTTTGCGGTTTTTTTATAAAGAAACAACTTCAACTTTAAATTTTGCTGACACTTCTGGATAAATTCGTGCGGTGATTTCATATATTCCTGTTGCCTTGATAGGCTCTTTTAAGTCCACCTTTTTTTTGTCAAGATTTATGCCAAGTTTTTCAAACGCCTCCGAAATTTCTTTTGAAGTGACAGAGCCAAAAGTTTTGCCATTTTCTCCACATTTTATTTTCAATGTCACAAGTTTGCCTTCAACTTGTTTTGCAATTTCTTTTGCTGCCAAAAATTCTTGATGTTTGTGATATGCTTGTGCGTCTTTTTGAATTTTATTTTCGCTCATTGCACTTGCATCTGCAACTTTTGCTGAGCCGTTTTTCAACAAAAAGTTTTTTGCATATCCATCAGCCACTTCTTTTATCTCACCTTTTTTGCCTGTGCCTTTGACATCTTTAAGCAATACAACCTTCATTTTTCACCTCGTTGCAGTTATATTACAACAAACTAGTTTGTTTTGTCAACTTTTGGACAAAATCAATTTATTGGAGGATATAATGGATATTCGTTGCAGAAAAACAAGTTGTCAGTTTAATGACAAGTACACTTGCAAGGCAAAGGAAATTTTGATAAAGAAAAATGGCGAATGTGACACCTATAGACATGGTGACAAACCCGCAGTTGACAAAACAAAGTGGCTGTTTTCTGACACGCCGCCGGAATATGCTCCACAACGCGACAGCAAAACGATTGGAATAGGCTGCAATGCACACTGCCTTTTCAATCAAGATGGCAAGTGTGTTGCCAATGGCATAACCCTGAATGACTTGCAAGAAAAACCGCTTTGCGTCACTTTTTTGAGAAAATAAAAAATATTGAATTTAATGTTGCAAAACTTAAAATTGTATTGTATAATAAAGGCATGGGAAGAAAGAAAAGAAAAGCGGAGCAAAAAGCACTTGAACAGGCACGTATCACAGAAGTAAACACTGAACTTTCTGCAGACAAGAAGGAGGACTTGCCTGCAAAACCTCAAACGGAAGATGTGCAACTGCAAGTGGTGACAAAAGATGCCTCGCAAGATATTTTGGAAGTGCTCAGATATGAGCGAAAGCAAAGAAACAATTTGCTTGGAAAGTTTGTTGGCGACGAGTATGTAATTCCAGACGATATACGAAAAGAACTTTTGCTTGTCGGAAAAAAGTTTGACGAGTTTGACGAAAATGTGATCAGAGTGACAACAATACTTGGAGATTTTGTTTTAAATTTTCGAATAGATCTTGAAATTGACCCTGATATATGCAAAGCAAAATTGTACTTTATAGAAGTTGAACAGGGGATTGAAGAGGATATAAAACATCTTTCCTTGCTTGACGAAATGGAAGAGCCAAATGACATGGAATTTCGAAGCAAAGTTTTTGAAAGGTGGCACATTTATTACGAGGGCGAAGATTTTGCAAAAGGTGACTTTTTGCATCAATATATCCACATGCAAAACGAAGAATATTTGTTCCAGAAAGAACTTGTGGCAATTCTGTCGCAACTCTTTGTGGTCAGAATGTTGGCATATTTGGACAAGATGGGGGAAATTGGTGACAAAATCCGTGTAGATTTTAAACTTGCCATGGAAAAACTTTTGGAACAAGATGAAAGTTTTGCTCAAAACTTCACTATGCAAAAGTACTTGCTTGTTGACTTTATTGTCAAGCACAATGCCTTTGCTGAAATCATGAAAACTGACGAGGGTACAAAGATACTTAATGGTTATTCTGCACCAATCATAAAACTGCGTGACAAAACTTATGAAAACTCCATTGAGGCAACAACCACTGCAAAAAAGCCGACAAAAAAGAAAACAGACACTGCAAAACCTACAATAAAAGCCAAAAGCGTAAAACCTGCAAAGAGTTCTGCAAAGCCATTTGTATTGGATTTTTCAAAACTTCCAAAAACAAACGTAGGAGGCGGGTCCTTTGGCATCAAGCCTGCAACTGCTCAACCTCAACGCGCACCTGTTGCACGTCAAACACCACCACGTCAAGTGCCAAACCCACGTCCTGTGCAACAACCTGCACCGCAAAAAGTTGCACAAGGGCCAAAGCCAGCAGAAGAAATGCGATCCAAAGAAGCACAACAAGAAATGGCGGCAGGTTTAGATAATATTACATTGCCAGGTGATTATACAAATAATGCACAAGCCGTTGGAAGTATATCTGTGAATGTAGTACCTCAGACAAGAGTAAATCAAGGGAAAAGAACTGAAGATTTTACGAATAAAAAACCTAATACTCCAACTATAAGTAAATAGTTTCAAAACAAAAAAAATAAGAGGTTTTCCTCTTATTTTTTACTTTATTTTACCTTTGTTTGGAGTTGGAATTCCTTTACTTTTTGCAGTTTCATAGTTTCTGTCCACACAGCGTTGGATTGTTCCATTAAAGACTCTGAAAAGTGAACGACATTTTTCCAATTGACTTGAACTGTTAGGGGGCAATGCTTTGATTTGCGCTAATTGTTTCAGAAAGAATTCTTTGTCAGGAATGTGAACTGCTCCACCCATGTTTTTGATATTTATAAAAAGGTTTAAGTGTTGATCCGCGTATTCACGACATAACTTACCTAAACTATTTACATCATCAACGCTTGTAGAACCTTTTGATGCAAAAGTGTAAAATTCAGAGTTTGCATCAATCAATTTTAAAGCATCATTACAAATATTGACAAAGTCGCCATATGGAAATGGAGTTCTTTCGTCTTGAATTAATGTTATACCAGGGTGTACTGTATTTGATTTTTCATATTTATAATCAGCCATTTTCTTTCTCCTAAAATCAGTTTTCGTCCATAGTATAGCACAAATTTTTTGATTTGTAAATACCCTTTTGAAAAATTTTTTGAATATTTTTCCAAAAACTTTGCAAAAATTCCTATCAAAAGGGTAGGTAGTGACAAAGTTTAGTTCCAAAATTGGCGTAAGCGCCTTTATTTTGCTTGTCAGTGGCGTGGTGTGCAAGGCACTGGGCGCACTCTTTCGCTTGCCACTTACAAACCTTTTGGGTATCGAGGGCATTGGCGTTTTTCAACTAGTTATGTCGCTTTATTCTTTTGCTTTGGTGCTGACTTGCGGTGGAGTGACAAACGCACTTTCAAAACTTATTTCGTCCGCTCGTGCCAAGGGTGAAAGCAAAAAGATTTCTGTCTTTATGGTGCGTGCCGTCCTATCTGGCCTTGCGATCGGCCTTGCAATTGGTCTGATTTTTTTGGCATTTTCAAAACTTATCGCGTCGTTTCAAAGTATTACTGCATGGTCAAGTTATATGCTCTTTCTTTTGCTTTTGCCACTTGGAGCAGGTCTGGCGGCTTTTCGAGGTTTTTTTCAGGGACATGAAAACATGTTGCCAACTGCAGTAAGTCAAGTGTTGGAGCAAATCTTCAAGTTTGCTTTTGGATTGCTGTTTGCATATTACTTTGGCAAGTTTGGCGTAAGTTTGGGTGTTTTTGGTGCATTTTTGGGAATGGTGATTAGCGAAGTTGTTGCACTTGGCTATTTGCTTGTTTTGTATATCGTAAGAAACAGAAAAAGAGCAAAACTTTTTTCTAAAGGCTATGCGTCTGCCGTGGAGGTTTCGGGAGAATTTTTCACGCAGCAAAATTTGAGCAAAAATATCTGCTCAGATGCCCGAAAACAGTTTGACAGAGCAAATTATCCACTTATGCTTTCCGCTTCTGTTTTGCCACTTGTCAATGCTTTTGATGGTTTGGTGATTGTTGCACGACTTAAACTTGCAGGATTTTCTGGCGCAGACGCTGCTCAACTTTTTGGTTTGCAAGCCGGAGTTGTGGGGGCAATATTAAATTTTCCGCTGATAATTTCTATCGCCGTAACCACAACTCTTTTGCCAAATATATCTTATCTGATTTCGCGTGGCACTTTTGGAAAATATGTCATTGAGCGTGGACTTAAAATTTTGCTGTTTCTGATTTTGCCGACCACTTTTGGGATGGTGGCAATTTCAAAAGTGGCATTGCCATTGTTGTATGCGGATATGACTGAAAACCTTTTGTTTGTCGCTTTTTGGCTGATGTTTTATGGTGCGTTTTCGATTGTTTTGACTGCTTTGATGCAGTATTTTGTGATGTTGTTGCAGGCAAACGGGCAGTTTAATTTTATTTTGATTGCCACCGCGATAGGCGGATTTGTGAAAGCCGTCCTCTCGTTTTTTCTTGCAAGTGTGCCATCTGTCAACATCTTTGCATTGGTGATAGGCAATATAGCCATGGCAGGAATAATTTGTGTTGCTGCCATCGTCAAATTGAAAAAGGAAATTGCTTTTTCAGTTGGCTTTGCAGACATTTTGCTTTTGCTTTTTGCTACGCTTGTCATGTTTGTTGCGGTGTTCTGTTTTTTGAATTTCAACTATTTTCATCCTATTGTCAATCTTGTCTTGGCAATCATGATTGGAGTGCTTACTTACACCGTTTTGACAGCCCCTTTTATAATCAAAATTTTGCCTAAGTTGAAAAACAAAACTCCTTTCAAAAAAGCAAAATAATTTCGTTTAAATTTTGTGTGCTTGGAAAAAATCTTTTTTGGAGGTTGAATATGAATAAACAGGAACTTGTGGCAGTTTTATCAAAAAAAACAAACTTGCCAAAAACAAAATGTGATTTGTTTTTAAACACTTTCAAGGACACCATTTTGGAAGTATGCAACAAAGGAGGGGAGATTGTGCTGCGTGATTTTGGAAAATTTACTTTAAAAGAACGAAATCCGCGCAAATATCTCAATCCTCAAACAAAAAGATATTACATGGCGTCCAGCAAACGGTTTGTGTCTTTCAAAAGTTTTGCAAGTCTTGCCAAAGGTTTGAATTAAAAGAGCAAACTGCTCTTTTTTTGTTTTGATAAATGTTGATTTAAGGTGTTTTTTTATGTTATGATACAAATATGAAACTTGGCGAAAAAGAATATGATTTTCCTTTGATACTTGCACCTATGGCGGGCGTGACTGATGTCGGCTTTAGGGCTGTGGCGAGTGATTTTGGCGCTGACGCAACTGTCAGCGAAATGCTTTCTGCAAGAGCGATGCAGCACAATCCAAAAAAGACCGGCTTTATGACGCTTACAACTTCTTCCGAAAGATATAAAATAGCCCAAATTTTTGGACATGAGCCGGATTTTATGGAAAAAGCAATTCAAAGTCCACTTTTGGAAAAGTTTGACAGTTTTGACATAAATATGGGTTGTCCGGCGCCAAAAATAATAAAAAATGGTGAGGGAGCCGCACTTATGGATAATCTTGCACTTGCAAGCAAGATTATTTCTCAATGCAAAAATGCAACAAGCAAGATGGTTTCCGTCAAATTTCGAAAAGGTCACAAGACAGAAAATTTTTTGGAGTTTGCGAAGATGTGCGAGGAAAGTGGGGCTGATTTTGTCACATTTCATGCCCGAAGCGTACAACAAGGATACAGCGGGCATGCAGACCTTGACGCCATTGCAACTGTCAAGGCAAAATTGCATATTCCCGTGATTGGAAATGGCGATGTTGTGGACCAACAAAGCCTGTCAAACATGCGTCAAACGGGTGTTGATGGAGTGATGATTGGGCGTGGAAGTTTAGGAAAGCCTTGGATTTTTTCCGAACTTAAAGGCACACTCAAAAACTTAGACAAAGCGGCCGCCCTTGAAAAACATATTGCAATTCTACGAGAAAATTTTGAAGAAAAATGGCTTGAAACATATATCCGCAAACATTTGTTGTGGTATGCCACTGGCCTTTACATGAATGCCAATTTGCGTACTCAACTTGCCACTTGCGACAATATCGACAAGTGCGTTGAAATACTAAAAAATGCCTGGAAAAAACAATCGTGTTGATTTTTGTAAACAGCGAAAATTGTTTGGCTTTTTTTAAGGCTATGATGTACAATACTTTTAAGTAGGTGAGGGGAATGAAAAGAACAATTCGTGATTTGAAAGATATAAAAGGCAAAAAAGTGCTTTTGCGTTGTGATTTCAATGTTCCGCTTGACAATTGGGGCGACATTTTGAATGACAATCGCATCAAAGAGGCTTTGCCAACAATATCTTATCTTGCCGAAAAAGGTGCAAGGCTTATTGTTTGCTCGCACCTTGGCAGACCGAAAGGCTATGACAAATTTTTGTCTTTGTTTCCTGTTGCGGTTTATCTTATGAAACATTTCCCAAACAAAGTAAAATTTTCTTCAAAGGTTGTTGGGACAGAAGTTGACGAAGCGGTTGAAAAACTCAAGCCTGGAGAAATTTTGGTTTTGGAAAATCTCAGATTTCAGCAAGGTGAATCCGAAAACAGTCCTGCTTTTGTCAATCAACTTTCTTCGTTGTGCGACATATATGTTGACGATGCTTTTGGTGTTGCTCACAGAAAGCAAGCATCAAACTACGGCATTGCTCTGAAAAAGCCAAACGCAATGGGCTTTTTGATTGAAAAAGAACTTAAAGCATTTGATGCGGCTTTTAAGCAACCTGCTCATCCTTTTGTGGCAATTTTTGGCGGAGCAAAAGTTGACGACAAATTGAATTTGATTAACAATTTCTTAAACATGGCTGACACCATTTTAATTGGCGGGGGAATGGCTTACACTTTCTTGCAGGCGAAGGGAGTCTCTGTCGGAAACAGTATCGTGTCGCATGATCTTATTGCTGAGGCGAAGGAGATTTTGTCCAATGCAAAGCAAAAGGGTGTGGAAATTTTGTTGCCTGTTGATCATCTTGTTTTGGACGGCGAAAAACTTAAAAAAGTGCGAGTGCCAGAAATTGAAGGAAATGCTGTCGGTTTGGATATCGGACCAAAAACAATAAAACTTTTCTGCTCACGCATAAAAGATGCAAAACAAATCATCTGGAATGGTCCTCTGGGAAAATATGAAGACTCTCGTTTTAAAACCGGAACAATAAAAATCGCTAAGGCAGTGGCAAAAAGTGGAGCATTCTCTATTGTTGGAGGCGGTGACAGTGTCAGCGCGATTGAGGTGGCAGGCGTGGCAGACAAGATTGACCATCTTTCCACGGGTGGCGGAGCAAGTTTGAAACTTATGGAAGGAAAAATGTTGCCTGCAGTGGAGGTTATTGATACTATCTAAAGTGTGTTATTTTAGGATTGGGGAATAATAAATAAAGATAAGGAGATTGTGTTGTGAAAAAACTTATTATTGGAAATTTCAAAATGAATACCACTCCAAGTGAGTTCAAATCGTATGCAATGACTTTGGCCACAAAAGTTAAGGGAGCAAAAAACACCGTTGTTGTTTGTCCACCTTTCACGCATCTTTCTGTGGCACGAGAAATTCTTGGCGGAAGCAAAGTTTTTTATGGAGCACAAAACATCTCTGCAGAAGAAAATGGCGCTTTCACAGGTGAAATCAGTGCAAAAATGATAAAAGACTTGGGCGCAACTTATGTAATCCTTGGACACAGTGAAAGACGTGGCCAGTTTAAAGAAAACGACAAACTTGTAAACAAAAAAATAAAAACAGCGCTTGCAAACGGTTTGAAAGTGATTTTGTGTGTTGGCGAAAGCTTGCAAACTCGCGAAAGCAAGCAAGCACAAAATTTTGTCAGAAAACAACTTGACGACGATTTGAAAGGAATTTACGAAAACGAACTTGAAAGCGTTGTGATCGCTTACGAGCCGATTTGGGCTATTGGCACTGGAAAAACTGCCACAAATTCGGACATCACCAAAATGGCGGAAATTATCCGAAAAGAAATTGAACTTCAATTCTCACCAAAAGCGGCACAAAACATAACAATTGTTTATGGCGGAAGCATCGGATTGAAGAACTACAAAAAAATACTTTCAAATGCTGCAATAAATGGTGCGCTTATCGGCGGAACGAGTTTGGACGTTGATGCTTTCACTTTGATTGCACGAGAAAATTATTAAAAAGGAAAAAGAATGAATCACGTTGCACTTTACAGAAAATACAGACCAAAAACTTTTGACGAAGTGATTGGACAAGACCACATTGTCAAAACTTTGCAAAATCAGATTATGAATGACCAGATCGGCCATGCTTACCTTTTTACCGGAACTCGTGGAACAGGCAAAACAAGTGTTGCAAAAATTTTTGCAAAATCGGTCAATTGTCTTAATCCTGTCAGAGGCTCTGCGTGTGGTGAATGTGAAAATTGCAAACAACTTGAACAAGAAAACGACATAAACATAATTGAAATTGACGCTGCATCCAACAACAAAGTTGATGACATAAGGCAAATTCGAGAAAAAGTGAAGTTTATGCCTGTTGGCGCAAAATACAAGGTGTATATCATTGACGAAGTGCATATGCTTTCTGACAGTGCTTTTAATGCCCTCTTAAAAACTTTGGAAGAGCCACCTCCGTTTGTGATTTTTATACTTGCCACAACCGAGGTGCACAAATTGCCACAAACAATTCTTTCCAGATGTGTAAGGTTTGATTTTAGACTCGTAAGTGTGAGTGAACTTTCCAAACATCTTGCAAAGATTTTTGACAAAGAAAATATCACATACGATGCGGACAGTCTGAAAATTATTGCAAGCGCAGGCGAGGGCAGTGTCAGAGACACACTTTCAATCGCGGACAGTATTTCAGCGTTTTGCCAAAACGACATAACAAAAGAAAAAACTTTGCAAGTTTTGGGAACAACCGACCACGACCTTACGCTTGATTTTTTTGAAAAAATAAACGAAAAAGACGTCGGAGCAGTGCTTTCGTATATCGACAAAATAGAGAAAGAAGGCAAAAATTTGGCAGTTTTTGCAAAAGATTTGTCAAGGCATGCAAGAAATTTGCTTGTTTGCAAAAGTTGCAAAGATGCTGGAGAAATCTTAAATTTGACCGACGACGTTATGGAAAAATTTAAGGCGCAGGCAGAAAAATTTGCCGAAAAGGACCTTATCAGATACATGCAAGTTTTTTCGGGTGCGGAAAGCGAACTTAGGTACACACTTTCGGTCAGACTGCTTTTGGAGACCACATGCTTGAATGCAATGCTTGGTTTTGACGCAAAAAAAAACTGAAAATTGAGGTGGATGCAAGCAAACTTTCTGCCAACAATGTTTGGGGAAAGGTGGTGTTGTATCTTAAGGAACATCACAAAGTTGCCTTGCATGTGGCGTGCGGAGACATCACAAACGCACAAATCGAAAATGGCGAACTTGTCATTCGGACATCAGACGCTTTTTTGGTGGATGTTTTGGAAAATGGCAGAAAAGACATAGAAACTGCACTGCGCTGGCAAGGACTTGATATAGGGTTTAAGATCGTCAAGTTTGAAAGCGGTGCACAAAAAATAGAAAAAGACATAAAAAAATTGAAAAACCTGTTTGGCACAATTGAGGTGGAAGAATAAAGGGAAGGATGAAAAATGATAAAGGATTACAGAAAACAACATATTTGGGCTGTGGCAGAACTTTTGGAACAATATGGAAAAGAGAAAAATTTTTCCGATGAAAAGTGCCATCAACTTTATATTTTGGGCTTGTTGCATGATGTTGGCTATCAATTTTTGGAAGAAAAAGATTATGCAAAGCACAATGTAGTCGGGGGGGGGATTTTGAGAAATCAAGGATACGAATTTTGGAAAGAGGTTTATTATCATGGAGTAGTCAACTCGCCTTATCAAAGTGAATATTTAGATTTGCTAAATTTGGCGGACATGCACATTGACAGTGAAGGAAAATATGTTACATTGGACGGAAGACTGGAAGAGTTGTCAAAAAGATACAATGTTCCAATTAAAGAACTTGACAGTTATCCAATTGTGCAAGAACTTAAACAAAAAGGTTACAACTGAAAATTTGAGAATTCAAAAATTTGTTTGAAACATTAGACAACTGAAACAAGAAATGTTAATTGGAGGGAGATTGGGACGGGGAACCGAACTTTTAGCGGTTAGGCACAAACTTGTGGCGTGTCTGCGTAAAAAGTTTGGTGACTCCCCAGGAAAAAAATAAAAGGAGATAGTTATGGGATATGGATTTGGTGGTTTTGGCGGGGGCAATATGCAGTCACTTATGCGCCAAGCACAAAAAATGCAAGAGGATATGAAGCGAATTCGTGAGGAGATTGACAATACTGAATATCGCTCCACAGTTGGTGGCGGCATGGTGGAAATTGTTTGCCTTGGCAACAGGACTGTGAAAAGCGTGCACATAAAACAAGAGGTTGTTGACCCCGACGATGTTGAAATGTTGGAAGATTTGATTGTCAGTGCTTTCAACGATTGCATGTCAAAAATCTCTGCCGACGAAAAAGCAAAACTTCCAAACTTGGGTATGTGAGATGAGCGATTTTGAAGAACCGATTCAGAGATTGATAGAATATTTTCGTGCCTTGCCTGGCGTTGGTCAAAAAACAGCACAACGCTATGCGTTTTATATTATTGAAAACAGCAAAGATAAGGCGGAAAATTTTGCCAAAGCAATTGTAGATGCAAAACAAAAGGTCAGACTTTGCCGTGAATGCGGAAACTATAGTGCAGGTGACCTTTGTAAAATTTGTGAAAGACGAAATCCAAAGATTGTTTGCGTGGTCCAAGAGCCAAAAGACATTGTTGCAATGGAAAAAGTGAAAACTTTTGAAGGCGTTTATCATGTGCTTTTTGGTTGCATAAACCCTCTTGAAAACAAAGGGCCAAATGACATTCGAATAAAAGAACTTTTGTCGCGGGTGCAAAAAAATGGTGTGCAAGAAGTGATTATGGCCACCAATCCAGATGTGGAGGGCGAGGCGACAGCGATGTATATTGCCAAACTGTTGAAGCCTATGGGAGTGAAAGTGACACGACTTGCACAAGGAATCTCAATCGGAAGTGATATAGAATTTGCCGACGAGGTGACACTCGAAAAGGCCTTAAAAAGCCGACAGGAAATTTGAAATTAAAGATGGAAACATCTTTTTTTTATTATTTGTTGCAGTTTTGTTTTAAATATGTTAATATTTTGCAGAAGGAAAAATGTATGAGCATAAAAGAACAGATTACAGATATTTTAGTGGATGCGATTGAAAAGTTGGGATTTGAGAAGGAAGGACTTTCGGTAACTTTTTCAAACCGTCCGGAACTTTGCGATTATCAGTCCAATTTTGCCATGATTCTTGCAAAAAAAGTTGGACAAAAACCGATTGAACTTGCCGAAAAAATTGTCGAACAAACAAAAAACGACCAAAATTTTGAGTTTTTTGCGGTTTTGCCGGGTTTTATAAATATAAAAATCAAAGATAGCACACTTTCACAATTTTGCAAAGATACTTTTTTGGACAAAAACTTGGGTGTAAAACAGGTTGAAAAACCTAGACTTGTCTTTTTTGACTATGGCGGTGCAAATGTTGCAAAGGAGTTGCATGTTGGACATTTGCGTTCTCCAATAGTTGGCGAAGCGCTGAAAAGATTACATCTTGTGCTTGGCGACAAAACTTTGGCAGATGTACATTTGGGTGACTACGGTCTACAAATGGGACTGACACTTTTGCAACTCAAAGAAGATGGATTTTTGGATAAATTCTTCGAAAAAACCGAAAAAAACGCTGATTTTTCAAATATTTCGCTTGAAAATGTGACACTGGACGTTTTGAATGACGAATATCCAAAAGCCTCCAAACGAAAAGAAGAGGACACAGAATTCAAGCAGCAAGCCGATTTGTTTACACTTTACATTCAACAAAAAAAGGAGCCGTATTTTACTATTTACAAAAAAATACGACAACTTTCTGTCAGTGAAATACAAAAAAATTATGCTCTTTTGAATTGTGGTTTTGATTTTTATCTTGGCGAAAGCGATGCGGAAAGTTATATAGACCAAACGGTCAAAATTTTTGTTGACAAGCATCTTGCACGCGAAAGCGAGGGTGCGCTTGTCGTTGATGTGGCACGCGAAGGTGAGCATGTGCCTATTCCAAAGAAAAGTGAGGACGAGCCACAGCGATACAAAAATCCTATGCCGCCTGCAATAATCAAAAAATACAACGGCGGGGATTTGTATGCCACCACAGACATCGCCACAATTTTGATGAGAAACAAAGATTACATGCCGGACGAAATTGTTTATGTGACCGACAATCGTCAAGGGCAACATTTTGAGCAAGTTTTCCGTTGCTGCAAAATGGCGGGTTTGTCGCCGGAAAATCAAAAACTGACTCATATTGCCTTTGGCACAATGAATGGTCAGGACGGCAAACCTTTCAAAACAAGGTCCGGCGGCGTTGTGCGTTTGAAAGAAGTGGTTGGACTTTTGATTGACAAAGCAAGCGAAAAACTTTCGGCAAACGGCATTGTGGGAGATAGCGAACTTGCAAGAAAAATTGGTGTTGCAGCAATGAAATTTGGCGACCTTTCCAACACTGTCGAAAAAGATTATGTCTTTGATATCGACAAATTTTTGTCTTTTGATGGAAAAACAGGACCTTATATTCAGTACACAATTGCTCGAATAAATTCTATTCTGACAAAAGCAAATTTTGAAAAAAATGTGCAAAAATGCGGCAAAAATTGCAGTTTTTTAATTCAAACAAAGGAAGAGCGAAATATTGCTTTGGCCATTTTGAAACTCATTTCGGCCTATCAAGTTTGCTATGATGCTTATTCACTCAACGCTTTGTGCACCGCTGTCTTTGACCTTGCAAGTGCGTTTTCAACCTTCTACAACAATCAAAAAATTCTGTCCGAGCCAAACGAGGAAAAACGTCACCAACTTTTGTGTTTGTGTCTGCTTGTGAAAGCCTGCCTTGAAAAAGCGCTTTGGACACTTGGCATTGACAGTGTTGAAAAAATGTAGTGGAAAGATTATGAATTTTGTAATATGAAATTAAACTTGTTTCTCTATAGTTATTTTATATTACATTTTTGGCGGCGAACAAAAAACTCTTTCTAAAAATTTTTCAAGAATTTTTCAAAAACCTATTTACAAAACAAAAAAAATGTGCTATGATATGGGCAGTTGAAAAGAAATCACACACGGAGGTGAATAGATATGACAAAGATAGATTGGAAAGCAATCCAAAAGGAAGCAGAAGCCGGCTCAAAGGTCACAGCAAAAATGAATGGATTTGAAACTGTTGTCACAATTTGTGCTGATGGAAATGTTCGTCGCGTTATCGAACCAACAACAGTTGAAAAAGCTTACGAAAGATATTTCAAAGGACAAAAAGAAATTTTTGGAAGAGAGCCTTGGGACCTTACACCTGGAAGAAATTTGTAAGAAAAAACGTACAAAATTAAAAAATATCGCAAAAAAGCGGTATTTTTTTGTTTTTTTGTTTGGCATAATTATTTCTTTGTGGTAAACTAATATAGTAGTGCGGAGATAATATGAAGAAAAAGTTACAATTTTTGTACCCTGCAATTTTTGTGAAAGATGAAGACGGAAGTTATCAGGTGATTTTTCCAGACCTTAATATTTACACAACTGGAAAAAACATGTCCGAAGCATATGTTTATGCCAAAGACCTTTTGTCTGTTTTCTTTGCTTATGCCACAAAGTATGAAACAGACTGCAACATGCCAACAAAACTTGAAACTTTGCTTCCAAAGTGCAAAGAAAATGAAACAGTTATGTACATCGACGCTGTTGTTGAACTTGACAAATAGACAAATTTCTTGATTTGTTCTTCAAAAACACTTGACATAAAGATTTTATTGTGATATATTTAAGGCTGACACTACCGCTTGCGGGTGTTAGTTTTTTTGTTAGGAGAAAGATAATGGCAGCACCAAAACGCAAAATAATCACTCTGGAATGTACAGAATGTCATGAAAGAAACTATTCTACAGAGAAAAACACTTCTGCAAATGCAGAAAGAATTGAAATCAACAAATTTTGTCCAAGATGCAACAAACGCACAAAACACAAAGAGACAAAATAAGCAAAAACCAAAGATGACCAAAGGGTCAGATGTTTCCCAAAAAGGAGATTTTATTTATGTCTAAGAAGCAGAAAAAACTTGATGCAAAACTTGACGAAAAACAGTCTTTAAAGCAAGACCAAATTTCTGAAGGTGTTGTTGTGCAAAATGGCAAAAAAGCCAACAAGCAGGACAAAAATGCAAAAGACAAGAAGAAAGACAAAAAGAAAAAGGACAAAGAAAACCGCACTGGGCTTGTGAAAAAGACCAAGGAAACTGTTTCCGAACTTAAAAAGGTGACATGGCCAACTTTTGGAGAGGTTGTCAAAAAGACAAGTGTTGTTATTGCCTTTGTTGTGATTTTTGGCGTCTTTCTGTTTGCTGTAAACTGGCTTTTGGGAGGGCTTGTCAATCTTTTGATTGGCAACGGATTCTTTGGCTGATAATTTTGTTTAGATTTAGGAGTTTTTATGGAGTACATCTATTCAAGCGAACCAAAATGGTATGTTTTGCACACTTTTTCAGGATATGAAAATGTGGCAAAAGAAAATTTGGAAACTGTTGTAAAAAAGTTTAATCTTGAAAACCGTATCTTTGACATCATCATTCCAGAAGAAGATGTGATTGAAGAAAAAAACGGCAAGAAAAAACTTGTCACACGCAAAAGTATGCCATGCTATCTTTTGGTGAAAATGATTTATGGAGATGATTTGTGGCACAACATAACAAACACACGTGGCATCACTGGTTTTGTTGGACCAAAAGGTCGTCCGCTTGCACTTACTGACGAAGAAGTTATGAAAATGCGTCTTGAAAAGATTAAGGTTGAAACAGACCTTGCCGTTGGCGACAAAGTTGAAATCATTGACGGGCCTTTGGACAAACAAATTGGCAGTGTTGTCGCTGTGAATCCTGAGGCAGGAATTGTGACAGTGACTGTTGAAATGTTTGGCAGAGAAAACAATGTTGAACTCACTTTTGAGCAAGTTCACAAAGTGCAACAATAAGAATTTGAGGAGCGAAAGAAATGGTAGAAAAAGGCGACTTGGTTGACGTTGTTTTGACACATGAGGGAAAGGTTGTTGAAAAAGCAATAAAAGAATATGTGAATAGACGAGACGATGAGCCATCCGAAATTGTTCCATTTTCTGAAAAACCTTTTTGGGACACAGTTCACGAGGGCACAAAAAAGTTGGTCGAAGAAAGACCAGAATTATTGAAGCATATTTAATTGATATTTCCTGAAAATTCAACCCGATTTTCACGAAAATATTGTCCGTTATGACATAAAACTGACAATCTGTGGGAGAGCCAGTGCCAAGGCTCAACATTCACCACATAGGAGGTATAAAATGGCAAAAAAAGTTAAAGCAGTTGTAAAATTGCAACTTGAAGCGGGCAAAGCCACTCCGGGACCACCAGTAGGTTCTTCTCTTGGACCTCACGGTATCAACATTGGGGCTTTCGTTAAGGAGTTTAACGACAAAACCGCTGCACAAGCAGGATTTATTATTCCTGTTGTGATCACTATCTTGGAAGATAGGTCGTTCACATTTGAACTCAAAACTCCACCAGCAGCAGTGCTTATCAAAAAGGCAATCGGACTTGACAAGGGCTCTGCAAAACCAAACAAACAAAAGGTCGGAAAAATCACGAAAGAGCAAATCAGAAAAATTGCCGAAACAAAACTTCCTGATCTGAATGCAGAAAGTATTGAAAGTGCAATGTCAATGATTGCAGGCGCCGCAAGAAGCATGGGCGTTGAAGTGGTTGACTGAACGGAGGACGCAAGATGAAAAGAGGAAAAAGATACACAAAAAGTCTTGAAAGTTTTCAAAAACTTGCATCTTATGATGTTTCAACCGCTATGGACAACGTTTTGAAAACTTCAACGGCAAAATTTGATGAAACGATAGAACTTCACGTTCGCTTGGGTGTTGATGGCCGTCAGGCTGACCAACAAGTGCGTGGAGTGGTTGTTCTTCCAAACGGAACAGGCCGTTCTGTACGCGTGCTTGTTATTGCACGTGGCGACAAAGCAGACGAAGCAACAAAAGCAGGTGCTGACTTTGTTGGCGCAGAAGAAATTGTTGCAAAAATCAACGGCGGATGGCTTGATTTTGATGTCTGCATCACCACACCTGACATGATGGGCGTTGTTGGAAGAATTGCCAAAATCCTTGGACCTAAGGGCTTGATGCCAAACCCAAAGAGTGGCACTGTCACAACTGACGTCACAAAAGCAATCCACGATGTCAAAGCTGGCAAGGTGGAATATCGTTTGGACAAAACAAACAATGTTCACGTTATTATCGGCAAAAAGAGTTTTGGACAAGACAAGTTGATTGAAAACTTCAACACAGTTATGGACGCAATCGTTCGTGCAAAACCTGCTGCCGCAAAAGGACAGTACATTAAAAGCGTTACACTCGCTTCCACAATGGGACCGGGCGTTAAAGTGACTTACAATATCTAATTTTCAAGGCAGACTTTCAACATTGGTCTGCTTTTTGTCTTTGGAAAGCGCAACATCTTTCGACAAGAAAAGTGCTTTTCCACTTACATATAAATTTTTTGCTTCCGCAAAATATTTGTAAATTTCGGCGGCAAGTGAACAAATTGTTTGACTTACACGTCGGATTTAGGTTATGATACTTGTGTTATCATATTTCATACAATTAGGAGATTTGCTATGAATCAAAATAAAAAACACTCTGTATTTTTTAGGGGGATTGTGATTGCAGTCGCTTTTCTTTTGGCTGTTTTGTGCTTTCCAATCAACGGGATTGTTGCACTTGCTTCAGACGGCGACGTTGATTATCATTTCATCACCATAGGAAACAGTAAAGAAAGCGTTCAAACAGAAGTTTTGAAGGGCGATACTTACACCATTCCAGTCGCATATATCGGAGGAAATACTGGTTGGAAAGTTGGCGATTCCGACCAAAATAATCAAAAACTTGCAACTGAAGGAGAACAACAAGTAACACTTGTTTCTTCAAACATTTCTGTTTCTATTTTGGGCGAAGATGTAAGACTTAACGAAGATAACAAAAGTTTTAATTTTAAGGTCGAAAAAGAGGGCACTTATCAAATTACTTACTCTTACAACTATAAAATTGGTGAAAAAGGTGAGGAGCAAACAAACTCTTACAAACTTAATGTTGTCAGCAAATTGCCAAAAGCATCTGTAAATTTTGTTGACACTTCTATTCCATTGCCAAGTTCTATTGATCTTTCTCTTGCTCACAGCAAAGAAGACAAAAACACATACATCGACATGAATATTCCACTTCCAGAGATTCATGACGATAAAGATGAAAAAATTGAAGGGGTTGCTTTCTACACAACAAAAACTCTTGCTGAGGCTGAAGCAAAAGTTGGACAAGAGGGTGGCGTTGCTGACAAATACGTTTTGATCACAGCAAACGGCGGACACAATGCCAAAGATGTTGAAGTGAGTGAGGAGAATGGAAGATTTTTCATCTCTGGCTCGGTTTTCTCAGATAAAGACTATCTTGCTGGGCTTTACACTATCCGTTACTCTTATTATGTAAGAAACGCAAGTGCTGACAATGGTAAAGGTGTTGCTCACTTTGTGACATCTGCATCAAAAACAACAACCGTTTTCACTGACGACGGAAAACACAATCATTACAAAAATTATGATATTAAACTTGACCTTGACTCTGATTGGATTGACAACGGACAAACAGGTGTTGAAAGCAAACTGCCAAAAGCAATCGGCTTGACATCTGCTGACACAACTCCTGCCAACGAACAAGTTGATGTTGCATACAACGTGAAAGTTTTCTTCAAAACAACTCGCGAAGGACAATACAACACAGAGATCAAAGATATCAAAGTGAATCCAGATGATAAAGACAGTGCTTTACTTTATGCCGATCAACTTAACGCAGACGGCACTTTGAAAGATCCTACAAAATTCACTCCGCTTCAAGATGGATATTATTCATTCATATACACCATTCGTGACTATTATGGAAACGAACGTTCCAACTTGAATGACAACAAATATGCATATGAATTCAAAGGCGGAGACGGAAACAACGGTGTAAAGGATCAAAAAGCACCAACTGCAATTGTTTATGACGCTTCTTCTTATGACGAAAATGATGAATATGTTGACGAGGCTTACAAAAGCAAGTCATATTCTGTGGCAAACGGTGTTGTTGTTTACGCAATTGGCATGACAGACAATGTTTCGAAATACAACACACCGGGCGTTGACATGTATCGTGAAATTATGCTTGACGAAGAAGAAACAGTTTTGACGATAAAAGATTACGACAAATACAACCTCGTGTTCAACTATCGTGAAACTGGCGCAAACAGTGCATATGACAATCTTATTACAAATGATTATAATATCAGAAAACAAATAAATGCTGAAGGCAAGCAAATCAAGAGCGACAAAGATATGCTTGATTGGCTGAAAGAAAAGAGATATCTTATTGTTGTTGACAACAAAAATAGTGACGAAATTTACAAAACATTCAAAAGTGCATCGGTTTTTGGCGAATCTATTACAGATGGAAACACTCTTGTAAGTTGGCTGAAAACACAAACTCCTGAAGAAATTGCCAAACTTGGTTTTGCATATATCGACTCGGACAAAACATTCGGAAGCAACCAAAATGGTGATTTAGGAAATGACGACTATGTTATTCACTATGTTGTGAAAGATGCTGCAGGAAACACTTCCACTCACAGAACAGTTTCCATGACAATCGTTTCAACTTTGGTTGACAACGATGCTCCACAAGTTGTTTTCTCAACAGGTCTTAAAGATTCTTATCTTCCAAACACAACTTTGACTTTCAACGCTCCATCTTGGCAAAAAGAATCATATGACAACAGAATGCAAATGCACACACTTTATCGTTACTTGTATGATGAAAGTGTAAGCACAGGAAAGTTTACTGGCGACAAAAAACTTGACGAAGTTTGGAAAGCAATTGACAAAATTAAAGACGACAACGGCGTGCTTTTGACTGAAAAATACAAGACTTATAATACTGATTCCACTGACGGCTACACCGAACTTACTGACACTGATGCTTCTTCTTACACTATTGATCTAAGTGAAGCCGGTGAAAAAGTTACGGGACTTCAAATTTTTGTTTATGTGTTTGATGATGCCGGAAATGTCGGAATTTACGCAAAAACCGTTACAATTTCAAGCGTGATAGACAGTTTCTCTCCATCTTTGCATGATGTTATTGACAATGAAACTGCTGCAACTTACGAACAAGGCACAGAAATCGCTCTTCCAACTCTTGAATTTTACGATGACGCCGTTGGCTTTATGACCTATGACATTGCTATCGAATGCGAACGTGAAACAGGATCATTGCCAATTCACTCAACAGGCTCACATCACGAAAGAAAAGTTGCAAACGGCACAATAGGAACTTACAAGGTTTATGGCGGAAGATTTGTTGCTTCTTATGAAGGAACTTATCATGTTACGATCAGTGTTTCGGACGGCAACAACAATACTATTGCATATTTCAAAACTTACAAAGTTGAACCACGTGTTATTATTCAACCACCAGTTATCAATCCAAGTTTTGCAAAAAATCAAACTGTTGAACTTGACACTTTGACTGACGGAATTGAAATCCCAGTTCCTGTTGTAAATTACGAAATTCCAAGAAGTGTGACATATGATGTTTACACTGCAGAAGATACAAAAACAAACTACACAGCAGGACATGATGGCTACAACAACACAGATTATGTTGTTCTTGGCGTAAACGAGAATAATCTTGCAACAAATTGGTCAGCAACATATGGCACTGAAAATGTCTTCCGTCCAACAAAAACCGGAACATACGATTTTGTGTTTACAGTTGATTTGATTGTTTACAATTACAAAACAATGAAATACCAAGAAATGACAGTGGAAGCAGATGAATCGACCGGAATGCCTACGTACAAGGAAGGCGGATATATAGAATACACAAACAAGGACAAAACTGCAAAAATTTACGCAGCAGATGACAATAGTGCATTCAAAGTTGTTTCGTCTGAAAAAACTTACTTTGTCGTTAATGATGAAAATGGCTTTAAGATTTTTAAAGAAGGCGAAAGTGGATTAGAGGAATTTAACTCTAAATCAGTGGAAGATGGATGGAACGACTCAATCTTTGCTGCTGAGGGTGCAGAAGATGCTTTCAAAGAATTGAAGCACTACAAACTTGAAAGTGACGTTTATCGTGTTGTTGTTCAAGATTCAACTGCTCCGGAACTTATCGACTATGACTATCCAACAGCACTCACCAAAGATGCTGAAGGAAAAGTTGGGGCTTTGACAATTTATGGTATTCAAGTAAAGCCAAACGCAACAGGAATCGATGATATTGACCGTGACAGATCTCAAATTGTTTTGTCTTGGACACTTGCTTCGGCAGGTTCAACAGGCTCTGTAACCGGACGTCATGTTTACTCTTTGAGCAACGGAAAGGACAACAATCCATTTGAAGACCACACATTTGATTCTTTCCCAGACAACAGCGATGGTATTTACAAAGTGACTTACAACGTGTATGACACAAATGGAAATGCCGCAGATCCTGTTGTTTACGAAATCGCTGTCGGTGACAATATTGGCCCAGAAATGAGTTTTGAAGAGTTTGAAATTAAAGACTCTTACAAACTTAGCGACCTTTTGAAATCACCTTTGAAAGTTGATTTGAGTGCTATTGACGTTATTGACTTAGGTTCTGACGAGGCATTTGAATTCCCTAGAAAAGCAACCTTGACAAACAAATCTACCGGCGAAGAAATCAAGCCTGATGAAGAGCTTTCAAAAGACGATCAACTTTTCTTCAACATAGACGAAGTTGGCACTTACTCTTTGGTTGTTGAAGTTACCGATGCCGTTGGCAACAAATCATCTCAAACATTCTCATTTGAGGTTACTGCGGAAACTCGTGATGGCACAACAACATATCAAGTGATTGGCACAGTTTTGATTGTGATTTCCGTGCTTATCCTTGCAGGTGTGATCATCTACTTCATTGTGTCAAAAGTAAAACTTGACAAAGAATTGAAGAAATAAAAAAAGAGCATTTGCTCTTTTTTTATTTTACAAATGTTGTTGGTAATCATAATTTTATATTGTTAAAATTGCAAAACATTAAAAAAAATCCACTACAAATCAGTAGCGGATTTTTTGTTTTATTTTACAGAGATTCGTTTTCTCAGTTTTATGATTATGAATATGATTGCAACAAGCACAACTGCGGAAATAACAATTGCGATTATCGAGGCTGCATTCATAGGTTCATTTCGCGTAACTTTGTAACTGAACAGCAAGTTGCCGCTTGGCGAAATAATCTGGATAAAGTACGTTCCCGTTGAACTTATTGACAAGGTCTGTCCGATTTCGGCACTTTGACTGTTGATATTTATTGTTGTGCCAATTCCGATATTGCCTTCATCAAGCAATTTTGCAATTCTTAAAGTTGATTCTCCCATCTCCAAAAAGATGTTTCGTGGGTTGTATAGAATGGTGATTGTGCCGGTTGTGGAATCTCCTTGCTTTAGGGATATTTGCAGAGGAGCCGTTCCAGAATAAATCTTCACAACAAACGTAAAGGTTGAAATGTAGTCTCTTAGAAGACGATTGTTGCTGTTGATGGTGATTGTGTATTCACCTTCGCCAGTGTTTTGATCCAGATAGGATATAGGCAGTTCTGTCATATAAAGTTGACCATTTATCAAAACTTTGCCCACATCAAGTGATTGTATAAGTTGCTCAGTTATGTCATTGCCATTTTTCAAAACATTTTCAACATAGTAGTTTGAATATTTGTTGTACACATATGAAATTTTGTATTCATCGGAATTTATTATTGTAAATTGATAAGTTTCGCTGCGAAGTTCTTGATTGTTGTTTTGAGCCGAGAATTTTATTTCATAATATCCAGAATCCTGGAAGGTGAAACTTGTGCCACTCGTCGAAATTTCTTGAACAATTCCATTTCTTTTCACTTCTGCAAGTGCAGGATAGATCGAGTAGTATGCCGAAGTGTAAGTGTTTCGATCTATATTAAGTGTGACGGCGCCGTTGTAAACCGCTTGTTTTATTGGCAAACTTGTTTCTTGTTGTTGTGTAAGCGGATTGGTGTAGGTGATTGTGAAAGGCACATCTTTCAAAAATACAAATGTAAATTGCTCGTATTCATCATTTCCAACCTTAAACTTGTTTACATTTCCCGCAACATCGACAAATCTTATGGTGTACATTCCGGAATTTGTCAAGTAGATGTAATTGAATGCACTTGTTGTGCCGTTGGTCAAAGTTCTTGAGCCGGAGTAAACTGTTGGATTAAGAACGATTTGTCCGCCTTCCAAACCTGTGCTGTGAAGTGTGACTTCAATAGAAATCTCGTTTTCCGGCAAAGCATTATATTTTGACCATTGCAACTGAACTCTGTCAAGATTGTTGCCGTCTGGTATAATCAAATTTGCAGAATTTCTGTTTGCCAAGTTGTTGTTTGTGTCAATCACACCGTCGGTATTGTAAGTGTAGAATGTTGTTACAAAATTTGAAACATTTGGCACGTAGGTGACTATGAGATATGTTTCATAATTCGTTTGGCTGTCTTCTTTGCTGTAAACGCGATACTTTTCACTCTTGACATTGTTCTTTTCATATTCATGAACTTTTTCGTATGCAAGGTTTTGTTCGCTGTTTAGCATGATTTCAACACGATCGCCTTCGTTTACTATATAATGGTTGGAGTACTGTGTGTTGTCTTCTTCTGCACGATATATTGTTCCGCTTTTTTGGACAACACTTCTTGTGCCGTTCGTAACTTTTTCAACCCAGTAATATGATGTAAGTGATGTCAAATTGAAGGAATAGATTTGAGAATTTGGCACGTCTTCAAAAACGTATTGTGCGTTGCCGTATTGATTTTGCAACTGTGTGTCATACCAAATCTTCAATTGCCATGTTTCAGTTTCGCCCGAAACATTTTGAAGCCTTGATCCTGATGTCAATTCTTGCCAAACGTCTTCAGTGACTTGTTTTGCCCAAACTTTGACAGGCAAAAATGTTTCCGACCTGTTGAATTGAACTCTCAGTTGTGAGAAGTATCCCAATTCACCATTCAAAGAATTTGTAATTTGGTCGTTGACGATCTCGCCACGCGCGTTTAAAATTTTGTATTGACCTGCTGTGTTGACTTGAGGGTCAGAGTTTGGACGAAGGAGTTCGTCATACAACTTGAATTGAATAGATTTGATAAACTTTTGTGTTGTTGCATCTGAAATATTGAGAACAAAATTCAAATTGTAACCCTGTGACTTGTCATTGACTTTGTAGGTGTTGATTTGTGTTCCGTTGCTCCCATATGAGTGACCTTCGGAGGCATTTGTAAGATTGATTGTTTGTTTTGTTGTTGTGCCATCTACGTTTTGGACTATCACTTCTTTGGCCTCTACACTGTATTTGTTTGTGTTGAATGTGTATTGGAATCCGTCACGGACAATATAAATCAAATCTCCGTTTTCGTCGTAATAGGCGTACACTTTGTCTTCCTCTTTTTCGGAGCCGATTTCACGTGAGATGATTGACTCGTGATACAAGTGAACTTCGCTGTATGTTTGGCCGTAGTTGTCTGTAAATTCATACAAAATTCGGTCGTTTGAGGATATTGTTGCAAGGTTTGGATTTATTTCAAAAACAAGTTGGTCGCCGGAAATCATAACGCGTATTGTTTCGCTTTCATTCCAAGAAGAAGTTGTGCTTGTAAAGTTTTTCCAATCCTGTGCGTAGCCAAGTTTGTTTTGAACAGGCTCACCATTTTCGTCAGCATAGATAGCGTTGCCGTTTACACTGATTTTCATGCTTACAACAAACGGGGTGTTGCTTGCCGTTGTTGTGTTTTGAAGTTGTGCGTCAGAAACATTTGAAAAACTGATAAACTCTCGATTTGCTGTGTTTGACATTGTGTGATTGAGTCCGATGTTTCGGATGTTTACATAAAAGTTTGTGTCAGTTTGATTAAGCCTGTTTGTGATGGTGATGCAATGCTTGTCGCTTAAACTTTGAGTTCCATCTATCAAATCTTTTATGGCAATGGTCTGTGGAGTACTTTGTCCAACAAACACATATGCGTAGCCCTTTTGCCAAGGTGACAGCATAAGTGTGCGCGTTGTTGAAACAGGCTGGCCATTTTGACGGGAGTATGTTCTGACCGTAAATGGTGACCAAACATCTCCAAAGAAGTCTATGTTTTGCAATTTGAAGCCCATGCGCGCATAGATGTTGTTTATCGCACCGCTATGACTTTGCACTGCAAACATATCATCCGAAGTGTAGTTGACAACGTTTTGTTCATCTTGGTCGGTGGTGTAGGTGATAAGATTGCGTCCGCTTTGTCTTTGGTCGGTGACAAATATTGTGTAGATTGCCATATTTCTTGCGCGGTCTATTTCCACAATCTCATAATAAGCACCAACTTCCAACTCGCCAATATCGTTTATGTTGTTGTAATTTGACTCGTAGAAACCACTTGGAGAAGTTTCTTGTTGAGCGGAAGAAGAATATTTCACACCTTCAGCAAAACGATTTATATATGTTGAAACATCGCCAGTGTTTTGTCTTAAGGTGTTTATGAAATCTTTTGTGACCACATATGAATAGTATGCAAAAATGTTTCCACTGTCAGAGCCTTGACTAAGGTTGTAACTTCGGTTTGATTTGTCTGTGCTTGGTGTGTAATTTGCCTTTTGATAAGAACGCAAGACCGACCTGTTGAACAAATTGCTGTCAATTTTTGAGTTTTGCAAAGATTTGTCCACAAGATCTTCCACGTTTTTGTCAGGGGCAGTCAAGTCAACAATGATTCGTTTTGTTACAAAATGATACAAGTTGTTTCCGTTTGAGTCCACAACCAAATCGTGATTTTCGTAGTACATTGTGATGTCCACAAAACCACCATCTTGGTAAACTCCATCAAGTTTTTGCAAATCGATTGTGCCAAGATAGTTGCCGTTGGATTGCAATTGCGGAATGTTGTTCCAAATATTTCGATGCTCATCAGACGGGTCATTTAAGTTGAAATCAAAACCTTTTGTGTTTGATGCTGTGCTGAAATGAATCTTTGTCACATCTATGTTTGCCATAAATTGATTGTCGCTGTGTTGCCAAATAACATCAAGCAAAGATTGATTTGTATAGTATGTTTCTTTGATTTGTGAGTCTGGACTTAAGGTGGATTGCAAAGGTCTTTTGCCTATTGTGCTTGAAACAGAAGTTTCAACTGTAAAATCAGGCTCTGTTTGAATGATGTCAAATTGGAAGGTTATTGATTGCTGATAATTGTTTTCGGCTAAGCCTTCACCAAACATACCTTGATAAACCGTCACAAAATAACTTCCTGCCTCTGTCAACTGACCAAACTCTGTTTCACCGTTTTCATAACTATAAAATTTTAAAAATCCGTTTTCATCTGCTTGAACATTTTCAAGGGTTGGATTCTTGCTGTTTGAAGTCACTGCGATAGGCGATGAATCCACACTTCCTCGGCGCAATTCTGCATAAAGTGCATATTCCTTGATCAAATTGTCTTTTTTGAAAAAGTTCATACTGTCGGAGTTGTCTTCTGCAAAATTGTATTTTACATCAAACTCATAGCCGTTGCCTGTTTCCGTCTTTTCTACGTAAGTTGTGTATTTGTATTGAGGAATGTAGATATTTACTGGAAGTTTGTTTGTTGTAAGTCTAGCCTGAACATCTCCGTTGTTGTAGAACGAACCGTTGTTGGTGTTGCCCGCTTCACTGTTTGGAAATGTCACAACAAGGTCTGTGGTTTTTCCGGTGTCGTACATAGCAACAAAAATATCTCCACCGACCAAACTTTCCGAATGCTCACCAATCGGGGTTTGACTTGAAATCACTTCGTTGCGGTCTACAATCAAAACATATTGGCGTTTATAATAGTCTTTTTCATTGTATGTGTTGTCGTTTTCAAGGTTGTATGTACGCGTGATAACATATTTGCCGGGTGTTGTAATATTGTTTTCAAGTTTGATATCAATTGGAATTTTTGGATCTTGTGTTAAGTCATCTGCGTTATATTTGTACAATTCGATATTTGATTCTGTAGGATTGTCTGCAAGTTTTCTGTAATAATATGTTACGCCGTTCACATCTTTGCTGCCCTGTTCGTATGCGTAAAAATCCATTGTAATTGATTCAACTTGTATTTTGTTTGTTTTTAAAGTTGGAACAAATGTTACTTGAAGGGCTTTGCTCATGCGAGTAGGACTTAAGTAGGTTGTCAGTTGTTCAGTTTTTTGATGTTTTTCGTCTTGAACGTCAGAAAGTTGTTCAACTTCGGTGTTGTTTGATGCAAGATATCTGATTTCATCACCTTCGCTGTACTGAATGAAGAATTGCGAATCATCAAAACTTACAATTATTGTCTGTCTTGCACTGAAGTAATTTGTATATTGAATGAGTGCATCTTCGTTGTAAAGGACGTCCATCTTGCTGTTGGAGGCATCGCGTATCATAACTGTGTAGGTGATTTCCTTGTCGCAATTCAATTCTTGAGAGTTGACATTTTGTCTTTCAACATATCCTTTGTCAGGGTCGTTGACATCTGTCATGTGAGTCACATTGTTGATAGGCACTGCCAAATAAAGTCCGCTGTAATTTGAGATTAAACGGCTCACTCCATCTCTATCTTCTATTTCATCATCTCTTACTGTTATTTCTTTGATAAACTCAGGTTGATACAATTTCTGATAAACAGTCTTAAAGATTTCTTTTGATTTTGTGCCATTTTTGTCGGTGAAAACTGTGCTTATCACACCGGAAAAGTCTATATCAGAATCTTCTCCCAAAGTGTAATCTTTAAAGATGTTTTCAAGACCGTTGATGTAAATTACTTTGTATTTTCCCCAGTAAAGTGTGGATTTTTCGTGAATAAATTGTGAAGTGCTTGGAAGGGTGTATTTTGTGTCATAAAGAGCAAATATTGGATTGGAATCATCAATTACAAACAAATCATATGAGTGGTTGCCCGCTTCGTCATAAACATCAAGCACATAAAGTCCAGGGTCAGTGAAAAGCGATTGCTCTGACAAAGTGTCTTTTCCGGTGGTGTTTTCAAGATATGGAAGCCAATCATGAGTGTTGTCAGCAAGATTTAAAACTCTGTTTACAGGAATGTAGGAATTGTCATCAGTTCCGGACTTAATCATTTGCTCAAGAATGGAGTTGATACTCTCATCTGAAGTTGGATAATATTGCCCGTCAGCACCGCTCAAAAGTGGAAAATAGTGATAATAAGCATAGGTTTTTGCTTTGCTATCTTTTTCTTTCCAAGAAAGTGCCACATATTGATTTGTCGAAAAGTTTGTCAAAACTGAATGATTTTTGTAGGAGGAGGCGGTTGCTTTTTCAAAATTTCGCTTTGTGATATCAAAATTTGTGTCCTTGTCTATCGTAAACACAGTCTCTCGGCGATATTTTTTGCCTGTTTTGATATTCAAGATTGAACGGTCTTTTTTGATTTCGTTTGTGTAATACAAACGTATGGTATAGCAAGCCGATTCAGTCAAAGTTGCTGTGTTGCTTTGACTTTTGTCAAGTTCTGCCAACGAAATTCCGTTTTCGCCACCAAAGTCGGCTCTGTAAACAAAATCTTTCTTGTCCTCAAAACCTTTGTTTGGTGCAAAATCATAAGCATAGATTTGCACGGTGACATCTTTGTTGTATTTGTCCAACTTTGTGGTGTCGTTTATCACAACGTTTTGATTGACAAAATCGTTGCTGTTTATCTTTTTGTTGGAAGCGGTGATTGTGATATCTTTCAGTTCTTTCAAAATCTCAAAGTAGAAAACTTGATAGAAAACGTTGTTCAATGTGCCCTGTGTGTTTTCGTTTTCGCGATAAGCATTGTAGTTGTAGGCGATAATATAGATGTATTTTCCAGGAGTGTTTTCAGTTTGACCAGTGAATGATGAAGAATACAGATTTTCGCCATTCAGACTGCTGCCGGTAGTTTCAAAATCGTTGATTTGTGCCGTTGTGTAAATCCAACTTGCCACATTTGCCAAAGTTGCATTGGCAGTAAACTGAATTGGAGGTTGATTGGTCTGTACAGGGGTTTTGCCGTTCAAGAATTGCAAAATTTTTGTCGGAGTGAATGTTGTATTGTTGTTTTGAGAGTAATCAGAATTCGAATTCAAAAATTGGCTAGTTATGTCGGCGCCATCAATAAATGTCCCGTCAACAAATTCGCCACTTTGGTCAGTCACATTGCCTTTGTCATCGCTCAATTTGTAATCTTTCAGTTCTTTAAGTGGCAAAGAAGATGTGGAGGTTTGCTCTGCATCAAAGTAGGTGTAGTTTGCTTGATAGCCAAACATATGTACTTCGATTCTTTTTGTCACTGCACTCAAACCATTCAAATCGTACTTTTGAACAGTTTGCTCAGCGCCAAAATCCACAACTTTGATTGCTTTCAAAGTCAGTGTGTAAGCGCCAACATCTGTGAAATACAATCTTGCCATACTTTTTTCTGTTGAATAGACAAGTTTTACGATGTCAGATGATGACTCTGTCAAAACAATCGGTGCTTCACCATTTTGCTCGTCAGTGTTGTATTTGATTTGAGCCGTTTTTGGACTTTCGCCTGTCAAATCTTTGATTATGTCAATCTCGTATCTTGTGTAGTCAAAATCGATATGAGGAATTTTGTCGGTATTTCCTTTTGAAGAAAAATTGCTGTAAAGGGCATAAGAAAGTGTGGCACGTGTGTCATTAAATTCTACATTTTGGTCAAAAGCGTCATAAGTTATGGTTGGCTTGCTGTTTTCTTGCTGATACTTGTCCTTGTCGACAACATAAAAACTGTATGTAAGAAGGGGACTTCCATCTTCTTGCCCATTGAAGTTTTGGCTTGTAAACTGAAAATTGTTTTCCTCTTGTTCTTCTCCATTTGTGCATGTGTGACGTGTGAACTGCAAAGTCAAAGTGTAAAGCCCTTCCACAACTTGACCGTTTTCCACAACAGACAACTTGTCCTCTGCCGCCGATTCTTCGGCGCACAATGTCATGCTGAATTCCTCAACGGGTTGTGACTCATTTCCAAAACGATTTTCGGTTGGTCGGGCATATTTGTTGCTTGTCAGACTTTTGTTTACTCCGTTGATGGTCAGTCTTGGTTGAATATTGCTGAAAAAGTAGAAAATTGATTTGTTGTCAAGGTCGGGATAATATACATAATTGTATTTGTTATCTTCAACACCCTCGCTGCCTCCATTGAAATCAAAGGAAAGTTTTAAGATGTTTTCGGAATCGCTTGAAAGCATAAAAATGTCAGATGCAATAAGAGAGTTGTAGTCAGGTGTTTCGGATTCTGAGTTTTCATATTCTTCTCGTGCAAAGTATGGATGATTTGAAACTGAATTGTTGTCAACTGTTTGCGACTGAACATTCAGTGCGTTTGCGACTTTGTTTGTCCGCGTTGGAAAAATAAGAAATCCTGCGCCAAGAAAAACTAGCGCAAAAAATATGCAAAAAATATTTTTAAACAAGAAATTTTTTCTTTCCATAAAAATACCTCTCTTAAAACTCGAAATCATTTTAGCACAAAGAAAAATTATTTCAAAGTAAAATAAGATTATTTTTATTAAATTTATTATATATAAAATATACAATATAATACGCGGGTCAGATTTAAAGCACACTTAAAAAACAATTTAAAAATAAAATAAAATTAAATTAAAAAATAAAAAATATTAAAAAAACGCGTTTTTTACGTGTTTTTTTATATTTTTTTGAATTTTTTATTTATTTTTTAATTTTTTACGAAAAATAATTTTATGGAATTTTTCAAAAATTTACTTTTGTATATAAGTGCCTTTGTGCCAATGTATGTTTTGGTGTTTGTCAAACTTGTGGTTGAGATGCTTAATCACAATTTGACTTTTGATGTGCTAAACACCATAAATTTTGTCACTTTGCTTTTGCTGATAATGGCGGGTGTGGGCGGCCTTTTTTGGAACATCAAGTACTCTGGCGACAAATCGGTGAAAATTGAAATCGTGTCCAAGCAAAACATAACCGACAAGCACTTCTTAGGTTATTTTTCTCTTTTCGTCTTTTTTGCCATACCGCTTGACCTTTCGCTCGTCAGTGCCTATTGCGTGTACGTGCTTGTGCTTATAATGATTGGAATTGTGTACATCAACAACGCACTTTATTACATCAATCCACTTCTCAATCTTTTGGGATACAATTTTTATGACATAGAATACAAAGTTGAAGGCTCTGACGAGGTGAAACAAGCAAAGATTTTCTTTAAAGGTAACTTGACAATACAAAATCAGCATTATTGGGCAAACATAAAAAATCAAAACTTTTGCTTTATAGATGAAAAACATAAAAAATAGTTGTATCTTTATATATATACTTATATATTGTCCAATTTTTCTTTGCCAAACATGTTTATGATGTGCTTTTTCTTTTGTTTGGCATATTTGTAGGCAATTGCCGTTCCACTTTTGGGTTGATACATCGACCACCACTTTGAGTCATGAAACTTTCTTTCAGGCGGCAAATAGTTTTCATCAAAGTAGAAAACACAAAAGTGGCTCATGTCAACGAGTGCTTGATTACGTTCCACATAACTTGCCTTTCCGGCAGTAAAAACATTTTTGTGTGTGATTTCTTCGTCAAAAGTACGATAAACCTTTTTCCACTCTTCCTTTTCGCTATTCAAGATGCAGCACTCACTTTTGCAGGTGAGACAAACCTTTTTTATGATTGGATACTGTTTTTGAATGTCGCAAACAATATCATAGCACATATTGTCAAACTTACTTCGACTGCCAAACGCAAAAGCTCTGACGTTTTCCTCCTCCACAAGCAGCAGAACAACACGCCTTGTCGCCAAAACAAGTTCATCGGTCTTTTCAACATTTCTGTGACCAATAAAACAACAAACTTTGCTTTCCATAATTTTCTCCTATATAAGTGCAGAGCATTGCACTTATATTTTAATAATTTAATTTTACAATGTCAAATATAAGGGCAATATATTTACCGTAATTTTAATGCACAACATAAAATGGAGGAAAGTATGGATTTAAATAAAGCGTTCGCTATGAGATTGAGCAAGTTGTTACATGAAAAGCACATTTCAAAATACAGATTGGAAAAAGAAACGGGGATAACACACTCTGCTTTGCGATATATTTTCAATGAAGTCAATAAAGATGTTTATTTTTCAACGATAGTGAAAGTTTGTATCGCTCTCGACATTTCTTTGGAAGAATTTTTCAACGACGATATATTCAAATTGGAAAATCTGAAAGTAAAATAAAGGTAATTTATGGTTTTAGACGAAGCAATTAGAAAAAGAATCGGCGAAATCTTGGACGAAAATAACACAACGCTTACAGCACTTTGCTTAAATTCAAATTTGACACCTTCCACAGTTTTTGATTTTATGTACGGGAAAAGTAAAAGTCCAAAAATTATCACCATAAAAAAGATTTGTTTGGGTGCAAATATCACTCTTTCCGAATTTTTTGCTCGTGACTATTTTAATGATTCGGAAGAAGTTTATAAATAGTTGGCACTTCTTGGCAAAATCTTTCATTTTTGACAACAAATTTTGCCAAAAATTTTTCTTTTTCGGAAACTTTTTCAAAAAATTTTCATATTTTTTTAAGTCAAAATGGGTCAAAAAACGGCTTATTTTGCGAACACACGGCACGACGTCTGGGGGTTTGGGAAAAAGTTGAAAAAATTTTTAAAAATTTTAATTTTTTTTTGAAAAAACTGTTGACAAATGTTTTTGCACTGTGTTAGAATAGCACCGTTGACACACCCAAAGGGCGACCTTGAGGAAAAGTTGAAGGATTCAACTGTCAACAAAAGTTCTTTGACAACTACATATTTTGAAGATAAGTCAAATATATACGAGTTATAACTTTTGCAAGATTTAATTCTTGCCAAAAATAAACGTAATACGAAATATATTTGCATACTTTAAAAGTCGAGAAACAGAGTGCCTTTCTTATATATATAGGAAGGGCAATCGTGAAAATGCTAAGAAAATCCAATGATAAAGCTACAAAGAGCATATAGGGGATGCCTTGGCACTTGGCGCCGAAGAAGGACGTGATAAGCTGCGATAAGCCACGGTGAGGTGCACATAACCTGTGACCCGTGGATTTCCGAATGTGGAAACACGCACTGTTAATACGGTGGCATCATTGCATGAATACATAGTGCAATGAGGGGAACCCGCTGAACTGAAACATCTAAGTAAGCGGAGGAAAAGAAAGTAAACAAACGATTGTG
>CANPYI010000003.1 GCA_947588355.1 uncultured Clostridia bacterium
GATGCACATACACTTGTGCTTTTTTCCTGACTTGTTAACTTACATTGACTTTTCAATAACTTTGCGTTATGGTTGTTGTTTCTTTTGCCTTACACTATTTAATTGTCAAAGTTCTCGCACACTCAATTTACTTTTCGAGTGCGACATGTCTATTCTACACGATTCCTCACCCTTTTGTCAACACTTTTTCAAAAATTTTTTACCTTTTTTCAACTTTTTTTCACTTTTCACCCTTTTTCCTCTCACCACCACCCCGCGTGTATCTCGAAAAATGGCTTAAAATTTAAATTTATTATTTGAAAATGTATTTTAAAACAAAAAAACCATAGGCAAATTTCCTATGGCTTTTTAAGTTTTACTTTTTTGAATCTTTCTTTTTATCTTCAACAACAGTTTTGTTTTTATATGTTCCGCAATTTTTGCAAACTGTGTGAGGTTTTTTGAGTTCGTGGCACTTTGGACATTCAACAAGTGTCGGTGCTTCTACATTAAAGTTTGCAGAATTACGAGTGTTTTTTCTCTGTTTTGAAGTTTTATGCTTTGGAACAGCCATTTTCTTTCTCCTTTTTGTGAGTATTTATTATCAAATTTACGCCAAATTATATATCAAAAATAATTTTTTGTCAAGTCATTTTCACTTATTTTTCAAAATCTTATTTTTTCTTCTTTTTTGACGCTTCAACAATCGCCTTTGTTTCGCGAGCCATCATAAGTTCTTCATTTGTTGGAACTATATAGATTTTTACTTTTGATTTTGCAGCTGAAATAAGTTGAACTTCTCCGCGTTTAAAGTTGGCATTCTTTTTCTTGTCCAAAACTATGCCGAAATTTTCCAAACCTTCGCATATTGCTTCGCGAGTGGCATCACCATTTTCACCAATTCCACCCGTAAAGACAAGTGCATCAACATGTCCAAGCACCGCCATAAAACTGCCGATATATTTTTTTACAGAATATGCCAACATGTCAAGTGCAAGTTTGCAGCGTTTGTTTCCTTCTTTTGCCTTGGCAATCACTTCGCGTTGATCACTAGAAACACCGGAAACGCCCAGAAGTCCGCAGTTTTTATTTAAGTAAGAGATCATTTCGTCAGTGCCAAGTTTTTTCTTTTTGCCTAAATACTGGATAATTGTAGGATCAACATCACCCGAACGAGTGCCCATAACAACACCTTGCAATGGAGTTAACCCCATTGTTGTGTCCACGCTTTTGCCATTTTCAACAGCAGTGATAGATGAGCCATTTCCAAGATGGCAAACGATAAGATTGACATTTTCTGGCTTTTTGTCAAGCAGTTTTGCAGTTTCAAGAGTGATAAATCTGTGGCTAGAGCCATGGAAACCATACTTTCTGGCATGATATTTTTCATAATCTTTGTAGTCGATAGCATACATAAATGCTTTTTCCGGCATAGTTGAATGGAAAGCAGTATCAAAAATAAGCACTTGTGGAACTTTTGGCATAGCCTTTGAGCAAGCATTTATGCCCTTTATATTTGCAGGATTGTGAAGTGGAGCAAGATCCTCCATTTTCTTCAAATCTTTCAAAACTTGGTCAGTTGCCAAAACGCTTTCATTAAAAAGCCAACCACCTTGGACAACTCGATGTCCAACAGCATCAATCTCGTCAAGACTTTTAATGACGCCGCAGTTTTTGTCCACCAAAATATTTAAAACTTTTGAGATTGCCTCATCGTGATTTTTTGCCCCAGCAAATTCCTGAGACTGCCCGTCATGTTTGTAGGAAATGATTGGTTTTGAAAGACCAATACGCTCGCAATTTCCTTTTGCCAGCACTTTTTCTGTTTTCATGTCAAGAAGTTGATATTTAAGTGACGAACTCCCCGCATTGATAACTAATATTTTCATAAAAATTCTCCTTTTAATTTTGTTTTGTTTTTTCTTCAACTTGCAAAGCAGTTATCGCCGAAACAACCACAATATCTTGCACAGAACAACCGCGCGACAAGTCATTGACCGGTTTTTTAAGCCCCTGCAATATAGGTCCAACCGCATTCAGCCCGCCGATATACTGTATGGCTTTGTAGCATATATTCCCCGCTTCCAAATCCGGAAAAACAAGCACATTGGCATTGCCTTTCAAGTTGCTTTCTGGCGCTTTGTTTGCTGCCACGTTTGGCACCATTGCAGCATCAAACTGCAATTCACCGTCGCAAACAATTTCTTTTTCCTTTTTGGAAAACTTCTCAAAAGCGGACCTAACTTTTTCCACCATTTCGCTTTTTGCACTGCCCTTGGAAGAATAGGAAAGAAATGCCACTCTTGGCTGAATGCCAAACATTTTGGCACTCTCGACACTTTGACAAGCCACACTGCAAAGAGTGTCAGAATCAGGATTTTCCAAGACTGCACAGTCAGATAAAATCAGCGGCTTGTTTTTCAAAAATTTGTTTTTGCCATAAATCAAAAAGAAAGACGAGATAGGTTCTTTTTTGCTTTTGCCTTTGATTATTTGAAGTGCAGGTCTTATTGTGGTGGCTGTCGAAGCCTCAGCACCTGCCACCATGCCGTCTGCAAAGCCACATTCCACAAGAAGTGTGGCAAAATAGTATGGATCTTTTTCAAGTTGATCGGCCTCTTGCATGGTCATGCCTTTTTCTCTGCGTTTTTCATAAAGTGCCTTGACAAGTTTTGCACGTTCTGGAAAAGTGACCGGATTGACTATTTCAAATCTTTCAAATGCTTTGTCACGCAAAATCAAAGCACTTGCATCACCCACAAGCAGAACTTTGACGATATGATGTTTTTGCAAAATTTTCACTGCTTCAAAAGTGCGGTCAGAAAAACTCACCTCTGGAAACACAATCGTTTTTTGTCTTTTTTTTGCAGCATTTAATACATTGTCAATTTTAAACATATTCCCCTCTTTTTCTCAAAGAAAAAAATTATATCTTGTTTGAAAGTTACATTTTATATTTAATAAACAAATATATTTTAGAAAAAAAACAACTTCGATGTCAAACAAATAAAGGAGAAAATATTGAAAAAATTTCGCAAATTTGACACAAATATAAGTTTTTTCAATATGGCATTCACAGTGCTTGTCATTTTTTTTCTTGTTTGCATGATAAGTGCACCTTCAAAATTTATTTCTGCTTCGTTGGACGGTGTGTCGGCTTGGGCATTTAATGTTCTTCCAAGCGTTTTGCCATTTATGTTTTTCACACGCACGCTTTCTGCCCTAAATGTCATGCCAACACTCACTCGACCGTTTTCAGTGTTGACCACAAAACTTTTCAAAACCCCGCCAATTTCCATATATGCGTTTTTTATGGCAATACTTTCTGGCTATCCTGTCGGCTCAAAAATGGTCGCCGATTTGTATCTTCAAGGTCAAATAAGCAAACAAGACGCCTTCAAAATGTCGTCATTTTGTTCCACTTCTGGACCAATGTTTATTGTTGGTGCTGTGGGAGTTGGAATGTTTCACAGCACAAAAATAGGATATATACTTTTTTTCAGTCATTTTGTCGGTGCGATAATCAACGGCATTATCTTTCGCAACTTCAAACTCAAGCAAAACGAAAGTAATATGGAAAATGTAAAGCAACAAAAAACAGAGACGATAAACATCTCTGACATTGTCACGAGTTCCACACTTGCAATACTTTCAGTTGGCTGTATAATCACCATCTTTTTTATCGTAATAACTTGTTTTGAGCCTATTCTTTCATTATTCCCAGAAAATATCGCCTATTTTTTGGAAGGAATGATAGAAATAACAAAAGGTTGCCTTGACCTTTCCACGCTTTCAAATCTAAAGATGGCAGTCACAATGTGCTCGTTTGTGATAAGTTTTGGCGGAATTTCAACTTTGCTGCAATCATTGACAATGCTTTCGGCAGTGAAAATGCCGATAAAACTTTTTGCGTTTCAAAAATTAATGCACGCAATATTTTCTGCAATAGTCACATTTGTTTTGTTGTCAATTTTGTAGTTTTGCGATTTCTTCTCGTGCAAGGGCGTCACAACGGTTGTTGTAAACATTGTCACTATGCCCTTTAACTTTGTTGAATTTCACATCAAGTTTTTCGGTCAGTGCCAAAAGTCGTTGCCAAAGGTCTTTGTTTTGCACTTCGCCTTTGCTGGCAGTTTTCCAATTATTAGAACGCCAAAACTCCAGCCATTTTTTTTCAAAAGCGTTCACAACGTAGGCGCTGTCGCTGAAAACTTGCACAGGCAGATTGCTTTTAATGCTCTCCAAGCCCTGTATGACTGCCATAAGTTCCATGCGATTGTTTGTAGTCTCTTTTTCGCCACCGGACAAAACTTTTTCTTTCCCTTTATATGAAAGAATGGTCGCCCAGCCACCTGCACCAGGATTTCCAGAGCAAGCGCCATCAGAGTAAAGCACAACGGCGTTCTGGCCGTCCAACACCACGTCTTGTGTGTCCGAAATTTTGAGGGTTTGGCAAATTTCTTCAAGATTTCCACCCTCCTCAAATGGACAAATGGTCAAATTTTTGGCATCTGAAGAAAGAACTTTCCCGCAAAAAAAATTTGAAACAATCATTTTATCATCTTTCTTTCGTGGAATGATATGAATATGCAAATGCTTTACCGACTGGTTTGCGGCCTCACCATTGTTGTTTAAAATATTCACACCATCAAAGCCACAATTGTCAATATAATGATTGCCTATCTTTTTTACTACTTGCATAACTTTGGCAAGTGTAGAGTTGTCGCATGTCATAATTGTCTCATAATGTTTTTTTGGCACAACAAGTGTGTGGCCATATGCATCATTTGAGATATCCAAAAAGGCAAGCACAAAATCGTCCTCATAAATTTTATAGCAAGGTATTTCGCCATTTATTATCTTACAAAAAATACAATCTTTCATTTTTTACCTCACAAGTTATTTTATCACCTATTCTTCACTCAACAAAACAATTTTACACAAAAAAAAAGAGAGTTTTTGCTCTCTTATTGATAAACTCTGTAAGTTCCGCATGCCAGAACTCTTGGTCCGGTGTGAGTGGCGATTGAAAGTGAAAGAGGATCATTAAAATCAAATTTGCACTTTGGAAACATTGCCTTAAGTTCTGCAGCAAACTCTTTCGCGGCCTCTTCATTGCAAGTGTGCGCAACAGAGATGTGCATTTCGCCACTTTCGACAAATTTTGCAAAACGACCTTCCAAGTCGTTTTTCAAAGCAGCAATCATAACCTCTTTTGCCACCTTTATATTTCGCACTTTGGCAAGTTTGTCAAGTTTTCCGCCCTGAATTTGCAAAACGGGTTTTATGCCCAAAAGTGTGCCGATTGCCGCAGCGGCAGGAGTCACTCTGCCACCTTGTTTAAGATACTTCAGTGTGTCCACCATAAGATAGATTGAACTGTCCAAAGCAGTTTCCTCCAGCCAATCTTTTATTTCTTTGGCACTTTTGCCGTCTTTTGCCATGTTGACAGCATCAACCACAGACGCTTTCATAGAAATAGAAACACGTTTGTTGTCAACAACCTGAACTTTGCCCTCAAACTCCTCTGCAAAACTCAAAGCAGTTTCACAACTTTGTGACAGTCCACTGGACATAGGAATATGTACTATTTCGTCATACTCTTTCAAAATTCTTTTCCACTCGTCAACAACTTTGTTGATGTTTGGCTGAGAAGTTGTGATACGCTTGTCGCTTTCTTGAATCTCATAAAATTTTTCGTGCAACAAGCTCACGCCTTCAAAATATTCTTCCCCGTCAATAATAAAAGGCATCGGAATGATAATACAACCTATCTTTTTTGCATCATCGGGAAAAATGCCGCTGTTTGTGTCGGTCACAATAGCAATCTTTTTCATTAAATCTCCTCCACGAAATTGTTGACAACTCAACAATTTTCCTAAATTATAACATACAAGCGTCACTTTTCCAAACAAAACACTTAAAATTTTTTAATTATTAACAAAAAAAACTGAAAAAGAATAAAAAAGTACATGTTTACAATAAGTGTGTGCATGATAGTCAAGAATGAAGAAGACAATTTGCCGCGAATTTTGGAATGCGCAAAACAATTTGCGGACGAAATTGTTGTTGTTGACACCGGCTCAACGGACAGCACCAAACAAATTGCAAAAAAATTTGCTGACAAGGTTTTTGATTTTGAATGGTGCGACGACTTTTCCGCTGCCAGAAACTTTGCTTTTTCGCTTGCAAGTTGCGACTTTCAAATGTGGCTAGATGCCGACGATTTTATCACAGAAAAAAACATTTTGCGTATACAATCACTAAAAAAACAATGCACGGACACAGATGTGTTTATGTGCAAATATAACTTTTTCGATTTGACGTATTATCGCGAAAGAATTTTGCGGCGGTCAAAAAATTTCAAGTGGCAAGGGTTTGTACATGAAGTTATTTCTCCGTACGGAAAGATTGAATATACAGATATAGAGATAGAGCACCGAAAAACAAAACCAAGCGACCCAAAAAGAAATTTGCGTTTATATCAAAATGCGCTTAAAAAAGGCAGAAAATTCAACGCACGTGAGCAGTATTATTATTCACGTGAACTGTATTACAACAACAAATATATCAAAGCAATTGAGGGTTTTAAAAAGTTTTTAAAAATGCCCAATCTCTATCCGCCCGACCAACTTGGTGCCACCTTGCTTTTAAGTGAATGTCAATCTTTGATTGGTGAAAACGAAACAGCACTTGCCACCTTGTTTTCTGCACTACAAAAATTTACACCAACTGCAGAACTTTGTTGCAAAATCGCCTATCTTTTTGAGGCTGAAAAAAAGACGGAAAGTGCTATTTTTTGGTTTAAATGTGCCTTGGAATGTCCAAAGCAAACAGAAGGATTTGTGCAACAAGAATTTGAAGGTCTTGTGCCTTGCATAGAACTTTCAAAATTGCTGTACACAGCGGATTATGCTTCTGCAAAAAAATTTCACAAACAAGCAGAAAAAATTGCACCAAACAACAAATACGTGGTGTACAATCAGCAGTTTTTTGAAAACTAATTTACAAAAAGGCATAAAAAAAATCACTTTTTACAGTGATTTTTCTTTATAAGTTTTTTTAATACGGTTGTCAACTATATAAAACTTAGGCTCAAATCCAATTTGTGTAACAACGGCAGACTTTCCAAAATCATTGGCCTTTAAGTGCGCAAAAAGTTGTTGTGCCTCTTGCTTAACGAGATGTCGAGGGATAATTTCATCTTCATCGCGCGTGGAAACGCTGCTTTGAAGAAAAACGATTTGTTCTTTTGGAAAAGGCTCGTCACCTGTCTCTTTTTCTTGAGCGCAATATTTTTTATACATATCATCACAATCGGAAACCAAGTTTAAATATCTTAGTTTGGCATTTATTTCAGCCAACATTTCCGTTTCTCGTCTGCTGTTATTCAAAGTCAACTGTGAGGCAATCATCTCAAATCCCCCTACTTGACAATACTTTACATCAAAATTCGACATTTGTCAATACCTGTTTGAGTTTTTTTTAAAAACTTCTTCTCAAACATAAACAATTTGCAAAAGTTTGTTGCATTTTTTTTTGAAATATGATAAACTTACATCGCAAAAAGCACTTGCAGAGGTGTCCGAGTGGTTTAAGGTGCAGCCCTGGAAAGGCTGTGTGTGAGAAATTGCACCAAGAGTTCGAATCTCTTCCTCTGCGCCAACAAAAAAATTGCGCTATTTGCTCGTTTTCGCCTTCAGCGAAAAGCATCGCCTTGACGCTTATTTTTTTGTCTACGCGACCAAACGCAATTCGTGGCTACGCCTAGCGAATTGGTCGCGACTTTTATGAAGGATAAACCCATCAGTTTGTTTTTTCTCTATCTTTGCGCCGCTTTCGCCCGTATTGAAAACCGCATTTCATTGGCGGTTTTGCGCAATCGCTCTTTTGATAGATGCCTTCAAAAATATTTATAAAAACAAAGCATCACCTTGACGCTTATTTTAAAGACATATCTTGAAAATTAACTTGCCGTTCTGATATGTCAAAATCAAAAAAAGCCTTTTTAAAGGCTTTTTTTTACAACAAGTCAAAAAGTTTTTGTTTGTATTCTTCCTCAGTGATTATGCCGTTGTCACGCATACGTTTCAAGTCTTCAATGCGCTTTTTCTTTTCTTCATAAGCAGCATCATCTTTTATTGTCTGTTTTTCTTCTTCGCGTTCCTCATGTCTGATTTCACTCCTAGAGTTCATGACAATCACGTCAGGCACAAACATTGCAATAAACAAAAGCACCCAAGACAGCCAGCCACCGCTTATAACAATTATTATAAATCCTGCAACATAAAATCCTTGTGAAGTGCGATAATATTTTCCTTTATTTCTGACCGACCACATCAAAAGTGCACTGCCAACAACTCCAACAACAAAAGCAATTATGCTGTAAACCAAATTGAAAACTGAATAATTTATCATTGCGATGTATTCAACATAAGGTTCCAAGCCCGGAACATTAAAATGTATCAGAAGTGCAAACACAAAACTTGCTGTGACGCCTATCAAATTGACAATCGCGCTGGCAAGAATAAGATTTCTTTTAGTTTTGTTCATATACATGTATATCACCTCACAAAACATCGATATGATATCATTATGTGAAAAATTTGTCAAACTATTTTGAAAAATATAAATTTTGCGCTAAAATCAAATAAAGGAGTTTTTATGAGGATAGAAAAACGCACAATTGTCATCACTGGTGCTTCCAGTGGACTTGGAAAAGGCTTGCTTGAAAAATTTGAAGCAAAGGGAGACACAGTGGTTGACATTTCCTTGGATGGCAGGGACTTTGAGTGTGATGTTTCCGACCATAAAAAACTTAAAGAAGTTTTTTGCGAAATTCAAGAAAAATATGGAAAAATAGACATGCTTATCACTTGCGCCGGCTATGGCATAAGTGGTGCAATAGAACTTTTGGACGAAAAGGACACCCAAAAACAATTTGACGTCAATTTTTTTGGCACTGCAAATGCTTGCAAATATGCCATTCCATTGCTGAAGCCTCACGGAAAAATCATCATAATTGCCTCTGCTACTGCACTGTTTCCGCTGCCTTTCAAGGCATATTATTGTGCCAGCAAAGCCGCAGTTGAAAGTTTTGCCCAGAGTTTGCGCATGGAACTTTCACATACACAAATTCAAGTGACATCAATTTGTCCTGGCGACGTCAAAACCAATTTCAGTGCAAATCGAGTGAAGATATATCAAACAAACGAGCGCTATGGCGATTCCATTAAACGCTCAACAGAGCCAACCGAAAAGACAGAGAGTCGCCGTATGAGTCCAGAATATGCCACCAAAAAAATGATGGAGATATGCGAAAAAGACAAATTGAAGCCAAGATATATCATAGGAAAAAAATACAAATTCTTTAATTTTGCAAGAAAAATTTTGCCAAAACGCATCATGAACAAGTTTTTGCTAAGGATTTTTTACAAATAATTTAATAATTTCGAAACCAAGCCAAAAATTCAGTATTTCCGTCACCGCCCTTGATTGGAGAGGATATCAGTCCACACTTTTTAAAATTGTTTAATTCAAATTCATGCACAACGTTTTCAATAACTTTGCCATGAATTTTTTCATCTTTGACAATTCCCTTGTGCTTACGTGCATACTGCTCTCCAACTTCAAACTGAGGCTTTATCAGTGCCACTATATCCACTTTATCTCCCTCAAAATCCATGGATAATTTTTTTGCAAATTTTGTCAAACTCACAAAAGACACGTCAATCACCACAATTTGAGTGTCTTTAAAAACATTTTTTGATAAATTCAAAAAATTTGTCTTCTCCAAATTTATCACTCTTTTGTCCTTGCATAATTTTTCGGCGAGTTGCCTTTCACCTGTGTCAACAGCATAAACTTTTTTTGCTCCATTCTGCAAACAAACGTCTGTAAATCCGCCAGTTGAAGCACCAATATCCAAAACAACCTTGCCTGACAAATCAATATCAAATTCTTCGACCGCTTTCTGCAATTTGAATCCTCCGCGAGAGACAAACTCAAAAGGTTTTGCCACAATTTTTGCGTCAAATGGACAATCAAAAGAAACTTTGGTGACCAAATTGCCGTTCACCAAAACACGTTCACTTTCGATTGCTTGTTTGGACTTCTCCCTTGATGGGTAAAAGCCGTTTTGCACCAAAAACAAATCCAATCTCATGAAAGTGATTATATCACACAAAAAACTTTTTCACAAATTGTTTACTTTCACATACTATGATAATGGAGGCAAACAAATGAAATACACATGTAAATATCAGACAGGTTGTTATCAAGATTTGCGTCCATTTGGCAGTTGCTGTCCGGGATTTGGTCAAAATTGGCAAAATTTTGGATGTGGCTGCCAGCCAACTTGCGTGCCACCCATTCCGCGATGTCCCCTTCCATGCGGAAACTGTTGTACGCAAGAAAATGTTCTTTATTTTGCAATAGGATATCTCTTGGCTTCAAACAATTCAAAAAATTTCTAAAAAAGATTTTCAAAGGCTTAGATTGCAAAAATAGGTAAAAAGTGAGATATCAAAAAAAAGGCAGGATAAAAATCCTGTCTTTTAATTATTCATTATTTTGCATAAATATTCACAACAACTTTTCCCAGTCTTTCAAAAAAGTGCGGCATGTCGCAAACACATCGTCAAATGTTTTTTCTTTGGTCAAATCACAATCAGCAATCTTTAATAAGGATATCGGGTCAGTTGAACTCCCCGAAGATAAAAATTTGAGATATTTTTTTGCAAAATCTTTTTCTTTCAAAATTTTGCCACAAATTTCTATTGCCGCAGTGATGCCGGTTGCATATTTATACACATAAAAACTGTCATAAAAGTGCGGAATTCTTGCCCATTCATATTTCATCTGCGGAATTTGTTTAACTTTTTTGCCATGGTAAAAATTGTTTAATTCTTCGTATTTTTCGCAAAGTAATTCGGCAGAAAGTGGATTTTCCTTTTCATATTCTTCATGAGCAAATTGTTCAAACTCAGCAAACATTGTTTGCCTGAAAATAGTCGAGCGAACTTCACTTAAAAACTTGTCGTACAAAGTTATTTTTTCTTTGTCGGTTTTTGCATTTTGCAAAAGGTAATTCAAAAGCAACATTTCATTTGTTGTACTTGCAACTTCAGCCACAAAGATCACATAATCGGCGGTTTGGATTGGTTGGTGCATGTTTGAAAAATAAAAGTGCATTGCATGACCTAATTCATGTGCCAAAGTGAACACACTTTCCAGATTATCTTCAAAGTTCATAAGCACAACAGGTGTCATACCCTTGCCCTCTGCCGCACTTGAAAAAGCGCCGCTATATTTGTTTTTTGTTGGATAAACATCAATCCAACGCTCTTTTTTTGCCCTGTCAATAAGCGCAACATACTCTTTGCCAAGTGGTGCGGTGGCTGATTTGACAAGTTCGATTGCCTCATCATAAGTGTATTTTTTTGAAACGCTTCCAACAGGTGCAAAAGTGTCATAAATAGCAATATCTTTTTGCTTAAGCATCTTGCGTTTTACTTCAAAAAATTCTTGCAAAATGTCAACATTTTCTCGCACTTTTTTGATAAGCATTTCATAAACTTCAGGTGCAATTTCTTCGCAAAAAAGTGACTCTGAAAGTGCCGATTTATATTTTCTTACTTTTGCCAAAACACAATCCTCTTTGACGTTTGCTATATAGGAAGAAGCAAGTGTATTTATAAATTCTCCTCTTTTGCCATTTATGGCCTTAAAAGCGTTTTCTCTCAGCTTCCTATCTTGACTTTCGGCATAAACTCCAAACTTGCTTTGTGAAAGTGGATATTTTTTGCCCTTGCTGTCCTCTATGTCGGCAAATTTCAAGTCAACATCATTAAACTTGTCAAACACATCTTCTGTTCCACCCATCGCCTCACTCAAATTTGTCAACAACATTTCTTCTTTTGCGGAAAGAGAGTGTTTCTTTTGTCTTATTGTCGCTTCAAAATATCTTGCATACAAAGAAAATTTTGGATTTTTGTGCAAACCATTAAGTTTTGACACAGAAAACTTGTCAATTTCACTTTCAAGAGGTGTAAGTGCTCGCAAAAGTTTGGTCAAAACAACATTGCGTTTTTCCATCATCTCATTGGCTTTTCTGTCTCCCCTATCTTCGCATTGACGCAAAAAAGAGTAACAAGTTTTGCCTGCCTTTTCATTTATTTTTGTTTTCATATCAAGATATTTTTTAAGTACATTGTCATCTGACAACTTGCCAGAAAACTGAGCAAATTTTTTGCTTTCACTTTCAATTTCATCCAAAAGTTTGTAAAAATCATCATCATCTTTACAAAATTTTGACAAATCCCACTTGTATTTTTCTTCAATTTGACTTCTTTCCTTCATTGTTTTCCCCTTTTTATCTTGTAAAATATCTTTCCATTCTAAACTTGTTCCAAGGCGATTTGTCTTCTGGACAAGCCAAAAACATCAGTTTTTCTTTCGTTGTTGGATGAGTGAAGGACAACTTTCCTGCCCAAAGCCCCAATGCACCCGTGCGACCGGTCGCCTTGCCATATTTGACATCGCCGACAAGCGGAAATCCTATATTTGCAAGTTGCAGTCTGATTTGGTGACTTCGCCCTGTCAAAATTTTCACTTCAAGCAAACTTTCATTGCCATTATCTTCCAAAACTTTGTAAACAAGTTCGGCTTTTTTTGCTCCCTTTTCGCTCATAGGCACAATTTTGACAATGTTGTCCTTTTCGTCTTTCTTGACATAGTTTACAAGCGTTTGAGTTTTTATTTTCACAACACCTTGAGTTATTGCATAATAAGTTTTCTCAATTTCGTGCGTTTTAAACTGTTCGGAAAGACGTTTTGCTGACTTTGAATTGCGTGCAAACACCATAATTCCACCTGTAGGCCTGTCCAATCTGTGCACAAGTCCAACAAAAGCCTCGCCCGTTTTGTTATATTTTTGCTTTATATAATCTTTCACCAATGAAAGCATGTCTTCGTCACCGCTATCATCTGGTGCCGAAGGTACATTTTGAGGTTTCAGGACAACAACAATTTGATTGTCCTCATAAAGCACAGTCAATTTTTCCATATTTTCACTCCTGTTGCACCGCATGGCAAAACAAGGCCTTCGTTGGTCGGAAGTCCGATTTCATCTGCCTCAACATTGTCGGGTCCAAATACGCTTTTCAATATATTGGCAATTACAGTTGGCTGCAGTCCTGTGGTGTAAGAATTTATCAACACAAAAAGAGGTTTTTCGGACAAAACACCTTTGCAGAGTTCCACAAAATCTGCCAGATTGTCCTCCAACTTCCACATTTCTCCACTTGGACCTCTTCCATAACTTGGCGGGTCCATAATAATGGCATCATATTTGTTTTTTCGACGTATTTCTCTTTCAATAAACTTTGCGCAATCGTCCACAATAAAGCGTATGTTTGAGATATTGTTCAGTTTGGCATTTTCCTTGGCTCTTTCAACCATGCCCTTGCTGGCATCAACATGTGTCACACATGCTCCAACGCTTGCAAGAGCAGCTGAAGCGCCACCCGTGTAGGCAAACAAGTTTAAAATTTTTATTTCACGATTTGAGTTTTTAACAAGTTGTTGCATAAGTTCCCAATTCACCGCTTGTTCAGGAAAAATTCCGGTGTGCTTAAAGCCCATTGGCTTGACAATAAACTTAAGTTTTTTCCAATCAATAAGCCACTGCTCTGGAATTTGTTTGTTGTAGTGCCAAAGTCCGCCACCCTCTTTGCGCTCATAAAAGGCATCAACACCCCTTTTCAAATCCTTTTTTGCATGCCAAATGACTTGCGGATCAGGTCGAAGCAGTTTGACGCCTGCCCAATCTTCAAGTTTTTCTCCGTCACCGGTGGCAATAACGCGATAATCCTTCCAAGAATCTGCAATCCTCATAATTTGCCCTCAAAATCATTTTTTGACTGTTTGCAATTTTGTGATAATAAAACTATCCCCAACTTCTATATTGCGTTCAATGTCAGGATTGTCTATTTTTTCAACTGCACGCACAATCAAAACTTCTTGTTTAATCTTGTCCATAAAGTTGTAAAGCATCGTGGCAAGTTGCTCGTCAGCCGTCTCAAAATATGCATAAAGTCGGTCATCAATCGCAAAGTCGGCGTCTTTACGCAAAACTTGAAGTCCGCGCACAAACTCGCGATACAAACCTTCCAACACAAGTTGTTCGTCAAGTGTGATATCAAGCACAACAGTGTTTCCGTTTTCGTGAGCAATAACAAAATCTGTCTTTGGCTTCTTTTCCAAAACAAACAACTCTCCGTCAAGGTCCTTAAATTCGCCAACAGACACTTTTCCTGCCTTGAAGCCTTCCACAACTTTTTTCATGTCTTGGTCATCTAAGTTTGCAAGTGCAATCTTAAGTTTTTGCACATCACCCTTAAGCACAGCGCCCGCTTTTTTAAAGTTGACAGTCAAAAATTCGTCATTAAATTTGGCATCGTCTGTCACTGCTTCCAAAGTTTTGACATTCAATTCATCTTTTATGATGTCAGCAAAATCTTTCAAAACATCAACAGTATTTTCTCCGCCCGCAACATAAAGTGTTCGCAGTGGCTGTTTTATTTTTATCTGATTTTCATTACGCAATCTTTGTGCTGTTGACATAATGTCACGTGCAACTGCGGTCTTTTCAAGCACTCCCTCAAATTTCTGCTTGCAAATTGCAGTTGGATATCCCGAAAGCATTATCGCCTCGGCCTCGTTTGGCTCTATCTCGCGCACAAGATTTTGCCAAATATATTCTGTCACAAACGGAATGACCGGTGTCATCACGCGAATGATTGCTTTGATTGCATTATACAAGCACCAATATGCTGTAAGTTGGTCTTCCTTGTCATCAGACTTCCAAAATCTTTTACGATTTGAACGGATATAGAAATTGGATATATCATCAACCAATTTTTCAAAATCTTTGACCACCAAGTATTGCTTGTCCTCTGCATAATTCACATCGCTGTCAGAAACAAACTTGTTTATGCTTGCCAAAAGCCATTTGTCCGAAATTGTGAGATTTTTTTCAGAAAGTTTAAAGTTGTCAAATCTAGGATTGTCAATCACAGCATAAGTGTTAAAGAATGTGTAAACATTCCAAAATGCCAAAATTTTTCGCCTTGCCTCATCTGTCAGTCCAAAGCCAAAGCGCATGTCATACACAGGACTTGAAGAAGAAAACAAATATCTTATTGCATCGGCGCCAACTTTGTCTGCAACATGATCTGCTTCCAAAGTGTTTCCGCCGCTCTTGTGAAACTCGCCACCATTTTCATCACGAACATATTGATAGGTCACAATTTTTTTGTATGGTGCTTTGCCGGTCAAAACAACACTCATAATAAGAAGTGAATAAAACCACAATTTTATTTGTTCAATCATCTCACAAACATAGTCGCTAGGAAAATTTTCCTCAAAAAACTTTTTGTCAGAGAAGTATTTTTTCGTCGAGAAAGGAGTTATGCCTGCATCTAGCCACACATCGCCGACTTCCGGCACTCTTGAAACAGTTGCACCGCAGTCACATTTTATTTTGATATCATCAATCCAAGGTCTGTGGATATTTGGCAACTTGTCCACAAGTGCAGGATCAACCGCTTTTTGTTTAAGTTCTTCCAAACTGCCGATCACATGCACCTTGCCACATTTTTCGCAGACGTAAAAAGGCAGTGGCAGCCCATAAAAACGGCTGCGAGAGATATTCCAGTCGCCCATATTGTTAAGCCAATCTTTCATACGTTTTTTTGCATAATCTGGCTTAAATTCGACTTCCTCAATCGCCTTGAGTGCAAGCGGACGAATTTCGTCCATTTTGATAAACCATGCCGATATAAGTTTGTACACCAAATCTGTTTTGCAACGCCAACAGAAAGGATAGGAGTGTTTGTACTTGTGAGCATACAAAAGTTTTCCATCTTTTTTCAAACGCTCAACAACCAAATCAACAACATCTGTTGTTTTTTTTCCGGCAAGAAAGCCCGTGCTTTCCAGCATCACACCTTGCTCGTTGATAGGACAGATTTCTGCAAGTCCAAGACTTTGTCCAAGTTCAAAATCTTCCGCACCACAGCCCGGAGCAATATGCACAACACAAGTGCCTTCAGCATTGTCAACCATATCCCAAGCCACAACCTTGTGAGCAAATTGTTGCTCAGAAAGTTCTGGAAAACAAGTCTCATATTCCAAGCCTACAAGGTCTTTTCCCTTGAAAGTTTCCAAAATAGGCAAATCCTTTTTAAGCACTTTCAATCTGTCTTTTCCAAGAACAATATTCTCGCCTTCAAAATTCACCTTAACATATTCAAAATCAGGATTAACGGCAAGAGCAACATTGGCAGAAAGTGTCCAAGGAGTTGTTGTCCATGCCACAATCTTAAAGTCTTTGTTTTTGACAGGAAATTTGGCAAAAATTGCAGTATGCTCCACTTCATGATAAGATGATGACATCTCATGTTCTGACAGACTTGTCCCACAACGTGGACACCAAGCCATAGGACGATTTTTCTTGACAATCCAGCCATGACTGTCACACTCTTTCAAAAAGTGCCAAATAGAAGTGATATTTTCGTCAGTGTTGGTATAGTATGAATTGTCCCAATCCATCCACTGCCCCATTCGAATAGATTGTTTTGTGATTTCATTGCCAAAATGTTCAACACGCTCCATACATTTGTTTGTAAATTTGTCAATGCCATAGTTGACTATCTCAGGCTTGCCATTAAGCCCAAGTTCCTTTTCAACATTTACTTCCACCCAAAGACCTTGTCCGTCAAAGCCGTTTTGATATTGACAATCACGGCCCTTAAGAGCGTTGTATCTTATTGTCAAATCTTTGAGAGTGCGTCCCCAAAAGTGATGCACGCCAAGTCTGTTGTTGGCAGTTGCCGGGCCGTCAAGAAACTTAAATCGTTCGTGCCCCTCGTTTTTTTTCATCAGTTTTTCAAAAGAATTATTTTCTTTCCAAAATTTTAAAATGCCTTTTTCCATTTCCACAAAATTTGGTACTGTAGGTTCTTTTTTCATATTATCTCCTATTGCAATTTTCAATAATTTTCCAAAATCTTGTTCATTTTCATAACATCAGCTGCGGTCATAATTCCCAAAGGTTTTTCTCTTGCACCACCATTTTGCGTCACCAAGATTGCAAGCATCTTGGAATTTTTGTGAAACATATCAAGTGCTTGCTCCACAGTGATGTCTTTGTTTGCAAATGCATAATAATCACTGTGTTCAATCTTTGAAAGCATGTCCTCAATCTTCACGGAATCCAAGAAACTTTCTGCTTTTCCGCCGGACAGCAGGTGTTTTCCAAAAGCGTCAATGATTTTTTGTCCGTTTGCAACGCCAATGATTTCATTTCCCTTAAACACGGGCAAGTTTGAATAGCCCGACGACGCAATTGTGCAAATCACCTCCCGCATAGACATACTTGACTGCACTGCCAAAACATCTCGCCTTGCCACAACCTCCAAAGCACGCGGAGGAGTTGTCAAAAGTTTTTCAATCTTTTCAATTTTTTCCACAACATCGTCGTGAGGTTCGGCAATAATAAAATCATTATTGTCATGCACAATCGCATTTCTCAACCTTCCGTAGCCAATCAAATCGTCTTCATATTTTCGCACTGTATAGTTGAATGCAACTGCCTTTCGTACTGCTTCCGAAAATCCCATACTGCGATTAAAGTTGTATCTGGTTTTAAGTGCATAGTCAATATTGTTGAATGCCGACAAAAAGCGTGCAGCATTGCTTTTTGGCACGGTGTCAATAATTTGTTCTGAATTTTTGTCTTTCTTTCCCATTTTACCTCTCAATTGTAATCAAACTAATTATACATAAAAAGAAAGAAAAAGAAAAACAAAAAACGCACTAAAATAAAAAAATATTGTCAACAAAACAAACAAAACTTATTTTGCTGGAGAATAAGTAAGTGGCGAGTTTGCACCAAGATAAACCTGTGGAACTTTTCCACTGATAACACTTTCTGCAACAAGAACTTCTGTCACACTGTCAACGGTGGTGGAATAAGCCGGCAAAACCAAAGAAACACTTGCGTAAAGTTTTATATACAACGAATGTTCGGTGTTGTTGACGCCTGCACCTTCAAACTTGCTTTCAAAAACAGAAGTCATTGCACCGATAGGCATAAGTTTCAAACTAACCTTTGGCCCAATGCCCACCAAAAACGGCAAACCGGTGAAAGTCCCAAGTGCAACATCAACACCGTATTTGCCCATTTGGTCAAGATAAATTTGTGCAACCTGATAAAATTTGCGAGCCATAAGATTGAGTTTGACCGTATCCAAGGAAATAAACACAACTTCGTTTTGCGAATTTGTTTCAATATGCACCAAGTCTTCATATCGAAATCCTTCTTCACCCAAAACATCACAAACTGCATCACTGACAGCAGAAGTTGAAAGTGAAAAAACTGTTGCCTTTGTCGCCTCAACTACAACAGGATTGACAACAAAAAACACATAGCAAACAACAAGTATCAGGCACATACAAAAAGAAAAAACAACAAGCCTGAATTTTCGCTTTTTCCTCTTTTCATATTTTTGCTGATACAAACTTACTCTGCATTTCACAAAATATGTATATGCTGTGATGCGTCAAATTTTGACAAAATATTTAAGAGCGATAACTCGAAAATAAACACAATATATGGTGTATTATGTATGCGTAATACACCATATATTTGGCAGCCTAAACTACTTTTTTGTGTGAGAATGGAATATAAGAGCAAACAAAAATGCAAAGCCTATCGCCGCTGCGATGCCACCGGCAGTGGCAGTCAGGCCGCCCGTGAATATCCCCAAAAAGCCATGAGTTTTCACCGCACCGATTGCACCTTTTGCAAGCGAGGCACCAAATCCAACAATAGGCACATTTATGCCCGCTTTGGCAAAATCTGAAATATAATCAAAAAGCCCAACTGCTTCCAGAAAGACGCCTATAAGCACAAAAGTGACAAGAATTCGTGCAGAGGTTATGTTTGTTGTGATTATCAAAAGTTCACCAAGAGCACACACCAATCCGCCAACCAAAAACACCCACAAATAAGTCAAAAATATTTCCATCTCTCCTCCTTTACTTTTCCACAACTATTGCGTGACAGACGCAAGGAATGGTGTCACCCTGTTGTGTGGAAGTTGTCGACAAAAGTGCCCCTGTCGGCAAAAAAAGTACTTTTTTGTATTGCCCTTCATTTATCTTTTGGATTATATAGGAATTAAACACTGTTGCACAACAACCCGCACCAGATGCACCACACAAGGTCTCTTGTTCACGCTTGAAATACATCTGTCCACAGTCACCATAATTTGTTCCAAGAGTTATGCCTTCGTCTTCCATGAGGTCAATCAAAATCTCACTTCCAAGTTTGCCCAAATCGCCGGTCACAATAAGGTCATAATCATCGGGTTTTGTGCGCGTGTTTCTGAAGTGCGACAGCATTGTATCACGTGCCGCTGGAGCCATGGCACCACCCATGTTGTTGACATCATTCACTCCCCAATCAACAACTTTCCCAAAAGTGACAGCGGTGATTTTTGGACCTTCACCTTCCAAGGAAACTACCGAAGCGCCCGCACCCGTCACAGTCCACTGCGAAGTCGGGGGTCTTTGATTTCCAAGTTCAAGCGGAAATCTGTACTGCCTTTCAGCCGTAGAAAAATGCGAGCCTGTGCAACAAACCACATTCTGATAAAATCCACCGTCAACAAGCACTGCACCAATCGCCAAACTTTCCGCCATAGTGGAACAAGCACCATACAGGCCTATAAAAGGAAACTGGAACGCTCTAGCAGCATATGAAGAACTTATTATTTGATTCAAAAGGTCGCCTGCAATCATCAAATCGATATCTTTGGGTTGCAAATGTGCATTTTGTATCACGCCCGTAACCGCACTTTCAAGCATTTTACGTTCTGCCTTTTCAAAAGTCTTCTCGCCGAAGTGGTCGTTTTTCATGACATAGTCGAAATAAGGGCCAAAATTTCCCTGCCCTTCCTTGGGCCCAACAATAGCATAAGAGCCGATTATTTTTGGTTGATTTTTCAGTTTTATAGTTTGTTTTATTTTGAATGTATTCTGTCTTTTTTGCATATTCTTTCCTCTTAAAACAAAGAAATTATCCAATAAATAAGCCCCACAACCATACTTGACGCTACGCCAAACACAATAACGGGACCTGCAATAGTAAACATCTTTACACAAATGCCGTATATTATACCTTCACTCTTAAATTCTATCGACGGACTTGTGATGGAGTTTGAAAAACCTGTAATTGGAACAATTGAGCCACCCCCTGCAAACTTTCCTATTTGGTCATAAACGCCAATTCCGGTCAAAAAAGAAGCGATAAAAATAAGAGTTATCAGTGTCAATGACCAACCGGTCTGTTGCGAAATATTCGGAAAAATCAGCAGATAAATGTCGTTTATGCCTTGACCAATCAAACAAATCAGTCCACCCACCCAAAACGAATTAAACAGCGATGGCCAAGGCCTTGTTTTTGGTATTTTTGCTGAAACATATTTGTTGTACGCTTCGTTTCTTTTTTTATCTTCCATGCTATACCTCTTAAAACCTAAACAATAAAATTTTGTCCAAAAAGAATGAAAATAATCAACAGCCGGCATGGTTTTGTATATTTTTATTCAAAAAGCAAAATATAAGAAAAATCGGAGGTTTTTATGAAAAAAATAATACTCACTATGGCGATTATGCTGATGTGCATTTCACTTGCAGGCTGTGGAGCAAGCAACAGTTCAACAATAACAAATCTAGGAAATCAAATTGACGAAACTGCAAATGTCATAAGCAGTATCGAAAGTGTCAATCCAACCGATTTAAATTTGTCAAAAGAAATGTTAAACACCATAGCGATAAAAGAAAACAGCAGTGCCATATATGACAATGTTATCGCAACACAACAAACATTGCTTGCCGAGGAATATTTCAAAACAGATATCTTAAACACAACAGCCAGAATCAAAAACACGTTGTCAAAGGACATAAAATTGTCAAAAGCACAATCAACCGCCTTGAAAGAACTTACAGACAATCTCTCAAAATACACAAACTCTGTTGCATACACAAAAAATGATATGGAAAGCACCCTAAAAAACATCTCCTCTTTGAAAAAGAATGCCAGCAAAAATGCTGACCGAATAAACGCAAAACTCAATCGTTTGGCATGCAACTCGAATTCTCGTTCTTCATTTTATGAAAACATTTTATCTTCATTAAATCAAATAGAAAATTATTTAAACATTCCGCAAGAAGACAAACAAGAGCAGCCAGATGAGATTCAACTTGCAAATCAAGATTCTCAGACACAAAATCTCAAAAATGAGCAAAACACAAATCAATTGGCAAATTCTCCGTACACACGATTCAATTCAAACAACATAAACCGCATGAGATTTGGCTATGGTTATGGAATGAATGGTGGATACACAATGCCTGTGGCACCGTATGGCAACGGCTATGGAATGTATGGATATGGCAATGCAATGTATGGGGCAAACGGAATGAACAACATGTATTTTCCAAACGAGATGGGCATGTATGGTGGCTACAACTTTGCAAACCCGTACATGTACGGTGGAAAAAATATAAACTTCGCGCGATTTAACACCTTGCGCAACACTGACACATATGCACCGCTTGTCAGAAACATAGACACCTATCGCACAAACACAGAAAGCAGATCAGTTGCCCTGCCAGAAAAGCGTCTTGAAACATATGAAAAAGTTAACGACGACAACACAGTTGAAATGATTGACACAAAAGACATAGAGAGTGACGAAACAGAATGCCAAGACGATTTTTGCGGGGCAGAAGAGCAAATGGACAATCCAGATACTCCCGTTTTTAAGCAACTTAAAATAAAGCCTGTTTCAGATGACGAACTTTCTCAACCAACAATTGCGCATTAAAAAAATCTTGAATATCAAGATTTTTTTTAATGTGTTCTCATTTTTCTCTTCTTTTCCGCTTCCTTCTTTCTGACAATTGACAGAATCACTTTTGCCAAAGCAAACACAAACAAAAGTGAAAGGAAAATAGCCAAATACACAACAAACACCGAATTGTTTGAAAAGATGCCAGAGCCAATCTTTTTGAATGAAACCACAATGTTGGCATCTTCCGAGATGTTTTCAAGGATAAATCTTCCGTTTGTAACTTCAACAACCTTGCCATTTATTGTCACAAAGTCCAATTCATAGCCATCATTGGCACGAATATCATACTGCTTGCTTGCCCCGTATGCCAAATCGCCGTCCAAAGAGCCCGCTGAAGAGATGTTTCCGCCTTTGCCAAGTGAAAGATTGACATGAAACGATTTTGCTTGAAAAACAACCACGATTTTGATATCTTCCGAAATGTTTTCAATCTGATAGAAGCCATTTTCGTCAGCATCAAGCCTCACGCCACCCGCCAAAACACGTTTGACTGTGTAACCGGTCACAGGAACTATCTTAAACTTGAACACTTGTTGGTCTCTGGAAACTGTAGCAGAAGTAAGTTGGTGTCCATCTTCATCAAAGATTTGCCCCTGACCGCTCAAATCAAACGACACATCAAGATTTTGTTTTTCGATAGTTGTCACATCAAACACAATATCGCCTTGCTGATTGTTCAATGTGTACAAAAATCTTGTTCTGTCCACAATGGTCTGTTGCACTCCATTGATATTTATACTTTCCAAACTGTAGCCATTTTCTGGCAAAATCTCCACTTGATAGTTTTGATTTTTGTACAACGTGCCTTTTTTAAACAAGTCGCCATTTACAAACATTTGCGAATGTTGTCCAATGTGGCTTATGCTGAAAACTTCCGCTTCTGTCCCAACAACATCAAACTGCATCACGCCTTCCACAGTTGTGCCAAAAGTGTCTTCCAACAAAACTTTCAAGGTTTGATTTCTCCCCAAAGCCAAATTGGAAATATGAATGCTCAAGTCATTTTCAAGTTCTCTGCCCTCAACTTGAGCCGAAACAGTTGGATTCAAATAGGACACAGAGTCAAAAGATATTTGGTATTTGGCATTGTAGCCGATGTATTGCAAGTCAAGGTCCAAGTCTTCGCCATATTTGACAATGATATTTTGCGGAAGCCCCCTTGTGAAACGTAAGGTCATGTCCACAAAATCAGTATTTTCATCAAATGCAAGTTTTTCGGAAGCGGACATTTCGTTTCCTTGTCCAACATAGCCATACACACATTCAAGGCTGAGTGTGCTCTGCTCAGCAATAGAAAGTTGTTTAGAATTTCCTAAATAAAGAGTTTCAATCCCCGAGCCAGATAGTGCATGCCTGCCAATTTCGACCGCATTCATAAGTTTTAATGTTTTGAGTGACTCATCACGTGCAAAAGCATAAGAGCCGACCGTCCTGACATTAGGAACATCAAAGACACGCAAATTTGTGCAAGTGTAGAATGCATAATCTCCAACTTGAATATTGTTGCCAAGACAATAAATTTCCTCTATTTGTAAGTTTGCACTAAATGCTGACTGTGCAAAAAGCCTTATAGTTTCAGGCAATATCAAAATCTTGACATTTGTGCCAGAAAAGGCAGATCCTCCAATTCCAATCACATACTGACCTCTGTACATTTTTGGCACAACCAATGTTGTCAAATCAGTTCCACTGTATTTGGAAATAACATATCCACCGCCCAAGACTGCGGCAAATTCGTAATTTGTTTCAAGATCATAATTTCCAAAGTAGTAAATATTGCTGGAAACAAAACTACGTTGCAAAACTTCGTCAGATGTGTTTTGAACAAATGCCACAGCCGTCACTTTTGTGGTTTTGTTTATCACAATAGGTTGCGTGTACAATATTCCATTGCTTTTATCCAAGTTGCCGATGTCACTTTGCAAGGAATAATAAATTTCCATATTCCCATGATTTTCAAAACTAAGTGTGATTGTTCTGCTTTCAACTTCACCGGTCGATGAACGATGTTCTTCAACATTAAATTCAACATAACCCGAAGTCAAAACTCCAATCTTTGCAATATTTATACAACCATGGCCATACAGTTCGTCCCAATCTCCCTGACCGTAATCAACGGCATTTTCACGCAAAAGGTCATAAACCTTTTCCGCCGAATAATCTTTGTAAAATGGATTTGAATAAATAAGTGCAACACACGCAGTCACATGCGGTGCAGCCATCGAAGTACCGGTTTTGCGCGCATAAGAACTTCTGCCATAGATTCCTGCACTGTAAATGCTTGTCCCAGGTGCAGAAAAATCGACAAAACTTCCGTAATTGCTGTAAGAATCGTCAAAGGAAAGCGTTTCACCAGTTGAAGTTACAACTCTTTTCAATGCAGAAACAGTGATTGCTTCTTCAACATTTGCAGGGCTTGCAAATGAAGTGTCAACACTGTCGTTTCCGGCAGAGACAACAGGAATTATGCCATTTTCGTACAATCTCCTGACCGCTGAATTTAATGCTGTATTTTGTGCCGAAGTCCCCTCGCCAACCGAAGTGGCGTCAACACCAATACTCATATTGGCAACTTTTATATTCAATCCATCAGATTTTAAGGAAAGGGCATATTCAATCGCGTTTATTATCATGGAAACATTTCCACGACCGTTGGATTTGAGGACTTTAAGCGGAAGAATTTGCACATTGGAAAGTGTTGCCTGTGCAATAGTGCCACTCACATGTGTTCCATGTCCATAAAGATCTTCAAATTGATAGCCGCCCACATTCTCTTCGGCAGAAAAATCTCTGCCATAATCCAGCAAAATCCTATCTTCAAAAAGTTCGTGCGAGGTGTATATCCCGCTGTCCAAAACTGCAACAACCAAATTGTTGAGATCGCTCTGGTTGTGCATAGTAAGCATAGTCGCCTTGTAATCATCAACGCCAATATATTGCCAGCCCCAATCTTCATATGTTGCTGTGCTTTCAATTTCTTCTGTTGTGGTTTCGTAGTCATAAGTCACGCTAAAATCAAGGTCAGAAAGTTTTTGATAAGCGTTTTCGGTGTCCTGTTGACTATCATACTGAAAAATATGCCAATCGTGATATTCTGCTTTTTGCACAGCACCATAGTCCGCAACATTTTTGTCAGAATAAACAATCAATCGATTTGGCAACAAGTTTTGTGTTGTTTCATGTCCCTCAACAGAGGCAACCGCAATTTCATTAAAATCATCATCAAATTCGGACAGCATTTTGATAAGCGAATCATTAAAATCTTCGTAATTTTCTTGACTTGCACATGCAAAAGTTTGCTGCAAAGGTTTGTATGCTATTATTGCAGCAAAAATCGCCAGCGTAAACATCAAGAAGTAACAAAAAATTTTCTGTCGAATTGTTGTCATATATATATTATAACATGTTTACTTAAAAAAATCAATAATTCATTCAAGAAAACTTCAGTGTCACACAGAATATAAAGTTTTTTGCCAATCTTTGAGAAATTTTGGCAAAACTGTTGACTTTTAAAAATTCTCGTTGTAAAATAAAAGGGCATTTTGATATGCGGATGTGGCGGAATGGCAGACGCGCTTGTTTAAGGGGCAAGTGGGAAACCGTGGAGGTTCGACCCCTCTCATCCGCACCAGATAAACCTAAATCAATTTGATTTAGTTTTTTTTTATTTTATATTAAAATTTTATTTGTGAATTTAAATTCTTTATGCTATTATGAAAACTAAAAAGGACTTTATGAGACAAATTTTTAAAGCTTTCAAAATAATTTGGAAAGTTTTGCATAGAAAAGAAAAGTTTTGTTTTATCGGTGTTTTTATATTGTGTTTGACAAGAGCTTTCAGTTATCTTGGTTTTGCACAGGTTTTAGCATGTTTAACAGCAAAAGCTTTGGGAAATAATGCAGTTTTTTTTGGAATAACTTTGCCAAATTCATTGAGTTTTCTTGATGTTGCAGCAATAAATTTTGCAATAATGGCTTTCTTTTTAATACTTAACATCTTTTCGAGAAATATGATGCTACGTTTTAGCGAAGGTTTAGCAAAAACAAGATATCGAGAATATGCTCTGAAAGAAATTTTGTCATTAAGAAAAAATATGGACTTGAAGCACACAACAGGCGAGATTATTTTTATTGTAGAAAGTTCATCAGATGCTGTAGTGGATTATATAAAAAACTTAAACATAAACATTGTACCTTATGTTTTTTCTTCAGTAATTGCATCGGTTTATCTGTTTTTTATAAACATTTTTATTGGTATAAGTTCTTTAGCCATGGCATTTTTGATTTTTGTTGTTGCAATGTGGCGAACAAAACTAGACAAAAAACTATTTAAAAACATGGACATAGTAAATTCCAAAGTCAACAACAATATTTCAAATTGCATAAACAATTTACCTTTTATTTCTTTTATAAACTCAACCAATCATGAAATAGAGTTGCTAAAACAAAAGCACAAAAGATACAACAAAATTGTTGCAAAAAGAATGAATATACATATTTTCTATTGGTCTATCCTTTACATTATGGAATACGCTTTCATGTTTTTGGCAACATTTTTGTTGGTCAAAAATTCAGGCAATACCATTGATATCGACACAATAGTTTTACTTGTCTCTTATTTGGATAGGCTGTTTTCGCCTATCAACGATATGGGCTACAACTTAAATTTGCTAGTCAATCATTCAACTCGTGTGTGTCGTCTTGACGAGCTTTCCCCAAGTGCAGCTGACAGATTAAATCAACAAGAAAATTTGAAGAATGAACGTCAGCAAATCAACTATTTGCGAGGACACAAGATCAAAAAAATTCAAATGAAAAACATCGAAATTGAAATTGGACAGTTTCATCGTGCAGGGCTAAATGCAACTTTTGAAGCAGGAAAAATTACTTGCATTTGTGGTCCTAGTGGAAGTGGAAAAACAACTCTCTTGGGTTGTCTTTTGGGCTTGAAAGAATATAAAAGTGGATCAATCATCATCAATGACCAACTTCGTGTGAGTTCTTTGTTTTATATATCAAACAAAATCAATTTGACATTACAAAATTGTACCATCTTTGACAGAAGTGTAATTGAGAATATTGCATATCCAAAGTCAGAGCCAAATGCCTTTGCAAAAAAGAACATCAAAAAGTTTGAACTTGAGAAGGTAGCAGAGCGAACAAACAATGACGAAACTAATCTACTTGATCAGCTTTCAGGTGGCGAAAAAAAACGAATTTCTTTTGTAAGGGCTGTTTCACGCCGAGGAGATATTTACATATTTGATGAACCAACAAACGATCTTGACAACAAAAATGTTCAACTTGTTTTAGAAATGATGTGCAAAGTAAAGAAAAACGATATTGTGATTGTTGTATCACATGATAAGCGAGTTATTGAAATTTCAGATGAAATAGTAAATTTATGACAAAATAAAAATTAATTTAAGATTACCCAAATAGCAATTGAATTTTTTATACGGTATTTTAAGCAAAAATCAAAAAAAACAGGCATTTTTGCCTGTTTTTTTATTCCAAAATAGGTTTTCCTATTTCTATTGAAAAACTTCCTTTTGCAAAGTTTATATTTCTTACAGAACAAACTGCTTTGATATCCGACTCGCAATCTTTCAAAAAATCCAGGTTTTGTGCAGTGATTGTCATTTGATCAATCTCAGTTTTCATGCTCAATTTGTTTTCGCCCTTAAATGCTCTGACTTTTGACACAATATCAACCACCATATCGCCGTTTTGTATGATATTTTGTTCATTTTCAACATCAATCTTTGAAAGTGTTGTCAAATGGATTGAAATCTCTTTTTCAAACTTTCGGAAATAATTTTGATAAATTTCCTCAGTGATATATGGCATTGTGATTGCAAACAATTTCAAAACGCCCAAAAGCACATTATAGCATGCCCATTGTGCCGAAGTTTTGGCTTCCTCGCCGTATATTTCTGGTTTGTAAAGGCGATTTTTGGCAATTTCGATATAGTTGTCACAGAAGTTCCAGAAAAACTTTTCTATCTCGCTTTTTGCGTAGCCCATTTCAACATTTTCATATTGAGCACAAGTTTTTTCAAATGCTTCGTTAAATTTGTGCATGATGAATCTGTCCATAGGCAAAATTTTTGCTGGTTTTGTTGGAATATAGTCCTCCATAAAAGAGAGTACAAATTTGGAAGCGTTCCAAAGTTTGTTTAAAAGTTTGTAACCGTCTTTCAAGCCGTCGTCAGTAAGCATAACATCTCGCCCATACGCCCCGATTGCGCACCAATACCTTATCACATCGGCACTGTACTGCTCTATCATCTCATTTGGACCAAGTTTGCTGTTTGAAAGATGTTTTGAAAGTTTAACGCCCTTATCCGCCATAACCCAACCATTGACAATCAATTTTTTCCAAGGCAGGCAGTTTTGATGATAATATGCTTTAATTATCGTTCTCAAACTCCATGTAGTGATGATATCTCGCCCGCAAAAACGCATATCCATAGGCATACGCTTTGCACATTCTTTTTCATTTTCTGCCCAATCACAGTTTATTTGAGGTGTCACCGAGGAAGTTGCCCAAGTGTCCATAATATCATTTTCTGGAACAAACTCATTTGAGCCACATTCACACTTTGTTTTTGGCATAGTTGAAAGAGGGTTTACCGGCAAATCTTTTTCATCTGCAAAAATAGGTTTACCGCATTTTTTGCAGTACCAAACAGGAAACGGCACACCAAAATACCTTTGACGCGAAATGGACCAATCTTGATTGAGATTGTTCACCCAAGCCATGTAACGCGCTTTCATATTTTCTGGATGCCATTCAACTTGATTTCCAAGTTCTGTCCATTTTTTTCTTAATTCCTCTGTTGAAGTGCGAATAAACCACTGTTTTTTAGACAAGAACTCAATAGGCTCTTCGCAACGTTCATGCACTTTCACAGCATGCACGATAGGATCTTGCTTATAGATGTATCCTGCAGATTTGAGATCTTCAATAATTTGTTTGCGAGCCTCAATAATCTTCAGTCCGGCATATTTTCCGGCTATTTCGGTCATTCTGCCGCTGTCGTCTATTGCTGCTTTAAGTGGAAGTTTATATTCTCTCCACCATTCAACGTCAGTCTGGTCACCAAAAGTACAGCACATAACAATGCCTGTACCTTTGTCAATGCCAACCTTACTGTCCGCAAGCACCGTGACCTCATTTTGCTCAAAAAGAGGCACTTTGACCTTTTTTCCAACAAGATGAGCATATCTTTTGTCTTCAGGATTGACAAATATTGCCACACAAGCAGGCAAAAATTCTGGTCTTGTCGTTGCAATAGGAATTGTGCCGGAGCCATCTGCCAAGCGAAAATTAAGATAGTTGAAAACACTTGCAAGTTCTTTGTCCTCAAGTTCCAATTCAGCAACACTTGTGTGACATTTGCAACACCATGGAGATGGCTTTTCCTCGCGATATGCAATCCCCTTTTTTGCAAGTTCGATAAACGACTTTTGGCTGGTTTTTTGGCTGTGATTGTCAATAGTGTTGTATCCAAGCAAAACATCACAACTCATTCCAGACCTCATGATAAGGTCACGATAACTTTGATTGTATTTTGCCACCAACTCCAAAGCAATTTTTGTAAATTCCTCTCTTGGAATAGTGTGAGCCTTTATTTTCTTTTCTTTTTCCACCAAAAGTTCGGTTGGAAGTCCATTGTTGTCAAATCCAAGTGGATAAAACAAATTTTTGCCAAGCATACGGTTGTAACGTGCATACATATCCGCTTGTGCAAAGCCAAAAATATGCCCCATATGAAGATGACCACTTACAGTTGGTGGTGGAGTGTCAATAGAAAAAGTTGGCTTGTTTGATTTTTCGTCAAACTTGTAAACTTGATTTTCCTGCCAAAATTTTTCCCACTTTGGCTCTTTTTCTGCGAAATTATATTTATTATCTAACATTTCATTTGTCCTTTTTGTGTTTATTTTTTATAATACCACACATTTACAAGAAAAACAAAACAATTTTTGTAAAACAACAAAACACAATTTTGTATTTTTGCATATCTTTGATTTTGTAAGGAGGAAAAATGAAAATTTGTAAAAAACTTGGAATTTGTTGCTTGGCACTGTTGATGATTGTGTCAACCGCTGTTTTGGCAACCGCTTGTGGTGGAAAAGACTGGAACAAAATCGAACTTAACGAAGTCACACACAGCATCTTTTATGCACCACTCTATGTCGCCATGAACGAGGGTTACTTTAAAGACGAAGGCTTGACAATCTCGTTGACAAATGGCGGCGGCTCAAATGTGTCCATGAACGCTCTTTTAAACGGCTCGGCGGACATAATTTTGGCAGGACCAGAAACGTCTGTCTATACACAACATGTTGCCGATGCACCAAAAGTTTTTGGACAACTGACAACCTGCGATGGCTCGTTTATCATTTCAAAGACTCACATCGATGATTTTGACCTTAAAGATTTGAAAGGAAAGTCCATAATAGGTGGCAGACCGGGCGGAATGCCGGCTATGACATTAAACTACATTCTTCATGAAAACAACATCGAGATTGGAGATGGAGAAGACAAGGTGAAGGTGCGTTCTGATGTCGATTTCAACAACACCGCATCTGTTTGGGCAAGTGACAGCACTATTGATTTTTGCGCCTTGTTTGAGCCAACAGCAACAAACATGACAAAAGAGAATGCCAATTATCAAATCGTTGCCAGCCTTGGCAAACTTTTGGAAAAACGTATGCCATACACCTGCTTTGCAGCACGAGAAAGTTACTTAAAAGATCATGCAGATGTTGCAGAAAAATTCATTAAGGCAGTTTTGCGTGGGGAAAAATTTATTGAAAATCACACCGATGCCGAAGTTGCAAAGGCACTTAAGGATTCATTCTCTGTCAACACTTTGGAAGAACTCGAAGCATCTGTAAGACAATATCGCAGTATTGAAGCGTGGTCAAAAGACATGATTTTGACAAAAGAGTCTTTTGAAAATCTTATGGATATTTTGGAATTCAACAAAACAATCGCTTCACGCTCTGATTGGGCAAATATTGTTGACAACACAATTGCAGAAAAATTGAAATCTGCAGTATAAAACAAAAAACCGCTGAAAATAGGCGGTTTTTTTTAACAAAATTTTGTTTAATTTCAGTCTTCCATGTTGTCAGAGTCGTCCCCAGAAGAGAAATCAGTGTTTCCAACGGCTTGTTCACGAATTTTCTTTTCAAGTTCGTCCATAATCTGAGGATTTTTTTCAAGATACAATTTTGTATTTTCCTTGCCCTGTCCAACTTTTTCGTCGTTGTACGAAAACCATGCGCCGCTTTTTTTGATCAAGCCAAGATTGAGAGCCATATCAAGCACACAGCCAGAACGAGAAATTCCCTTTCCGTACATAATATCAAATTCAGCCACTTTAAATGGAGGAGCCATTTTGTTTTTGACAACCTTAACTTTTGTACGGTTTCCAATCACGTTTTGACCTTCTTTTATGGTGTCAGTTTTGCGAACATCAAGACGCACACTGGCATAAAACTTGAGCGCCTTTCCGCCAGTCGTAGTTTCTGGATTACCAAACATAACTCCAATTTTTTCTCGAAGTTGATTGATAAAAATCACTGCTGTGTTGCTTTTTGAAGAAACAGAAGTCATTTTTCTGAGTGCTTGGCTCATCATTCGTGCTTGAAGTCCAACATGATTGTCGCCCATTTCGCCGTCAATCTCTGCCTTTGGAGTGAGCGCAGCAACACTGTCCACAACGATAACATCAAAAGCGCCTGAGCGAATCAAAGTGTCGCAAATATTGAGTGCTTGCTCGCCGTTGTCTGGCTGAGAAACATACAAAGCTTTGGTGTCAACACCCAATTTTTCTGCATAAGCAGGGTCAAGTGCATGTTCCGCATCAATAAAGGCAGCACGACCACCATTTTTTTGTGCCTCGGCAACAATATGCAATGAAACAGTTGTTTTTCCCGAACTTTCCGGGCCATAAATCTCTACAATTCTTCCGCGAGGAACACCACCTATGCCAAGTGCAAGGTCAAGTGTCAAACAGCCGGTTGAGATAACCTCCACTTTTTGATAAGGTTGGTCGCCAAGTTTCATAATAGCACCCTTACCATAATCCTTTTCAATTTTCAAAAGTGCTTGTTCCAATGCTTCAACACGAGCATCTTTTTTCTCTTTCTCCGCCATTTTTTTCTCCTAATCAATCAAATATAGTTATATTATATCAAAAACACCGAACATTTCAAAGTGATTTAATGACAATTATTTGCAGACACACAAAAGCCTAAACAAAGCAAAATCCACAACATTGTTCAAAACTTGATAAAAATCTCCTGAAAAAGTGGTTGAAAACACATGTATTTGCTGCTTGTTTCCAACCGCAACAAAAAACTTTTCGTTGTCCCCCAAAACTGCCATTGTCAGGTCGGTTTTTGCAGAATTCATCAAATTTTTTGCAACCTCAAAGGCGGTTTCTTTGCTCGCCAAACCGTGTTCACTCAAAAATTCTTGACTTATTGACAATTTTTGAAAATCTTCATTTGAAAGCAAAACATGACATTCCTTGACAACCGGAGACAAACTGTTTAATGCCCCGCACACAAGTCCAGAAGTTACTTGCTCTGCAATTGCCACACTAAGCCCGTTTTTTTTCAAAAATTGACTGCAAGTGGAAGCAACACTTTCATTTTCTGACGAATAAAGGTTTTCTGCAAAGGCATTTTTCAAAAGTTCCGGATTTACAGAAGAAGAGCAGTAAATTGTATGTAAAATAGGACTTTTTGTTATGATTTTATAATCACATCTTATTGAATTGAAAATGTTTTCAATATATCCCAAAGTTTTTCCAAACACACTGAAAACAAGTGGAGATTGATTTTCCAAAAATTCCTTCAAGAACATCTGATAATCAACTTCAAAAGGCAAAAACAGTATTCGTTTTTCAACATTTCCGTCATTTTTGTGTTCCATCAAAACTGCTTGCTCATGAAGTAGCGTAAAACTGTCGCCCTCTTTTTTTATGTTTTCCAGCAAGCCGTCAAGATATTGATTTTCACAAATGACAATTGCCTTGTCAAAATCTTGCCCGCACTCGCCCTCACAATCGGTTTGCGTGTGGCAAATTATGTAAGAAAAATCAAAATGCCCCAAATTTAAAAGTGCATCTTCAATTTTTCTTGTGCAAAAATTTTGATTTCCAGTGAAAACAATCACTCTATTTTTCATTGGTCTTATCCTTTTTCTCCATCAAAACTTGCTTGTTGCTTACAATATAATTTATCCCCGAATATATTGTCAAAATCACCGTCAAAGCAAGCATAACATATCCAATTATGCAAAGCACACCATTTGCCGTGCCTGCGATAACAGAATAAAACTCTTCAACCAGAAATGCATAAACAAAGTAGTATATCAGCGTTGCCAATTGCACACAAGTTTTCACTTTTCCGATCATATCCGCTGCAATAATGACATTTTTTGTGACAGCAACCATTCGGAATGCGGAAATAATAAACTCACGTGCCAACACAATTATCGCGGCAATAACGCCAACATACGTAGGATAAATGGCAGGCTCCAACAACTGACCACCATTTGGCACGATAGGCACACTTATCAAAAGCAGCAGCCCGCACATAACAAGCACCTTGTCGGCAATAGGATCCAAAAATTTTCCTAAGTCTGTCACAAGGTTGCGCTTTCGGGCAATATGACCATCAAGGTAGTCAGTGAAACTTGCTACGCAAAAGATAAGCACAGCAATCAACTTTCCGTAAGGAATAAAAGATGCAAGATAGAAAAAAATGAAAAGTGGAATCAACAATATTCTGCAAAGTGTAATTCTGTTTGGCAAATTCATACAACTTCTCCTTTAAAATTTTCGCCGTCAAAATCTGAAAATTTGACCATAATCATGTCTCCGACTTTGATATGACCATTATCCACAATTTCCACTCCAAAGTCAACTGTTGGAGAAAGAAATTCGGTGTGTCCGACAAAAACTCCTTTGTTTTCGTCAAAATAGTCAACAAGTGTCAAAAAACTTTTCCCCAATCTTTCACGAGCATGGTTTGAAGCGATTTGATTCTGAATTTTTTGGACCTTTTTAAGTCTTATTTTTTTGATAAACTCACGCACTTGTCCATTCATGAAATAACTTGGCGTGTTTTCTTCACGATAGTATGGGAAAAATCCCGCATAATCAAACTTGCTTTCTTCCAAAAATGTGCAAAGTTTTGCAAAGTCCGCTCTTGTTTCAGTTGGATAGCCAACAATAAATGTCGTTCTCAAGGCAATTTGCGGATATTTTTCTTTCAGTTTTTTGACAAGTTGGCGTGTTTTTTCTTCGTCAAGATGTCTGCGCATGCTTTTTAGTATTCTTTCGTCGATATGTTGCAAAGGAATGTCCAAATATTTGCACATTTTGTCCTCTTTTGCAATAAACTCCAAAAGTTTGTCTGTCGTTTTTTCTGGATAGGCATAATGCAGTCTTATCCACTGTATTCCGTCAATTTTGCAAAGTTTTTTGCACAATTCCAAAAGTTTGTTTTGCCCGTACAAATCTTCCCCATAGCGTGTCACATCTTGTGCAACAAGAATCAATTCCTTGACACCGTTTTTTGCCAAATATTTTGCCTCGTCAATCAAAGTGTCCATATCAAAACTGATATATCTTCCTTTGATTCGTGGAATGGTGCAATACGAACAAGCATTGCTGCACCCCTCTGCAATTTTCAGATAGGCAAAACTTCCCCTGTTAGTAAAAATTCTGCCAAATCTTTCCTGATGCTTGCTTTCCGGCACATTGTAAAGTTTTTCAATAATTTGGCAAATATTCTCGTTGTCTTTTGCTGTCAAAAAACAGTCAACCTCAGGAATTTCTTTGCAAAGTTCAGTTTTATGCCTTTGTGGCAAGCAACCTGACACCAAAACTTTTTCGATTTTTCCTTTGCTTTTCAAAAGGCACATTTCAAAAATATTTGAAAGTGCCTCTTTTTTTGCCGGAGTGATAAAAGCACAGGTATTGACAATCACAATGTTGGCATCACTGACATTATCCACAATTTCAAGGCCATAATCGGAAAGGCGAAATAGCATTTTTTCCAAATCAACTCTGTTTTTGTCGCAGCCCAAACTTATGGCACTAACTTTTTTGTTTTTTAATCTTTCGTCCATAAAAATCCTTTATTTCAGTCAACATCTCCAAAAAGTTCTTTAAATTCTTCCTCAGTTGTGTAAACTGTCCTTCCTTTTGGCCCATCGGCACTGGAAATGTAGCCAGCCGCTTCCATTTGGTCGATTATTCGTGCTGCACGAGGATAGCCGATTGCAAACTTACGTCTTATCATCGTGGCAGAGGCTTGTCCACACTCAATAGACACCTTCAATGCTTGTGGCAAAAGTTCGTCCATTTCGGTATTGTAGCCCGGGCCATTATTATTTCCGCGATTTGGATTATTGATTTGTTGCTCAATTTCTGGGTCAAAAATAGGTTTGTTGTTGTCGCGACAGAAGTCCACAATTTTGTTAATCTCATTGGTTGTCACAAAACAGCCTTGCACACGGATAGGATCTTTTGCACCATTAGGAAAATAGAACATGTCACCTTTTCCAAGCAATTTTTCTGCGCCAACTCTGTCCAAGATTGTCATACTGTCAACAGCGCTTGTCACGGCAAACGAAATACGTGAAGGGAAGTTGGATTTAATAAGACCTGTGATGACGTCAACAGATGGTCTTTGAGTTGCCAAAATCAAGTGAATACCTGCCGCACGTGCCTTTTGTGCAAGGCGGCAAACTTTTTCTTCTACCTCTTTTTTGCCGGTCATCATAAGGTCGGCAAGTTCGTCAACAATAATCACCAAATATGGCATTTTTTGTATTTTTCCGGAAAGCACATCAGGTGTTTGATTAAATTCGCTGATTTCACGCACTCTTGCTTTGCCAAGCACATCAAATCGGCGTTCCATTTCATTGACAGCCCAAGCAAGAGTGTTTATCGCCTTTTGTGTGTCACAAACAATTTGAGGCATAATAAGATGTGGCAATGCTTCATATGAGGCAAATTCCACGCGTTTAGGATCAATCAAAATAATCTTAACATCCTCTGGTGAAGCCTTGTATATGATAGACAAAATTATCGAATTGAGGCAGACAGATTTTCCGGAACCCGTGCTGCCTGCAACAAGAAGGTGTGTAAGTTTTCTCATATCAGCGCAAATTGTATTTCCCGTTATGTCCTTGCCAAGTGCAAACGTCAATGGCGAAGATGCTTGCTGAAATTCCTTGCTCATCAAAACGTCTTTAAGCGAAATCGTTGCAATAGAAGCATTTGGCACTTCCACGCCAACAACACTTTTTCCAGGAATTGGTGCTTCGATGCGGATTGTCCCCTCCGCTGCCAAAGAAAGTGCAATATCATCTGCACGATTTTTGATTTTTTGCACAGAAATGCCTTGTGGCATTTCAAGTTCGTAACGTGTCACTGCCGGTCCAACAACAACTCCCTGAACTTTTGCCGGCACGCCAAACATTTCAAGAGTGTTTTCCAACATAACTCTTTTTTCAGCAACTTCCTCGTTTAATGTTGAAAGATCAACACTTTTTGTTGTAATAAAGTCAAGCGGCGGAATTTCATAATCATAAGGCTCATGCACCTGTGGTTCTTCTTCAGGGATTGGCTCAACTTCACGTGCCAAGCCGCCATTTCTCATATTCAATCTTTCGCTGTCGCGATGGAAAGACATTCGGGCATCTCTGTCATCTTGCGTTAAGTTTCTGTCTTCTCTTTCTCGAAGACTGCGCGAGAAGGCATCTCTGCCCCGTTCATTTCGGTCAAACACGTCGTTTCTGTCACGATTTAGGTTCACTCTGTCACCTGAACGGTCAAAAGTTTCCCTTTCAGTACTTCCCAAAAGACCCTCAATCACACTTTCATCATCGTTTTGCTGAACTTCACGCGAAAAACTGCCAGAATTGTCACGCTCTGGCAGATTGTCAAGAGGGGAAATTTCTGGCTCAGTTGTCTGCGAAGACAAGCTCTCGTAGTATTCTGGATTTTCGCTTTTTTCTTCCTCTATTGCCGATCTTAAAATATCGTCGGCACGTGCAACCAATTCTTGCGACTGAGTCTGAAGTTCTGCAGATTGTGTTTGAGGCAAAGTTCTGCGTATAAAAGGCGTGCTGTCCATCTTAAATTCATCTTCATGAAAAACTTGCGATGGCTCAGAACTGTCGTTTTTAAGGGCGGTTATGTTGTTTTCAACTTCTTCCTTGCTTGGCGCTTCAACTTTTGCTCGCTCATTTTTAAAATATTCGTCCAAATCCACCTGCGGTGGAGTGAGAATAATCTCTTTTATGGTTTTTTGGCGAACAGGGTCGTTTTTCCAATTTTCAGTTTCGGTCTTTTGCGTCTCAGCAAACTTTTTTTCGCCTTCTTTATCATATTCAAAAGCACTATTGTGCTTTTTGTCCAAGCCCAAAATTTGTCTGGCGGTAAGAGGTTTTTTCTGTTCGACAACCTTCTTTTCTGCCTTTTGTGTTGCCTCTTTTTCTTGCTCTTCTTTCAAATTTCCTGCCAAAACAACATTTGTTGGCTGTGGCCTTTCAAAAGCAACATTCTTTTGTGGAATATTTTCTGTTTGAGCGGATTTTGCTTCTGCGGAATTTCCTTTGATTTGAACTTTTGTTGGCGCAGAAACAGTTTTTTCTTTTTTAAGAAAATTCAAACTGTCCAAAAGAAGAGAAACACAAATCACAAATCCAAGAATGGAAAGTATATATGCCCCCCAAACTGTTGTTGAATAAAGAAGTATCGTGGTGAAAAGTCCAACAATAATTCCACCTGCAGTCCATTTTTGCAGATAGTTTTTTGCAAGATACTCGCCGAAAGTGAGGTCTCCCTTGCTGCCAACAATGGCAAGTTGAAGAACGCACAACAGGAAAAACACCGACAAGCAAAGGCAAATTGTGTACTTTAATGACATGACATATCTACGGTTGTTGACAAGAGCCAAGCCAACAATAAACAAAATCACGCAAAGAGGAAATCCAAAAACTCCAAACACTCCCAAAAAGAAGGTTTGCAAAGGAGCGATGATTCCGGTCAGCAGCAAAAACACAACAGAGGCCACACCAAGCATCGAAAAGCCGACAATTTTTTTGACATTTCTTTTTGTTTCATTCTTTTTCTTGGAACTGAGTTTATAAACTGCCATACAACCCCCAAAACAAGTGAATATAATTCAGGCACAATTTTTCAAGATAAGTATAGCACTTTTGATATTTTTTTCACAAACACTTTTAATAAAAATTTCAACCTTTTTTTGTCATTTTCCTGCCTTGGCATCAAAACCAAGATTTTCACTTACAGTGCAAAGTTCAAAACCTTTGCCCTTCAATGTTTTTATGATGTCATCGAGTGCATTTTTTGTTTCTTCTGTCGGATGCATCAAAACAAAATCTCCGCCTTTGCAATTTTTTATTGCTCGCTGATATATAAGATTACTGTCATGGTCTCGCCAGTCAACAGTGTCACGCCCGTCCGTCCACATAATTGTTTTGTAGCCAAGTTCTTTGGCAACTTCCACCGTCTTTTTGTTGTAGCTTCCGCTTGGAGGTGCAAACAAATTCATTTCAACGCCAATCAAACTTTTCACAAGGTTGTGCGTGTTTAATATTTCTTCATGATTTTTTTCAGCATTGATTTTTCCTTGATTTTTGTGATAATAGCCGTGATTTCCTATCTCATGCCCTGCCTCAAATATCTTTTTCAGTGTTTCACTTTCCTTGACCGCCCAAGTTCCGCCAACAAAAAAGGTTGTTTTGACATCATTTTCGTCCAAAATATTCAACATTTCGTCGATATATTCTGTCCCCCAATAAACATTTATCATCAAGGTGACTTTGTTGCTGTTTTCGTCACCGCTGTAATAAACATCGTTATAAATTTTTGATGAAGTCACAAGATTTACACCAAATCCTGCCAATGTGCATACGCTAGCAAGCATAAGAAAAATTAAAACATTACAAATCATATGGCGTGCACTAATTGTCCAAATTTTTGTTTTCATAAGATAAAAATATGAAATTAGGACAAGATATAGCACCAAAAAATGTAAAAAAAGTCTTTACAAAACAATTATCTTTTGATATAATATCAACATGAGTAATTTGTTGGAAGTTAAAAACCTTTCCGTTCTTATAAAGGACCGTTTTTTAGTTAAAAACACCAACTTCACTATGGAAGATGGTGAGTGTATAGGCGTGATAGGTCAAGATAAAAGCGGAAAAACAAGTCTTTTGAAGGCTGTCTCTGGCTCGCTGCCTATCAGCGCAGGGCAAGTTTTTATAGATGGTCACGACATCTTTCGTGACAAAAAGATTCTCACAAAGGTCAGCACATGCTTTGACCCTCCTATTTTTTTCAAGTATCAAACGGTGCTTGCCAACATGAAGTACATCTCCATGCTCAGCGAAGCTTACAACAAAGAAGACATTATCAAAGTTTTAAACAAATTCAATCTTGCACAAAAACTCCACACAAGAGTGTTGTTTTTGTCTTATTTCGAGAAAAAACTTATGGGATTGGCACTTGGATTGTTGACAAAGCCAAAACTTTTGCTGTTAGATGAGCCTTACAAAAATCTGCCGCCCGAACATCTTGAAATGGTGAAAAATGCCATAAAGCAAATTCGTGAAAACGGCACGGCAGTGATTATGACGACCAGAGATTTGGACACAATTTTGGATGAATGCGACCGTTTTATGTTTATGGAAAATCGCGCTGTCAAAGAAATTTTGACGAAAGAGGAATGTGAGAAAAAATCACAAGGTCCAATTTTTGCTTTCATAAAAGTAAAATATCCTCACTATGTGGGCAAACTAATCATGGAAAACTTTGACTTGCACGTAAAATTGCAAGGTCAAAATGTTTTGTTTCAAGCAGATGAAGATATCACAGCAAAAATCGTGCATTTTTTGAACGAGAAGAAGTTGGCTGTGTATCGTGCGGGATATTTAAGCAAAAAAGCCGAAAAAATTTTTGCGAATCTTACCCCTTTCTTTAAGGAGGAAACAGAGTGAAGAAAATTTTTCAGATTGCAGGATATGACTTTCGCCGACTTATGCTAAACCCAATCACAATACTGGTGGTCGTGGGCTTGTTGATTGCAAGTTTGATATTTTCGGCAACATACAAAATTCCAACCACGCCAAAGTACGAGGCAGTCACCGCCGGACAAACACCTTCTGAAATATTTTCGAATTTCAATTCTCAAAGCACGGACATCGACACAAAGCAAAGCATGGACAAACTGATTGCACATGCACAAACTCTTATCGACACGCAAAAGAATTGCGACCACTTAAATCAACTGACACAACTAAACAACAAGTTTGCAGACATAAAAGAAGAATTGCAATGGTATGCCGGACTTGGAAGTGAATCTTCAAAATACATACAAGACGGTATCGGTGAAATAATCGAGACCTCAGACCAACTTAAATTGTTTATAGAAAATTACAAAAATTTGGACGAATTTGAAAGCAATATCTTTTTCACTAAAGAAACATTTGCGTCTTTGCAGAAAATATCGGAATTTTTTGACAAAACAACGCATCAAAATATTCCTGTAAAGCAGATTTTGGACGAACTGTACAAAAATTTGCAGCAGATATCAAATTTTGAACAAATTGTCACAGATGATGTCACAACATGGGCTGTTGACAACGAACAACTTGAAAGTTTTCAAACAGAAATTGTCAATGTTGCCAAGCAAAAAACGGAAGCAATTTATCAAGAAATGCAAACATACGTTTCTGCCGGAACCTCTGCCGACCAACTTGTCAATGATGTCAAAAGTTTAATCACAAACTATCGCCTGACATGTGAAAGTGCAAACTTTTCAGTGAATGCACATTTAAAATTGTTGCTTTCTTCTCACTTTGGAAATTTGGACATAATTTTTGGATATTCCAACTTTAATGAAGAAGATTTGCAGCAATCCTTGACCAAAACGGAATATTTTTTGAAAGATAATCAACTTTTTTACACCGCATATCAACAGCCACTCAACTTCAATATTGCGCAAACTCAAATCACGCCTTATGACAACACCTATTTCATCATAAGTATCATTGGTTTTCTGACAATAATATTTGGCATATTTTGTGCCTACAAATTGTTTGGACTTGACCGAAGAAACGGAAAATTGGACGTGATTTTGTCTCAAAATGTTTCATTTGGACAAGTTTTTGCCGGAAAATTTACAGCAATTGTCCTTTGCACATCAACAGTGCTGTCGATATTTATGATATCCATACTAGTTTGGTCAATGCTGTTCTACTCCTCCCTTCCAAATGGAATTTTGGCAGTGTTTAACTTAAAAACTCCATACATAATCCAGCCATTTTTGTTTTTGCTAATAAAGTTTGTCGGAATAGAACTTCAAGTGATTTTCTGGTCAATTGGCACAGTTTTCCTTATGAATATCTCGCGTAAGTTTGACTTGTTGTTTGTTATATCCCTGATAATTTTTGCTGCAGTCACAATTTGCAATATCTTTTTGAATGGCTCGCTTGTGTATTGCCTGTTCCCATTCATACACACAGATTTGACCGCATTCTTAGGTGGAGGAAGCATAAACGCAGGATTCTTACAGACCCCTCTGTACGCATTTGGAAACTTCTTTATTTCACTTGGATATTACTTGGTTGTTGTTGTTTTGATTTACAACTTCACAAATCAACTTTTCAAGAAAAACTAAGTTTTATATTCATTCGTTTGCAATTTTAAACAAAATTTTGATAGAATGTATTGTGTAAGAGAGGTTTTGTATGAATTATAAAATAGTCACAGAAGCATCAGTTGATATGCCGAAAGATTTTGCCGAACAAAATGACATTACAATTCTGCCAATAGAAGTCAACTTTGGCGGAGAACTGTACCCCGAAGGTCTGCCGAATGACGAATTTTATGCAAAACTCAAAAGCACAGGAATTATTCCAAAAACAAGCCAACCAAATCAATACAAGTTTGAAAATGCCTTTCAAACCTATTGCAACAAAGAAGATTGGTTTGTCCTTACAATAGTGATTTCTTCCGACCTTGCCGGCACAATAGCACAGGCAAAAAACGCAGTAGAAAATCTTGAAATGAAAAATTGCTATGTTTGTGACAGCAGAGTGACAACTTTTGCCGAAGGAGCACTCATTGTTGAAATAGTAAAATACATTAAATCTCATCCAAATGCACAACCGCAAGAAGTGATTGATGAACTTGAACGTCTGAAAGGCATGGTACGACTTGTTGCCGTTGTTGGCGATTTGAAATATCTGAAAATGGGCGGAAGACTTGGCTCGGCAAGTTATGTTGTTGCATCCGCACTTAAAATAAAACCTATAATAAGTCTTGACGGTGGCAAAGTGAACAACATAGCCAAAAAAGTTGGCGAAAAAGCCAACGAATTTATGGTTGAACTTGCCAACAAACGTAACAAAGCATATCCAATTTATTTTGGTCATTCTGCAGAGCCAAAACTCATTAAGGATTTTTTGAAAAAATATGCTGAAGCGCTTGATATCAACCCGGAAACGTCTGAGATTTATGAGATTGGTTGTGTGGTTGGCACTCATGCAGGGCCAAATTGCTATGGAATGGTGTATTTTGTTTAAAAAAGCGGCACAAAATATGCCGTTTTTTTTATAATTTATTTCCAAAGTTTTTCACTCTGTCAACTTCTATTTCAATATCAAAAATGTATTTTTCACCTTCGCGCTTAAACCGAACAACAGGTTGCATTGATATTACAAACAAATCTTGAGCGATAGGCGTGATTTCTTCTTGCAAAACCTCCGCCACCCTGTCCAGATTTGTAAATTTGTCTTTTATCAAAAGTTCGTTCATTCTTTGCATATTCACCTCAAACGTGTTTTTTGATATTTCGTTTCAAGTATCCAACAAGTCCACGATATTTGTAAGTGCAATCAAAAATCTTTTTACTTCCGTTGTGTATGTTTTCTGCAAGCAAAGTAAATGCCCTTGCACTCTCACAATCGGTCATGATTCTGCCATCAGACGACATTTTTCCAACATCATCATCTTCAGGAATAACGCCAAAAAGTGGCACGCCCATCGCTTTCACAATGCTCTCTATGTCCATCATTTCACCAGAAAGCAACAAGTCTCCACGCATACGGTTTATCACCAAGCCTTTGCTTTCGATGTTGTATTCACTCAAAAGTCCAACAACCTTGTCCGCGTCACGAATGGAGGAAAGATGTGGAGTCACACAAATCAACGCCTCATTTGCAGGAAAAACTGCTCTGTGAAAACCTGCCTCAACTCCCGCCGGACAATCAATTAGCACATAATCAAAAGAATGGTCAACGATGTCGATAATGTTTTTTATGTGCTCACCGGTGATTTTGCTTGAAGAATAGGTGTGTGCTGACGGAAGTAAGTAAAGTGATGGAAAATTTGGGTCTTGCAAAAGTGCTTGCCTCACTCTGCATTTGCCAGACACAACATCGGTGACATCAAAAATAACTTGCCTTTCCAAGCCCATGATCACGTCAAGATTATTTAATCCAATATCAACATCCATCAACAGCACACGAAAACCTAATCTGGAAAGATAAACGCCCAAATTTGCACAGACGGTTGATTTTCCAACACCGCCCTTGCCACTTGTAATCACGATTTTTCTTGCCATAAAAAAACTCCTTGAAACAATTTTAAAACAACAGATAAAACTGCCCAAGAAGTTTGTTAACATTATGCCAAATATTTTGTCTGCTTTTGTCGAAAAGCAAGCCAATCACAAATGTTTAATTATCCCTTCAAGAAGTTGAGGGTCGGAAAGCAATTTTCCGGCGCCCAGAATTGTGACGTTGTCGGTGTCTTCGGAAATTTCTACAGGAAAATTGAGATGCTTTTTAAAATAATCATCAAGTCCCTGCATCTTTGCACATCCACCAACAACCAAAATTTTGTTGTTGATTATGTCTGCCACAATTTCAGGTGGAAGAGTGTTTACCGTTGTGTCAATAGCACGCACAATTTCGCTGAAAAAAGGTTCTATTGCTTTTCGCAAATCTCCCGAAAGCACAACCGTTGTTTTTGGAGTTTTTGTTTGAACGTCAACACCTGTGATTTCCATATTCAGCGTGTCATTTGTGTACAAGCTGCCGACATCGTTTTTCAAATTTTCTGCAGTTGAAAGCCCAATCACAAGGCCTTGAGAATATGCCAAAAAGTTGACAATCGAGGCATCTATGCTTTTGCCACCGATACCAAGTGTGGCGCCCTTTATGATACTGGACATGTTTATCACACCAATTTCAGTTGCTGTGCCACCAATATCAACAACCATGTTCACTTTTGAACTATCCACATTTCTGCCTGCTCCAACGCACGAACACAAAACAGACGGAACAAGTGCCACATATCCCATGTTAACCGCTTCGCACACATTCAAAATGTTTTCTTTTTCGTGAGCGGAAAGCCCGCACGGAACAATCAAGATTGCATTGTCTTCATATGCCTTGAAACCAACTTTGTTCAAAAAGTATTTCAAAAGCACAACAGAGTATTCAAAATTGGAATGTTCGCCACTGATTGAAGGGGTGAAAATTTCAACATTTTCCTTTGTTTTTCCAACAAGTTTTTTTGCATCATTTCCCATTGCAATCACATGATATCCATCTGCACCAGGCTCGGCAGCGATCAGCGTTGGCTCCTTGAGTGCAAGGCCTTGACCCTTGACATATATGCAAGTGTATCCACCGCCCATCTCAATGGCATATTTTATTTTTTTCATACTGTCCTCCTAAATTTGAATAGTTACAGAATTTTCTGTGCCGCTTGCATCCAACATAGAGCAAAAATGAAATATCGCACTTTGGCCACTTTTCATAGAATAAAGCAGATTGAAAAGGTCGATTTTGTTGACAATGTCATATGAATTTCCGCCATATTCCACCTTTGTGATAAGATTGTCTTTTTCAATCTTTTCTTCGCCGTAATTCAAATCCTCAAACAAATAAAAACCCAAGTCGCTATTGTTACAAAAATTGTAAAGTCCCTCTGTGTAACTCACCCATTTATCTTTAAAGTAAAAGAAGTCTTTTCTTCCATTTTCGGCTTTGCTTGACGTAAGCATATGGCAGTAAACTTCAGTAAAATCAAGTCCAACAAAACTATCAACAAGTTTGTTGGCAAATTGCTCTGATTTTTTGTAATCTGCAACAACCTCGTCCAAAAAAAGTCTTGCGGGAGTCATCGGCAAAACATCATTTTCAAAAAGACCTGTTTCTTCATCAAAAGACTGCCCGAGTGAAAGCCCAATCAAATTTCCTGTTTTGTCAAAAACCGCACCATTTTCAAAAGCAGTGTTTGAATAGTAAAGTTCCAGTACGTTACAATTTTCCATAATAGTTTCAACAGCCGTAAAGCCCTCTTTTTCGGATTCGACATAAACATTTGTCAAAGTTTCTTGTATTTCCCCCGTCCAAACATTTTTGCTGTCTTTTGGCGAAGATACTGCCAAAACTTGATTTTTCAAAAGTGTGCCTGTTGACAAAGAAACAAACGGAATTCTGACATTTGATTTGTCGTCCTCGTTTGTGTTTTTGCATTTTAGCACAGCAATATTGTAATTTTTTTCAGTAAATATAATATCAGCGGCATACACTTTTCCGGAATTTGTGCAAATTGTAATTTCTTTTCCGTCCCACAACAAAAAATCGCTGTAAGGTGCAAGCACATATCCGTCTTCACGAACATTCACCCCCACAGAAGTCTGTTCAATATCAGTTTCAAAATCTTCAGTTGCCGTAAAATCTATTTCCACGGTGGCGTCTAAGTAAATATCTCCAAGTGTGCTGTTGGAAACAAACGGCCAAAGTTTAAGTTTCAAAGCGATGTTGTTTGGTGCAAAAAAGAAAAAATGGATGACGACAAACATATAACACAAAATGACTGAGACAACACCAAGCACGATGCCCCAAACAATTTTTGATGTGTTTTTCTTTTTTTCAGTGTCTTCCATACTTTCCTTTTTAGTTTTATGAAAAAAATGCATAAAAACATGCTTCTTTTCATTTTTTTTGTAATTGATTTTAAATTATTTGCAAACTTTTCTTGAAAGTTTTCCTAAAATCATCGGCAACTTTCATTGCTTGAATAATTTCAAACGAAGGGTCGGAATTTACAACCGTTTTCATAATTATGCTGTCACCCAAGATGTCACAAACGATATCCGAAATGACATTTTTTCTTGAGGCATTAAGGTTTACTGCCAAATTTACAAGCACACCCATTTTGCGAATAGCGTCAACATCTTCGTCAGACAGGATCTCCTTGTATTTCATAACTTCTGCCAAATTGAAGTTGTCCAAATTTTGACATGTGCAAGCAAATGCCGCAAGCAAAATATCTTTTTGGCTTGCTCCTGCAATATTTGAATTCAAAATGGCATAATATGCGTGCTTTTGATTGTCGTTGAAACTGATGAATTTTCCGCAATCATACATATATGCTGCGATTTTGAGTGGTTTAACATACACCCTTGGCAATTTGTGAACAACTTTCAACTGTTTGAAAAGCAAGATTGCCATTTCATACACTTGCAAATTGATGGAAAGTCCTTCTTTCTTAAATTCATATATGCTGTCCAAACTGTTTTGCAAAAGGTCGGAATATTTTTCATTTGCAGTGCCAACAAGATTTGAAAGCACAACACCTTCAAGTGAGTCAGCAGACGAAACAACAGCACTTTCAAGTTTTAAGGTGTCATAAACTGCTGTGACAATCGCCATGCCACCGTCAATACACTCTCTGCCGTCTGCACCGATGCCTTTTATTTTCCCGATTTTCTGAGAGTCAAGTCCGCCAATAAAATCAGCAACTTTGTTTAAAGTTTCTCTGGTCAGGTCATAATTGTTGTCAATATCGATTGGATAACGAGTCAACTTTTTGCCGATTCGCGCCAGGTCAACGAATGTTTCGCCACAGCCAATAACACTGTCATCCTCATAATGCTTTATCAATGAGCATTTTTTCAGTTCTTTTTTCACGTTGGCAACTTTTTCAGCAAAAGTCACTTCTCCACCAGAAAGATTGGTGTATCCAAAAGGAATAACGTCAAAATCCATCACATTCCTGCGATTAAACTTGCAAATATAAGTTTCATAAGCCTCAATGTCAACGATATAGCCTTTTGAAAGGTCGATTTTTGACATGCAAGACAAATAAACGTTTTTGACGATATCCTCATCAGAAGCAATCAAAAAGTTCATTCCGGTGTTGGTGTAAATTTCATCAAGAAAACCACGATAGTTTCTTGCTTTGACAATAATTTTTGATGCAACAGCAATCATACGAGAAACCTTAAACGTTTCAATCGTGTAGCGATACATATTCAAAATTTTCAAGATATCAGTTTTTGATTTTGGACTAAACAAACAATCTTTCACAATGTCTTGTGAAAGATTGTACCTGTTGACAACCTCTTCCAAAATTCTGTATCTTCCGTTTCTGCTTTGAACAACCAAAAGTTTGACTTTTTTGTCGTCAAGAGTGATATAAGCAATATTTTCCATTTTTCCCTCGCTGAAATTTTTATTTATGCGTCCAAATCAATAGCCTCAACAGGACAACTTGCCTGGCAAGCACCACAATGAATACATTTGTTTTTGTCAATCTCCGCTTTGCCATCATCTCCAAAAGAGATTGCCCCAACAGGACAAATAGCAACACAAGTTCCGCAAGAGATACATTTGTTTTTGTTGACCATAGTTCACCTCATTATGTTTGCATATAATATAGCATAAAAAAGAGAATTTGTCCACTAATTTTTGAATACTTTTTTGCTATTTTTTTAATATTTTGACAAATTCCACTATTGACAGCAAAATAAGAAACACTCCAAAGCCTATTTTGAGTATTTTTGAAGGTAAGAACGTCATCAGAATTGCACCCAATATGGCAAAAATGACACCAAAAATAATTATCCAATAAATATTTTTTGTCACAATAAATCCGTGCTTGTAGTGGATATAAACAGAAAAAATCGCCATGACCAAAAAACTTAAAAGATTTATCCCTTGCGAAAGTTTTTGATCAAAGTCCAAAAAAATAGTCAAAACAGGAATAAGCAGTGTTCCTCCGCCCATTCCAAGTCCGCCAAATATTCCGGACAAAAAACCTGCCAAAATATAAAAAAAATAAATCACAAAAAACTCCAAAAATAATATGTGAAAAATATAAAAAAAAATTGCAAAAAAGCCATATTTTTTGCGTTTTTCATTTAAAAAAGCAATCTAATTCCCCCTGCAAGCATAACAAAAACAAAAACGATTTTTATTATTTTTGTAGGCAAAAATTTAAGCAAAAATGACCCCAAAATTCCGCCCAAAACGACCCCCGTTCCAACAGTGACAAAAGGCACTGTTTCAAGGTTTCCACCAAGGCAATAAACAAGGGCACTTACGAATGAAATTGGAAGAATTATGACGATTGCTGTCGCATGAGAATATTTGCTTGGCAAGTGAAGCAACCTTTCAAGTAGCGGAACACAGATCATTCCACCTCCCCCACCAAAAAATCCGTTGACCAATCCTATCAATGCTCCGCACAGACACAAAACAGCAATATGCTTTGCCGACAACTTTTCAGATGTTGATTTTTGCTTTGATTTGCAGATGTTTTGTGCCATAAAGTTCCTTCCACACAGCCAAAATATACTCTTTAATAAATATTATAAATAAATTTAAAAAAAATATTTGATATTTCAGAATGAATATGCTATAATTTCAAAGTTAGACTTACATAGCAAAAGGTGAAATATGAAAAAAAATAAAAAACTTAAACAAAGATTATTCACACTATCCTTGGCGGCTCTTGTTCCATTGTCCGCTTCCGCCGTTTTGTTTTCGCAAAATGAAAACACAACACAAGCTGTTGCGCTCAAATATCAACCAAGTGTAAAAAAAGATGTGTCTTTGACAAACAACAACTTCAACTCAAGTTCGTCATCAATGTCCTTAAGCACCTCACTTTCAGGCTGGACAGGTCAGATAAACGACCGCAAAACAACTGCCGGCATCATAAGTGTCGGAACTTCATTTGCGGGAAACGCATCGCCTTATTTCCACCTTGTCAACAATCCGGGCAAAAATGGCACAGACGACCACATTTTGATGATAAATTCAAAAACCGACAACTCAAACAACTTCACAATGGCAAAACAAGGCTACCGTTCAGGTTCAGTAAGTTTGTCGGCAAACAGTTATTATTCTTTTCAAGTTGCCTTCAAAACCGACAAAAACTATGACACAGAAAAAGAATACATTGAATATGGAAAAATTGGCGATGATATTCCTGGCGATACAAATGGAGATTACTATATTTCAGAAAATTCTTTTGAGTCTGTTCCTTTTGATGTAAACGAAGATGCAGAAGTTTATATTTCTTTCCAAGACCCAAACCGTGATACGTTCTATCTCAAAAAATCCTTGACAAAGGCAGAATCCACAACAGTTGATGCAAGCACGCAGATAGAAGCATTTTATGATGACAATGTTTTTATCGGCTTTTTGAAAGATGAAAAACCTTATTATGTTTTGAAGACTCAAGTCACTGCCACAAATCCAGAGAAATCTGACAAAATATACACAGTAAATGAAGATGCCACTTTGTATGAATGCTCAATAGTGTACACAAAATCTTCCACAAATCCATACAAAGTCCAAAAGGATACAGTTTTTTACAAGCAAAACGATCATCATGAACCTGTCAATGCACAAACAAGCGGATCAATCTATCTCGACGGGCTTACAGACGAAAATGGCAACCCTGTGACAGCGGAATATGTCACCATTTCATCTGACCAATGGGTAACTTTCTATTTCTTTGTGGCAACAGGAAACCAAAATCAAGATGTCAACCTTCAGTTGTGGCTTGGCTCAAAAGATGTCACAAGCAGCGGTGTTGTTTTCTTTGATGATGTCAATGTTTTCCAGTACAGCGAAAACGAATTTTGGAAAACCTATAAAGATTGCTATGACAAATATTACACCCTGCAATCTTCAACAGAGATAAAAAAGCAGTTTTGCACAAGTTTGTATGATTTGCGCAAGCAAACCGAAAAGGATACAACATACAACTCTTACAATTTGGATTTTGAAGAAGGTGTTTACAATTCCGATGTTTCTTCGCTGAAAGAATGGAAAAAAGATCAATCAACAAGTGGTCAGGCACAAGTTTTTGATGTGAACGCGCCAGAGATATTCAAAACTCGCACGGGCTACGATTTTGTAGGCTCAAATTACTCATATGAAGTTGAAATTTCTGACGAAGGACTTGACAACACAGATGTTCCTCGCCTTAAAATTGTCGCTGAAAAGGAAAATAAATATGTGCTTGGACTTTGGACGGACAACAATACGGTCAAAGTCACTTCAAAAGATATTTTGATAGAGTCCAAAAAGGTTTACAAAATTTCCGCAAAGTACAAAATCTCCAGCCTTGACGGAAATGCTTATATATTTGTAAAAGAAAATGACAGTATCGTGAAAGGCTACAACCTTAGTGACAAACAATACACCATAAAAGACGAAACGGCAAGTTCGGGAATAAATTCAAACCCAGACAACGACTTTGTCAACGACTATGGCACGATTGAATTTTATGTCAAAGGCGGCACACATATTGATTCTTCAATCAATGTTTCGCTGGGCTTAGGAAATGGAGATGAGGTTTCGACAGGCTGTGTGGTTTTTGATGATGTGAAAATTGAGTTGGCAACAAGCGAACAATACAACTCTGCAACAAACAAACTCGAACTTGGCACCACCCCATCAACATCTTTAAGTGTGCCAAATGGAGATTTTGACATCGTCACAGCAAACGCAAACAGCACAGGTATCTTTTCTCCTACAGAATGGACAATAACTTCTTCAGATGACTTTGTGTTTTCAGGTGTTGTAAGCACAGATGCCAAACAATTTGAAAGATACAACACTTTGTACAAACAAAACAAAAACGAGGGCGTTGCACCTGCAAAAAATCCATATTACTGGGCATCTTTTGGAAGTCCGATAAATAGATTTAACGCACAAGAGCCTGACAATGTTCTTATGCTTGGCAATGTCAACAAATCTTGGCAAAAATTACGCTCTGCCGACCTTTCAATCTCGGCAAGAACATCTTATAAATTATCCTTCTTCTACAAAACTATTGGTCTTGGCACAGAATCGCAATTCAAAGTATCTCTTGTTGGCGACGACGGATTCAAGTTGTATGAATCCGACATGTTGTCTTCACAAGAATGGGCACAAAAAGCAATCTATATCGCAGATGCTTCTGGTGCAACCACACTTCACCTTGAAATTGAATTTGGCACCCAAGCTGATGGTGTTTCAGGAATTGCATATTTTGACAATTTTGCCCTCACAAGCGGTTCCACTGCTGTAAAAGGACAAGATGTTGTTGACCTTTCAAATTTCTTCCTTAATATTCCGGGCAACAACATAACTTCAAGCCTGGAAACTTCAACAACTCCCGCCTACAACGGCTCAGTCACAAACAGTGATGGAACAGAAATAAAAGGCGGAATAGTAACCGGAGAGGCATTCAAGCCAGGGAGTGTGTATTATGTAGAAAACTCCGAAAGCGACAAATTCTTTTATATTACTATTCACGGAAAAGGTATTTATGTCATTCAATCAAACTTTTCAATGGATTTGGAATCTGGAAAATATTATGATCTTTCTTTCAAACTTAAAACTCACTTCAACAGCAAAAATCAACTTGACAAAAATAAGTCCTACTCCTATGGTGTTACGTTTGGTTTGACCGGTTTCAAATACATGACCGAACTTAAATCAAACGACGAATATCAGAATTATCACATTTATTTCAATCCAAGTGAAGAGACCTCGGCAGAATTGTACATGGCTTTGGTCTGCGACAGTCCAGAGACCGCCGGCTCTATGGCTTTGTACGATTTGCAACTCAACGAATCAACCGAAGATGAATTCAATCGTGCAAAGGAAGAGACAAAAGACAAAAACTACAATGTCAACGAGGGTCTTAAATTTGTAAGTTCCGCAAACGATGTCGAAGAAAATCCGGATGAAACCGAGCCAGAACCAGACACAAATACACCTTCAAACGATTTTAATTGGCTTTTGATTCCAACCCTTATCACCGCCCTTGCGATTGTGATTGCAGTTGTCGGATATTTCTTGAGAAAGATTAAGATAAAGAAAATTGAAATCAAGCGAAAAGAGTCATATGACAGAAAACGCAGTGCCAATGTTGACATAATCAAACGTCAAGCATTGGCAGAACGCGATGCACAAGTACAATCCGTTGAAGCAACAAAAGCAAAATTTGAAAAAGAACTCGAAAAACTTGAAACCACTCACAAGCAAAAAGTTCTTGAACTTCGTGAAAAAGACAAAGACAAGGTTTCAAAAGAAACGGACAAGGAATTCAAGTTGTTTGCAAAGAAACGTACAGTTATCGCCGAAAAGATAGAATCTTTGGAAAAAGAAATTGCAGAACTTAAAACCCCAGAACATTTGCTAAGTTTGGAAAGAAAAGTTTTTACAGAAGAACAAAATAAACGTAAAGAACTGCAAAAAATCTCAAAACAAGCAAATAAAAAGGACAAAACAAGCAAAGATGACAAAAAAGAAGATGCTTAAAAACATCTTCTTTTTTTATTAAAAATCGTCATCATCGTCGTCTTCGTCAGAATCTTCATCATCTATTTCATCAAAGTCATCATCATCGAGTTCATCTTCTTCCTCATCAGATTCTTCATCAAGTTCGTCTTCATCAAGTTCGTCAAGTCCGCTTGTATCCAAACTATCGTCAAAGCCTATTCCCGAGTCCAAGTCATCGTCGTCTAAAACTTGGTCTTCAAGGTCGGTCACAGTTGCCATGTCGCCCGTTTCTTCGTCATCGTAAACGATTTCTTCTTCGTCACGGTTCATATATTCGTCCCAATCATTTGAAATGTCCTCATCGCCATCGTTTTGATGATCTCTCAAACAAGAGGAGCACATAATTTCGTCAGGCTGGATATAATTTGTTTTGCATATAGGACAAAGTTCCAAATCCAAATCCCCAATAAATTCGTCTTTTTTTGCAGAAAGTTCTGCCTTGCAAACACTGCAAAGTTTGTCTTTCTTTTCAATATAATTAAGTTCACATCTTGGACATCTTATATAAACAGGTTTTTTCATATTCTCTCCTTACGTCACAAATTCTACATGCAAACAAAGTTCTTTGTCAACTGATTTTTCAAACTTTTTTATTTTTTTTAAGCAAACTATCCTCCGCCTGCGAAAGCCTTAAATAAAGCGGTTCAAGATTTTGCACAGAAACAAATTTTTGTTGTCCAGCCAAAAAATCAGCGTAATCCAACACATCTTCGCTCGAAATCTGAATTTGTTGAAAGTTTTCTCCTTCAAAATCGCCGGTCAAAGCGTATATAGGCATTTGCAAAGATTTAACCTGCGTCAATTCAACCAGCGATTCTTCCTTTAATTGTATTCCTTTCTCATTGAAATATGCAACAAAACACAAACCTGACAGGGCATTTATCACACAAGCATAGTTTTCATGCACTTTTCCGCTCTTGAAAAGAGTATATGCCATAAGTTGCAAAGAGGATATTGGCAAAAGTTTCAGTTTTTTGTTTACACTTGCCAATGCCTTTGCTATTGCCACGCCAATCCTAAGCCCCGTAAACGAGCCCGGCCCAGTGACAACAGCCACTGTTTCAACATCAAGCACATCAATTTTTGCTTTTTGGCATAAGGTGTCTATATTTTTTAAAACATTTTCACTGTGCTTGGCATTTGCATCAAGAGTGCAAAAAAATTTGTTGCCATCTTTGGTTTCAAGTGCAATATTAGCCTGTAAAAAAGCAGTATTTAAAGCCAGCATATTTTTTCTCCTATTTATTTGGTGAGATTTCAAAAATTCGAGTTTGAGCGTCTTTTTTACTGATTTTGACCACAAAATCAGCATTTTTTATCAAGCCTTCAACATTTCCCGGCCATTCCACAAAAGCCACACCATCAAGCCGTGATTTATCAAAATATTCATCAAAGCCCAACTCACGAGCAACTTCCGAACTTTCCAATCGATACATATCAAAGTGATATATAGGCCAACCATTGCCCTTGTTTGTTTTGTAAGTGTTTAAAAGTGCAAAAGTTGGACTTGTCACCTCGTCGTCACTTTTAAGTGCTTTTGCAACTGCCTTGACAAAAGTTGTCTTGCCAGCACCAAGGTCACCCTCCAAAAGCACAATCATCGGTGGCTTCAATGCGGCAGCAAAAGCGTATGCCAATGCCTCTGTTTGCTTGAGGTTTCTCACTTCCATTCTAACCTTCATTTTTTCCTCCGTGCGAATTGAGTATTCCAAGTGCTTTCAATTTTTTTACCATATACCAAAACATAAACAAAATGCCAACGACACATATCACGCCGGAAATGACAAAGCCGCCAATAAGGTCGGTCAAATAATGTTTTCCCAAGTACATTCTTGAAAGAGCCACAAGACCGACATAAACTGCACAACAAATAACAATAAGAGTTCTTGCACCCTTTCCTTTGAAATAAGTAAAAAGAAAAAGTCCAAAAAATATGGCAATAGCGGTTGCACATGCCACATGTCCGCTTGGAAACGAGTAATCTTGCACAACATCTCCAATGCTTACAATTTGGTCAGTAACATTGAAAGGGCGCACGCGTGCCACAACATTTTTGAGCAAATTTACAACGCCAAGGACGACTCCATATGTGCCAAGATACCATATAATCAAATGTCGGTTGAAAATAAGCAAGACAACACAAAGAAAAACAACGCCAAGCCAACTGCCCATCTGAGAAATCAACTGAAATGAGGTGTCAAAAAACGGCGTTCTTCCACTTTGCAAAAATTCAATTATCTTTATTTCAAAACCCATACGCATATTTTAACAAAAAAAGACAAAATTACCAACAATTTTGTCCTATTTTCTTTTAATGCTAACAGAAACTCCATCTTCAAAGTCAAAAATTTGAGTTTCAAAGTCTTTGTCGTCCTTTAATGCTTGCAAAAACTTTCGCAAATTTTCCACTATCGTGCGATGTTTATGCTTTATAAATTCATCGGAACGCACAAGTCCATAAAACAAAACATCATCTGCCATAAGCACCCCACCTTTCGTGAGCATCGCTTTGATGTAAGGAAGATATGCTTTGTACTGTGCTTTTGGCCCGTCAAGAAAAACAAAATCATATTTTTCAGTTCCAGCATTTTGTTTTAAGTATTGAAAAGCATCGCAGCACAAAATTTCAACGCGTGAGCCAAATTTTTGTAAATTTTCTTTGGCACACCGTACACTCTTTTCATCTTTTTCCAAAGTAACGACTTTGACATCTTCAGAAATTTCACACATCACCCCCGCCGAATATCCCAAAAAAGTGCCTATTTCCAAAATATTCTTTGGCTTGTGTTTCAAAATCAAGGAGCGCAAAAGTTTTTCCGTTTCCGGTCTTATCATAGGCAAGTATTCTTTGCCCGAAACACCCATCAAATCTTCTTTTTTCATAGCATTTCCTAGTCAAGCATAACGATGGTCAAAATCATAGGTCTTCGTTTTGTACGCTTGAAAATAAAGTTTGAAACATTGCGTTTCACCGTGTTGCGAATAACGGCAGGGTCGCACCCGCGAAGGTCTTGCTCCTTAAGTGAAGCCACAATCATGTTGCGAGTGTCTTGCACAAAAGCCTCAGCCTCGTCTTGATACACAACCCCTCTTGTGATAATAAATGGGTCTCCAACGACATCACCAGTAACGTTGTTTATCGTCATAACAAGCACACAAATGCCGTCTTCCGAAAGTTGTTTTCGTTCACGCAAAACGTTGCTGTCTATGTCACCAATGCCAATGCCATCAATCAAACGTTGGCCGGCGATGGTGAAGCCAACTTTTTTGATAGAATTTGGCGTCAGTTCAATTTGTGAGCCAATTGTTGGCAAAATAATGTTTCTTTCTTCCATTCCAAGTGCCATGGCAAGTTGCTTGTGCATGCGAAGATGTCTGTATTCGCCGTGAATAGGAATGAAAAACTTTGGTTTGACCAACGAATGAATAGTTTTAATTTCCTCTTGACAAGCGTGACCAGAGGCATGCACTTCGGAAAGTTCATCGTAAATAACGTCAGCACCTTTTGAGAAAAGTGTGTTAATGACGTTGTAAACACTTTTTTCGTTGCCCGGAATTGGAGAAGAAGAAAACACAATCAAGTCATTTGAGCCAATTTTTATCTGTTTAAAATCGCCTGTCGCCATGCGAGTTAATGCGGAAAGCGGCTCGCCTTGACTTCCGGTTGTCACAATGACAAGTTCTTTGTCAGCATATTTGTCAATTTTGTCAATGTCGATGATATTGTCGCGATTATACTGAATTTCACCTATTTTCATGCCGGTTTCCGCAATGTTTATCATACTCCTTCCCGTAAACGCAACTTTTCTGCCATACTTTTCAGCCAAATTAAGTATTTGTTGAAGGCGATGAATATTGGAAGCAAAAGTTGCCACAAAAATACGATTATCCGGGTGAGTTTTGAAAATTTCCTCCAAAGCACGTCCAACTTTTTTTTCACTCATAGAGTAGCCTTTGCGACAAACGTTGGTACTTTCGCACATCAAAAGGTTGACGCCTTTCTTTCCAAGTTCGCCGAAACGTTGAAGGTCAGTCATAACGCCATCAATAGGCTCAAAGTCAATCTTAAAGTCGCCTGTGTGAATGACATTTCCTGCAGGCGTTGAAATACAAAGTGCCAAAGAACCTGCAATTGAGTGTGAAACTTTGATAAACTCCACTGCGAACTGACCAATTTTCAAAACATTGCGAGGCTTGACAGCCACAGCCTTGTATTTCACTTTTGGATGCTCACGCATCTTGTTGTCAACAAGCGCCAAAGTGAGTTTTGAGCCATATATCGGTGCATTGATTTGTTCCAACAAAAAAGGAACGGCGCCGATGTGATCCTCATGTCCGTGTGTCAAAATGATTGCCTTGATTTTGTCTTTGTTGTTTAAAAGATAAGTAAAATCTGGTATAACAACATCAATGCCAGGCAAATCGTCGCCAGGAAAGGTGAGCCCAGCGTCAACAACAATCATTTCGTCGCCCATTTCAAAGGCGGTCATATTTTTGCCGATTTCGCCCACCCCGCCCAAAAAAGTAATTTTAAGTTTATTATTCATTAAATTCTCCTTTATCTCGTAAAAATTTAAAGCAATATAAAATTGCCGCCATACAAAAAACTTGACGCCTCAAACAAAAAGGCAAATCAAATGTATGTAAAACGCCTTACAAAATGTAGGCGGTTTTGTTGAAATTGTCAACCTCCTCCAATTTTTTTGGAGTGAGTATGTTGTTTTCATTGTAATAAAATCTCATTCCTTGACTTGAGAAAAACATAACCATGTTGTAAACGCACAGAAGGACAGTCACTGCTGGAACAAGAATGATCAAACAATAGAAACCGAAGATAAAAGTCAAACCCCAAAACAGCACAAAATACAAAACTGTTGTGCCAAGTGTCGCCCAGAAATGTCTGCAAACAGCTTTAAAGCCCTTTCTCCAAGCCGAAAAAACATTACAGTCAAAAACAATAGAGGCAGACATCCAACCCAAAATTGTGGTTTCGTGCAATGAAAACAAAAGCACCAAGCAAACGAAAAGCACAATAGGAAGAAAGTATTCAACAAAAATGCCATTGTCAATCAGTCCAAAGCCATAAACAGTGAAAAATGCCACAGCAAAAAACAAAATGTTATACAAAACTTTCAGCATGGCAAAGAAAACGGACCTGCGTAATCCACGCACCAAAGCACTGAAAAAGCCGATTTTGTTTTTGCTTGTCATGTATGAGTACAGCATTTCGCAAAAAGCATATTTGCCGATATTGATCAAATATGGCAGAATGATAAACATCACAACAAGCCCATAAACTGTCATTCCTGCGTTTGCTTGAAAAGCGGCAACCAAAGTGGAAAAAACCGCCCCGATAAGCATATGCAATCCTTGTCCAATTCCACTGCCAAATACACCTGCAAAAGTTGTGGTCAAGTCCTTAAAATTGGTCACAACAAGGTCTTTAAAGCAAAAAAAGCAAGGCAAAAGCAGAGCAAAACAAATCCCCCAAACCACCACATAGAAAAGGAAAAATTTGAGAGCCTTCACCCAATTTGAACCAAAAAGTTTTAAAGAATACAAAAACATCATAATGACCTAATAATAGGATAGCACATGCTACGCACAAAGACCAAACTAATTTGCAAATTTTTCAAAAAATTAGACAACTATTGAAACAATCTTGTATGAAACTGCGCCGCTTGGTGTTTGGACTGTGATTGTTTCACCTTTTCTGTGGCCAATCAAGGACTTTCCTACCGGCGAAACGTTGCTTATGACACCATTTCTTGGATCGCTTTCACTTGAACCTGTGATGCGATATTCCACTTCTTCGTCAAATTCCTCGTCATACAGTTTCACTTTGCAACCTACTGACACAACATCATGGTTAATCTTTTTTGGATCAATAATTTCTGCATTAAGCAATATATCTTCCATTTCAGCGATTTCTGCTTCAATTTGCGCTTGTTCGTCTTTTGCAGCATCATATTCGCTGTTTTCACTCAAATCGCCAAATTCTCTTGCCACTCCGATACGCTTCACATTTTCAGGACGTTTTACAGATTTGAAATATGCAAGTTTTTCCTCAAGTTGTTTTTTGCCCTCAAGTGTAAGATAGTGTTTTTCCATAAAATCTCTCCCAGAATTTAAAAAAATACACATTTGAAGAATGGTGAAAGCCACTCAACTTGTGCGTTGACCCTTATATTATATTCAATTTGATAAAAAAAAGTCAACAAAAATGCAAAAAAAACAAAAAAATAAAAATAATAAACAAAAAGAAGGAGAAATTATGATAACTTTTATTGCTTTTCTTTTGACAATAGCCGGTTGCGTAAATTGGCTGCTTATCGGAATTTTGCAGTACGACTATATTGCCGGCTTTTTTGGTTTTCAAGCATCAATTATGTCACGAATTTTTTACATTTTGTTTGGAATTGGAGCGGCATATCTTGTGCTGAGAGTGATAATAAACAAAGGCACTTTCAAAATCTGGGAACGAAAAAAGAAAAAGCAAAAAGAGGAAAAACATGAAGAAAAAGAAAGCATGCAACCAGCCTCTGCCAATGTGGAAGCCTCCAAAGAAAGTGTGCCAAAGCAAAATCAACCTCAAGTCAATTTTGAAAATTTAAAGCAATTTCAAACAGAAAATTTTTCACAACCTATGCCAAAAACCACAACCGACACCTTTTTTGAAAGTCAAAACGTACAGACAACTTCAGCCGACAGTTTGTTTGACGAGCATATGCAACAAAAAAGATAAATATTTTCAAGTTGTTTGCTTTTTGTTGAAAAAAAATGTATCCTATAACATAGGAGAAATAATATGGTAACATTAGTCATTTTGGACGGATTTGGAGAGAAAAAAGAAAAATTTGGAAATGCCATAAAAAGTCAAGGCACACCAAATTTGGATAAATTAAAAAAGATGTATCCTAACACACTTATTGAAGCGAGTGGCGAGGCGGTTGGTCTTCCAAAAGGCGTTATGGGAAACAGCGAAGTTGGTCATCTTACACTAGGCAGTGGAAGAGTGATTTTGCAAGACCTCAAACTTATTGACAGCGAAATAGAAAACGGGAAATTCTTTCAAAATCCTGCACTAATAAAAGCCATGACTCATGCAGAGAAAAACAAATCAAGTTTGCACTTGATGGGTCTGCTTTCAAACGGAGGAGTTCACTCGCAACTTTCTCATCTTTTTGCCCTTTTGGATATGGCAAAAAATTTTGATATTCCAAAAATATACATTCATGCCATTCTTGACGGTCGTGACACCGGCTTTATGGACGGAATAAAGTTTGTCAAACAAACGCAAGAAAAGATTGCTGGCACAAACGTACACATTGGCACAATAAGTGGCAGAGTTTACACCATGGACCGTGAAAAAAGATATGAGCGTGTTGAAAAAGCCTACGACATGCTTGTAAACGGAAAAGCAAAGATGCATTCTGATGCTGTTGACGCTGTGCTTGAAAGTTATGAAAATGGCGTATATGACGAATATTTTGAACCGACGATTATCGACAAAAACGCTTGCGTAAAGGACAACGACAGTTTTATTTTCTTCAACTATCGTTCCGACCGTGCACGAGAAATAACTTTTGCCATGACCGACGAAGATTTTAAAGAATTTGAAACAAAAAAACTGAAAAACTTTTTGTTTACAGCCATGACTGAATATGCCGATGAACTGAAATCTCTCAACACAGCATATCCTCCAAAAGTTGTCGAGGACAACCTTGCATGTGTGCTTTCAAACGCAGGAAAAACACAATTTCACACTGCCGAAACCACAAAGTACGCACATGTCACATTTTTCTTTAATGGTGGAATTGAAAAGCCGTACAAAGGTGAGGACAGAAAACTTGTTGACAGTATAAATGTCAAAGATTTTTCTGACTATCCAAAAATGCGAGCAGTGGAAATCACTCAAGAGGTGCTTGAAGCAATTGCCTCGCAAAAGTATGATTTTGTTTTGGTAAACTACTCCAACCCAGACATGCTTGGACACACTGGCAATTTCAACGCCACAAAAGAGGCAATTGAATGCGTTGAAAAACAAGCATATGCCGTGGCGCTTGCCACTCTTATGGTTGGTGGAGACTGTATAATCACTGCAGATCACGGAAATGCCGAGGAAATGTTTGACCACGAGGGGAACAAATTGACAAAGCACACCACAAACCCTGTTCCTGTGATTTTGGTCAGCGAAAGATACAAAAAAGTGAAACTCAAAAAGGGCAAATCTTTGACAGCAATTGCACCAACTGTGCTCAAACTTTTGGACATACAAAAGCCAAGCACTTTCGACGAACCATTATTTTAAAAAAACACCATATGGTGTTTTTTAATATTTTAAACATTCATGGCTTCAATATTCGACTCGTCTTTTTCTTTTATTTTTTCTATATTTGAAAGCACTGAAACAGACTGACAAGAAACCTCATAGGCAGTTTTTACTTCGCACTCACCATTTTCAAACTTTTTGGTGTATTCTCGCGACTGAATACGTCCAACAACCTCAATTTTGCAGCCAACATATTGTTCTGCCATAAAGCGTGCATTTCTTCCCCACAAAATGCAAGGAATGTAGTCAGATTTACGGTAGTTTGCACGATTTATTGCCAGCAAAACATCACAAATTTCACGTTCAAAAGGTGTTTTCCTGTAGATAGGTTCTTTACAAACAAATCCGGTAAGTTTAACTTCGTTTTCATTACTCTCGCTTTGCAAGATTTCCAAATCCTTGGTAAAAAGATGCAAAACAAGTTTACTGTGTTCGCCTTCAAGTTTGTTGTAACTACGATACTCCCCGCTCACTCTTACAAAACTGCCATTTTCGATAGTTTTGCCCATTAAAATGCGTTCCGAAACAGTCACAGGGATTGTGTCCACTTGTTCGGACAAGCGTTTCACTTTTATGGCAAATTCAAAAAATTTTTCGCCGTCTATTTCGTGTGATTTTTCAAGTTCTTTGCATACCACACCTGCCAAAGTTGCAAAATTTGTGTTTTCTTCTTTAATATTTTCGTAATTCATAATTTCCCTCCTAATTTTTGTGTTGCACGCCGTTTCTGTCAATTGTAAAGTTGTCATGATAAATCAAATCGCCAACCGCCGTCACTTTGTAGCCCTGCACTTTAAGTCGGTTTAGGATAAGTCTCAAGCCGTCAAGCACATGATCACTGTTGTTGTGCATCAAAATGATTGAGCCGTTTTTGACGCGTGAAAGTACTCGCTGCGAAATGTCATTTGCGGAAAGCCCCTTCCAGTCCAAACTGTCCACATCCCACTGAATTGTTTTCAAGTTCAAACTTTCCGCCACATCCAAAAGGTCATTGTTGTAACTCCCAAACGGTGCACGGAAAAGTTCGACTTGCTTTCCGGTCACAGCAGTGATTTTTGCGCTTGAAGTTTCCAATTCTTCTTTTATGGTGTTTTTGTCAAGTTTTGCCATATCGTGATGTGTGTTGGAGTGAGTGCCAATTTCCATTCCGGCCTCGTCTATAGCCTTGACCATTTCGCCGTAGTCGTCCACCCAAAATCCCACCAAAAAGAAGGTTGCGCGGCAGTCAAACTCTTTCAAAATGTCCAAGATATCCTTAGTTTTGTCAGCACCCCAAGCGGCATCAAAAGAGATTGCCACTTGTTTTTCCTCAGTTTCGACATTGTAGATTGGCACTTTGCGCGTGGAGTAGCCAAAATACACCTCCGCTGAGGTTGCCCCATTTATAGAGATTGAAAGCAGAATAGCAACCAGCACAAGTACAAGGCAAATTTTGATTGTTTTTGATTTGACAACGCAGAAACGCATACAAACCTCGCTTTTATTTTAAAAAATGTAGTGTTTTTCCTCAAGGCATAATCTGTCCAAAGTTCATATAATTTGTCCAACCTTGTCGAAAAATTCACTACTATTTTATTTTTACAAAATCAAATATAGAACTTTTGGCGCAACAAAAAAAGAAGTTATGTTTTTATAACCTCTTTTCGTTAAGTTTTTTTCACCAATAGAATATTTTCAGTGCCAGGTTTCCATTGACTATTGTCCAAATCTTGCTGTTTTTGATGAGTGTTTCTTCAGTTGCACCAAACACTCCATTTGTTTGCAAACTATCGTTCCACAAAACTGAAATATCTCCAAAAAAGCAGTCAGAAAGCGTGTTTTCTCCAGCAATTATCTGATTGCTTGTTCCACTTATCACCCTAAGCGTGCCTTTGTTGTAAGATTGGTCAATTTTTGTGCCATTTCCACTGCCCGCAATACCTCCAACCTTATCAATTCCCGTGACAGTTGCCCGATTGCTGCAGCCAACAAAATTGCAACTTTCTGTGCGACCAACAAGTCCGCCAAAATTTACTCGTGCCTCAAATTGACTTGGAATGTCAAATTGTGCCACGTGATCAACAACTTCAATCTTGTCTTCTCCATCGACAAAAGCCAATCTATCAAAAGTTTCCTCTCTCTCATTTTCATTAACATTGAAATATTGCATTTCTGTTGCGCTTAAATTTGTTGAGTAGTTTTCCACTCTGCTGAAGGTCGTGTTTTTTGCAAAACCCACAACAACGCCAACATCTGAATATCCTGTCACATTGCCCTCAACAAAAGTGATGTTTTTTATTGTTGCACCGTCAGTGCAGCCAAACAATCCGCGGAACGACAACAAATCGTTGCTGATGTCCGCCGAATTTGATATCCTAAGATTGTAAATCTGCTTAAAATTGCCATCAAACACACCCTTAAAAGGACGCTCCAAAATGCCTATTGGCGTAAAATTTTCGCAATCTTTCATATCAATATCATTCTGCAACTGCAAAATTTTGCCCTCAAAATCTTCGTTTCTGGCGTTGGCTCTTGCCACCCAAACAAGATTGTCGGCACTTTCAATTTTGTAAACGCCGTCTTGATAAATTGGCTGTGTTCCAACCGCCAAAGCACTATACGCCACAAACTTGACAACGATTTGTATTTTTGCATCTTCTTGAAAATCATCTCCACTCAAAACAAAATGATATTCTGGATCTTTGGAAAGCAGTTTTTCGCCATCACTCGTGGAAAGAAAGTATCCACCAAATATGTAATTTGTGTTTGGAGCAGACTCCAAAACAATCGGTGTGTTGTAATATATACTTTGCACAAAACCATTTTCAGAAGCATTCACCCTTGAAGAAGTGTTGTTGACATAGTTTGTGACATACACTGATCCAAGCCCAACTTTTGTACATGAAAGTTGATATTGTTGAAGTTGATGATCTGTGACAAATTCAATTTTTCGAATGACATCATCAACGGCAAAATACAAACTATTGCCTACTTTTGCTGCATTTACAAGTCGATCATACACCCAAGACATTTCAAGGACATGTTCCCAAATCCTGTCTATAAAACTTGCTGTATTATCTTCACTTTCATCAAAGGTTTTGGCTTCCGACTCCCAATCCAATTTGTAAGATAATGTATGTTTGTAGCCTGGTTTATCCGAAATATCGGTGCCAAATTCATCGCTTTCACCATATGTATACAAACCTTTGCTTTCATCAGAGCCAGAATATCCCACAGGTGTTGTTTCTCCTGCAAAAGTGTCCTCTCTAACTTCCAAATCGTCCCAAGTGAAGCACATGTCTTTCACAGTCATATCAAAACTGCATTCAATTTTTTCACTTGTCAGCGTGATTGTAAATTCGTCGACATCTATATTCGTGACAAATTTTCCTATGATGTCAAAATATTTTACGACAGAGTAATCAGCATTTATTAAACGATCCTCCAGCACGCCAAAAGTATCTCCACTTACGTCAGTGAAATTCAAAAGATCCTTTCCATCATATAGTGGATCAGGTTTAAGATTGTTTCCTGAAATTGTCGCTGTGATTTTTGTATGATCTTCATGGGTGATTAGGTAATTACGCAGCACTATATTATCTAAGATACTTTCTGAATCTACATTATTGTCAATGCCAATTACTTTATTTTCTGTTACTGTCGGAATAGTCACATTATATATCAGTTTTATGTAAAAAACATAAATGCGTACATTTTGCAAATCTTTAAGATTGTTTTTGTTGATAGTTAAGTCAAACTTAATTTGTCCAAGATAAACACTATTGTTGTTTGAAGGATTTTTTCCTCGGTTTACATTGCTAAGACCCGAAACATTTTCATTATGATTTGAATCTAGTATCGGATACAAATTGTTAAAAATATTGTCGCCAAAATCCCCTATGTTGCCATTCGGCGGATTGTCATCATATGTCACTCGCACATATCTGACCGCATAGCCCAGATTCGGAGTAATCACAAACTTCAAAGTCTCCCCGTCCTTAACTTGACATGGAATATTTTCTTCTCTTGTCTCCTCAGTCACTTTGTCACCTTGATTTTGGATTAAAACTGTGCCCGCACCATCATCTTGCTCATAATAATAGCGATTTGAACCATTATCGAAGTAATAATATTGTTTGACATTTTGTGTTTCTATCATCGCTTCTCTTGGATTAAAAATTATTTGTCCATCCTCGGTAAAATCCAATGTCAAGGTCATTTCAGGACACTTTATAGCATTCGATGGTTCATCAAACACATATCTTCCACAGCACATAACTCCTAAAGATAAAGAATAATCAGATTTGTTCGTTTGTAAATTATCGTCACCAGAAACTTTCATTCTGGAATTATTAAGCATGTAGTTGTAATTAAAACTTGTGTCGCTGACATCAATAGTATTGCCTTCAAGCATAAAAGTTTGCTGATAACCCCGCAGACAAATCATTTCGTTATAATTATAGTTGTAAAATAAAAACTTTCCGTCAAATATAGTGTTGAGAATATTTTTAAATTGTTCTTTTGTTAGACCAGATTCATTTGATGCATAATCGTTCCATAAAGATTTTATACAGTCGTCCTCACCACTTACTCCAATTTCATCTTTTCTTAATTTAAGTTTTATATCCACATTCACAACAGAAAGGGCTGTGTAAGGAACAAAAAGTCGTACGTCGCCTCTGTCCAGATTATACAAACCTAAAGATTTAATTAAATCTGTGGCATCCATAAGATAATTGTAGTATATGTTGCTTTCAAAACTTCCGTAAAAATTGCCATTAGGAGTTTCAACATTCTTGCCTGAACCATTAGTTCCAATCGATTGTATATTACTGTAATGATTTATTCCTGACAAAATTCCTATTGAATCGGACCAGACTGAAAACCAAACCTTATCAACCTCCACCCTGCCAATCAAACCACCTCCGCTAGAGGAAATTTGTCCATAATTGACACAATCTTTCATCCCACCCAAGTTAGGATTTTCTCCGTTTTCATGACCATAATTAGATTTTAAGTAGCCAATAATCCCGCCATAATTTCCACTGCCACTGCCAGTTATTTTGCCAAAATTTACGCATGAAGAAACAAGCACAGGAAATTCATATCCTTCTATACTTCCGATTATGCCGCCGAAATTAAAATCATAAGTTCCAAGTATAGTCCTACTAAATGATATCTTTCCAAAATTGACACATCGAACAATCATTTCATTTTCTAACTTTGGCAATCGTCCGCCTTCTCTGGAAGTGCCTGCTATTAGGTCACGTTCAGAGCCATCCTCCCATTTACCACATATGCCGCCAATTACATTATGATTACTATTAGATGATGGTGCATCTATATTTGTGTAATTTTGGCAATCTAAAATAATACCATTATTGTTTACACCACAGATCCCACCGACTGTACTATTTGATCTTTGCAAATTTATTTTCCCGGAAGAAACGCAAAGACTTATTTCTCCGTAATTTACAGCAGCAACTGAACCAAAAGTAACACCTGTACGATCAAATACTGATGCCGATGTAGAAAAATCAACATTTACTATGATATTCCTGCAGTATTCAGATTTTCCAATTTCTTGCACAAAATAAGAATTCAATGTTTTATATTCACCATCATGATTTTCGAGCGATTGGACTTGATCGTCGGAACTTTTTTGTGCAAAACTGTCGGTGTTTATTTGACCTATCTCAATCTTGCCCTCAACCACAAAATTTTCAAACGATGTGTGTGCACCAGAGAAAAGAGCAATCCCGATATTGCCGTCATTTATGTATGCGTTTGGATTTGCCAAAATATCTTCGTCCTCAAAAGTACGATTGCCAAGATTGATTGTGTGTCCGCTTCCGTCAATCACACCATTAAGGTCAGGAATAGGATCCCAGTTGTATTTTGACATGTCGATATCGTTTGAAAGTTGAAAATAATTCCTTTCGCCAAGATAATCGTCTTCTTTGCCAAATTCCGAAACTTTGACCGATTTTTCCTGCTTTGCCTGTGCAACCACAGTTTCTATATCTTCACCCGAAAGTGCGCTGACAACACAGTCGCGAGAGGTGACATTTTCTTCTTTCAATTTGCCAAGAGAGGACGAAAGAAAAGCCAAATCATCGGCAGAAGAAATTTTCCAAGGATTGTTTTTTGTGCCGACGCCATTCAATTTTGTCGCAGAAAAATCGTTCCAAGATTTTTTTGAAGACTCATCTTGCTCGGGCTCTTGTTGTTCGGGTGCATTTGAAGGAAGTTGGTCAAAAACGAAAAAAAGTCCGCACGCCAAAGAAAGTGACATAAAAATTGCCACAAAGCAAAGTGCAAATTTCTTCCATTTTGTTTTCTTCATCTTTCCCCCTGACAGATTTGAAAGATTGCAAGCAGATTACTGATATTTTTATTATATATATTTTTTAACAAAAAACAAAACAAAAAAAGCATTTTTTGGGCAAAAAATAAGTTTGAAAGGCTTTTGCACAATCAAACTTATGTTTTTTATTCAAAATAAGCATAAACTCCCAAGAATTTTTTCTTAATTTCGTTCTGCCCGGTGGCAAGACGGTCGGTGGAAACTTTAAAGTTTTTATTTTCCAAAGTGACAAATTTAAGACCCATATCAACAACAACTTTGTCACAAATGCCCACATATGCAACACTTTTGCCAGAGCCGTCAAAGTTGATATATTTCACACCTTTGCGATATCTGCCACTGATAGGAATTTGCAAACTTGCCAAACGTTTTACAAAACCGTTGTTTGTGACAATCAAGATGTCGTCACTTGTGTTTTGACCGGCATAAACGACGCTGTCTCCATTTTCAAGATTTATGCCTTTCACACCGCCAGAAACACGTCCTTGAAGTGGCACCTCGCTTTTTTCAAAATTGACGCAATATCCATTTTTTGAAAGTAACACAAAGGTTTTTCCCTTGATTTCATGCTCAACATTCAACAATTTGTCGCCATCTGAAAGTTTTATCGCCTGATAGAATGATTTTGAAACAATAGTGTCCTTTTCGGTTGAGCGTTTCACCATGCCCGAAGCGGTGAAGAAAGCAATCTCGCCCTCGCCCTCCGCCTTCAAAACCGCAACCGGCGTTTCCATAAGGTCAATAGTTTTTTCAATATTTTTCAACGTAATGCCTTTTTCACGCCATTTACATTCCGGAAGTTTGTCCACAGTGGTTTTGATGCAATTTCCTCTGTCTGTAAAAATAAGCACCGTGTCTGTTGCCTTTACGGACAAAATCTGTGTGTGTATATCAAACAAAGTGGAGTTTTCACTTAAAACTTTATTTGATTTTGAATAATTTTTTGCGCTGACTTTTTTCAACGTTTTTCCCGCAGAAAGTGCAACAAAGTAATCTTTCGTGTCCTCTATATCTTCGATTTTTGTCAACACAATTTCTTCGTTTTTGATTTCGTGTGAACGACGTGGATTTGCAAAACGACGTTTGATTTCCAAAATTTCCTTTTTCACAACATCAAGTTGCAATTTTTTGCTGTCCAAAATCGCTTGAAGTTCTTTAATTTTGGCTTTAAGTTCCTTAAGTTCGTCTTCCAACTTGTTTACTTCCAAGTTCACAAGACGAGCCAATCTCATGTCCAAAATTGCCTGTGCCTGCCTGTCCGAAAGAGCAAATTTTTCTCTTAATCTTTGTTTTGCCTCCGCAGTTGTGGCCGAACTTTTGATAATCTTTATCACCGCATCAATATTTTTGATAGCAACAAGCAGCCCTTCAACAATATGTGCTCGCTCTTTGGCAACATTAAGGTCAAATTTCGTTCTACGCACAACAACATCTCTTTGAAAGGCTGTGTAGTAAGAAATTATGTCCATCAAATTCAAAAGTTTAGGTTTTCCGCCGGCAATAGCAACCATGTTTATAGCATAAGAGATTTGCATGTTTGTCGTCTGAAAAAGTATGCCCAAAATTTTCTTGGCATTTGCTTCTTTTTTCAGCCTTATGACAGCACGCATGCCGTTTCGATCACTTTCGTCACGAATCTCACTTATGCAAGAGAGTTTGTCTTTGTTTTTTTCCTTAAGTTCGGCAATCTTTTGCAACAAAAGTGCCTTGTTGACTTGATAAGGAAGTTCTGTAATCACAAGATTTTCTTTGTCACCATTCTGTTCAACAGAAACCTTTGCCCGAACAGTGATTTTTCCTTTGCCGGTCTCGTACGCTTGACGTAGCCCGTCGCCCAAAATGAGTTCTCCACCCGTTGGAAAGTCAGGACCTTTTATGATTTTCATCATTTGCTCAAGTTTTATATTTGGATTGTCTATATACGCCACAACGCCGTCAATCACTTCTCCAAGATTGTGCGGAGGAATATTTGTAGCCACACCAACCGCAATACCAGAAGTGCCGTTCACCAAAAGGTTTGGAAAGCGCCCCGGCAAAACATCTGGCTCTTTCAACGTGTCGTCAAAGTTAAGTCCCCAACGCACCGTATCTTTTTCCAAATCACGCAAAAGTTCCATGGCAAGCGGAGTCATACGCGCCTCGGTGTATCTCATTGCCGCGGCACTGTCGCCGTCAATAGAGCCAAAGTTTCCGTGACCATCAACAAGCGGTGCTCTCAAAACAAAATCCTGGCTCATTCGCACCATAGCGTCATAAACCGAACTGTCGCCGTGTGGGTGATATTTACCCATGCAATCACCGACGATACGTGCTGATTTTCGATAAGGTTTGTCTGGCGAAAGTCCAAGTTCCAACATAGAGTACAAAATTCGGCGCTGAACAGGCTTAAGTCCGTCTTCAACACGCGGCAAAGCACGGTCAAGCACAACATGTTCGGTGTAAGGAATCATGCTGTCATGCAAAACCTCTTCCAGAGGCTTAAACAATATCCCGTTTCCGCCATAGTATCCCCCAACAGAATTGCCTTTATCCTCATGGCGCTCACCATTTGTGGAATTGATTTGACCAGACTGCTGCGTTTTTTCATCATCAAAGTTCATTTTGATTTCTTCAAATTTGTTGTTTTCTTCTTTCATACTCTTTTCCTCAACAGAATTTTCTTCCAATTGAATGTCTTCTTTTTGTTCATTATCCTCAAAAACGGGCTTTTTTTGCGATTTTTTTGCAATTTTTGTTTTTTGATTATCGTTTTGTTCAGATTTTTGTTTTGTCAAATTTTCATCTTGATTTTTGTTTGTTTGGTCTTGAGGCTTCAAACTCCACATGTCAATTTGTCCATCAGCAACAGATGTGTCAGGCTCTTCCTCCTGCAAATCTTCCACAGGAGTAAGAAGTTCGTCATAACACATCTGCCCCGGAATAGGCTCTATGGACTCATTTTCAAATTCGTCGTCGTCAAATTTCATTCAAAACCTCAAAATTTTCAGAAAGCAGCCTCTCCAACTGTATTTTTGTCAAGTTTTTTGTAATCGCGCATAAAAGTATCCTCGCGGTCAAAATTGGCATGCTCAGAGATGTACGCTTTTCGCTCCTCAATATCGTCACCCATAAGAGTGGTTATCATTTTTTCCGCTTGAGCAGCATCTTCAATCGTCACTTGAATCAAGGTACGATTGTCAGGGTCCATTGTCGTTTCCCAAAGCTGCTCGGGATTCATTTCGCCAAGTCCTTTGTATCGCTGGATCATATAGCCCTTGCCCGCACTTGCCACAGCATCAGCAAGTTCAGCATCAGAATAAACATATTTTTCGTAATCTTTTTTGTACACCTTGTAAAGTGGCGGAAGTCCAATAAAAACATGTCCGTCAGTGATGAGCGGTTTCATATAGCGGTAGAAAAATGTCAAAAGTATTGCCCGAATATGTGCACCGTCTTGGTCAGCATCGGACAAGATAATCACTTTGTTGTATCTTAAGGACGACAGATCAAAATCCTCACCAAAACCGGTGTCCAAGGCAGAAATAATCGTTCGGATTTCCTCGTTTGCAAGCACTTGATCGACACGCTTTTTCTCAGCGTTAAGCGGTTTTCCTCGAAGTGGCAAAATAGCCTGATATTTTCTGTCACGCCCTTGCTTTGCAGAGCCTCCCGCAGAATCACCTTCCACAATAAACAGTTCGCTCTTTTCACGGTCGCGAGAAGTTGACGAAGCAAGTTTTCCGACCAAATTAAAGTTTTCGGCATTATTTTTTGCACGTGTCAACTCTTTTGCTTTTTTGGCAGCAAGTCGCACTTTCATTGCTTGAACGGCTTTGTCAACAATAACTTCTGCCATTGTGGCATTTTTTTTGTCCGCCAAAATTTTTGTCAGTTCTTGCAAAGTGAGTGTTTCAACTTCGGTACGCGCTTCAGGATTTCCAAGTTTGGTTTTGGTTTGCCCTTCAAACTGCACATTGTTCATCTTGAGGTTTATCACAGTGACAAGCCCTTCACGAAAATCTTCGCCCAAAAGATTTTGCTCTTTTTCTTTCAAAAGGTTGTTTGCACGGGCATAATCATTAAATGCTTTTGTAAAAGCACTCTTAAAGCCAATCTCATGCATTCCGCCCTCGGTGGTTGGAATATTGTTGACATAGGAAAAAGTGTTTTCTGTGTAAGAATCAGTGGAAATAAAACTTACTTCCAAATCAATCAGTTTGCTTGAAGTGTGGAAAAACATAGGATTTTTGAAAAGTGCATTTTTTCCTTCAACCAAATAGTTGACAAAATCCACCGTTCCGCCCTCATAATGATACTTTTCGGTTTGATTGTTTATTTTGTCTTCAATTATTATTTTCAAGCCCTTGTTTAAAAAGGCTAGTTCTCTTGCACGCCTTGAAATTGTTTCAAAATTAAAACTCTGTTGGCCAAAAACGCGATCATCTGGCAAAAAAGTGACAATCGTGCCAGTTGTTTTTGCGACGCCGACTTCTTTGAGAGGTGCAACAGGAATGCCAGAATGTATTTTCCCTTTTTCGTCCTCAAAAGAATGAAACTCAATAAAATATTGTTTTCCGCCTTTGTTGACAGTCACTTTGCACCAGCGCGACAAAGCATTTGTCACTGACGCACCAACGCCATGCAACCCACCAGAAAATTTGTAGTTTTCATTATTAAACTTTCCGCCGGCATGTAAGGTGGTGTAAACAACTTCCACACCGCTTTTGTGCAAAGTTGGATGCATATCAACCGGAATGCCTCGACCATTGTCCTCAACAGTGGCACTTCCATCTTTATTTAAAAAAATCTTTATTGTGTCGCCATGTCCATTGGAAATTTCGTCAATTGCATTGTCCACAATCTCCCACAAAATGTGGTGATATCCACGTGCACTTGTTGTGCCGATATACATGCCTGGTCTCAGCCTTACTGCATCAAGTCCATCAAGCACGACAATATCTTTTGATTTGTATTCTTTTTCTGCCATGTAAAAACCTCAAATAATATTTTCCGAGTTTATTATAACACAAAAATATCAATTAAAAAAAACAAAAACGCGAATAAACGGAAATTTTAATTTTAACTGCGTTTTGTATATTTAGTCATTTATTTGTATATTTATTCATCTTTCTATATGTATAAACAGGACAACAAACAAATAAAATAAGATTATGAAAAAGATTGTTTTGTGCGGCGGTGGAACTGCCGGCCATGTTTATCCTGCTTTGGCTGTTGCCGAAAAATTGCAAGACTTTGAAATTCACTTTTTTGGCGGAAGCGGTATAGAAAAGAATATTTTAAAAGAATATCCAAACATAATCTATCACGAAATTTCCGCTGTGCGCTTGGAAAGAAAACTTACTGCAAAAAACCTTCTGATACCTTTCAAACTTTTCAAAGCAATCAAACAAGCAAAAAATCAACTTGAAAAAGTAAAGCCAGATATTATTTTTTCCAAAGGTGGTTTTGTGTCAGTGCCGGTGGTTGTAGCCGGCAAAAAACTTGGTGTGCCTGTCATAAGTCACGAAAGCGACCTTTCCTTCGGCCTTGCAAACAAAATTATTCTGCACTATTGCGACTGTATGTGCACAACGTTTGAAAAAACAGGAAAGGGCAAAAAAAAATGCGTATGCACCGGACAGCCGATTCGCAAAAAAATTTTATACGGCAAAAAACAAGATTTTTTTGACAGAAAAAATTGCTCAACTTTGCTGGTGCTTGGCGGAAGTTTAGGCTCGCAGTTTTTGAATAAAATAGTTTTTGAAAATATTGATGTTTTGACGGAAAAATTTAATATAATTCATATTTGCGGAAAAAACAACTATCAAAAAATAGTGCATGAAAACTACAAACTGTTTGCCTATACCAAAAACATAGAGGACTTTTATGCAACCGCAGATATTGTTGTTTCCAGGTCAGGAAGTGGCGCGATAAACGAACTTGCCATGCTCAAAAAACCTATGCTTTTGATTCCTTTATCCAAAAAAGCAAGTCGTGGAGACCAAATAGAAAACGCCAAACTTTTTGCACAACTTGGCTATGCAGAAGTGATGGAAGAAGACGAATTTACATTTGAAAAATTTCTTCAAAAATTAGATTTGTTGCAAAAAAATAGTATAAAAATGCAAAAAAACATGCAGAAAACCGCAAAAAACAACGCTGTCGAGCAAATTGTTGATTTAATTCAAAAATATTCCAAAAAACAGAACTAACAAAATTTGGTCATATTTGGCACGCCATATCCTTCCAGATTTCGTTCAAAGCCAAGCGGTTGGCATGCACGAATAAGCAAACTTTTTATTTGATTTGGCGTTGCACCCTGAAATTTTTCCAAAAGCAAACTTGAAAGCCCCGCTATCATAGGAGTTGCAACTGAAGTTCCACTCAAGATTGAATAAGGCTGATTTAGTCCGCAAGAAACAATGTCAACGCTTGGTGCGACGACATCTGGCTTGATATTTCTGAAAGCCGGCCCGCGTGACGAAAAATCGGCAATTTCAAAATATTTTTTATTGTAAGAAAATTGGTCATAGCGATTGTCGTCAATTCCGCCAACCGTGATTATGTGACTGCTTATGCCGGGCGATTTTATCGTCTGATATTCCGGGCCGCTGTTGCCTGCAGCCGCCACCACAACAACGCCATCTTTCCAAAGTGCTTCTGCACCCAGCATAATTGGGTCATTATGTCCAAGTGGCTCACTGCCAAAACTCATGCAAACAACCTTTATATTTTGTTTTTTGTGATTGTCATAAATCCACTCCATCGCGTCCAAAATCTTGTTTGCACTTGCCTCCCCCTGAGCATTCAATGCCTTTAAAGCAAAAATATCGCTTTTGGGTGCCACACCCGAATATCTAAATTTTGAAAGAACGCCATTTCCGGAACAAACGCCGCTGACAAAAGTGCCATGTCCGTTATCGTCATATGGCAAAGACTTGTTTTGAATAAAATCCTTAAAAAAGACTATTCGATTTCTTCCTATCAAAAAATCACAATGGGGATAAATCCCCGTGTCAATAAAAGCAACGCCAACATTTTTTCCAAACAAATGCAAATCTTGACAAGCGAGAATTTTTTTTGAAACATACATCATGGCGTTTGCCATAGACAGAGAAAAAATAAAATCAACCACATCAACATTAGACAAAGAAAAAATCTCTTTTTGTGTGGCACGACATAAAAAAGTGTTTATGAATAAATATTCATTCAAAATATGTATTTTTCTTTTCCTTAGCACCTCGCGAGTTCGCCAAAAATTGTTTGCATGCACAAAACAAGGCAGTGAACGTTGAGAAGATAAAATCTCAATTTGTTTCAAAAGTTTTTTATCAATTTTTTCAATATTCATTCACAATCCTCAAATTTATCTCAAATTTTCGATAATTTTCAGCATATTTTGATATGTTTGATTTGGAAGATAAATCTTTATACGTTCTATTGTGCTCCAAAGTCCGTCAAAATCAAAAGTTCCATTTTCTTTTTGAGTTTTAATCTCCTTTTCAAGCCGGCTCATGAGTTCATCTGCGGAGCAATTTTTCAGTTCCTCATAAGCACTTGAAATATCTCGTTTTGTGGCCTTTGTTTTCTGAGTTTTTTCTTCAGAATTTTTTGGCATTTCACTTAATTTCATTTCTCCTCCTTTGATGTAAACAATATATGAAAAAGTTAAAAAAAATTTACACTTTCCACATTGCTTTTGCATAAAAATAAGTATGGCAGTGTACAATTTTCCAAATTCTGAAAAAAATCGTCAAAATCCTGCATTTTTTGCGCAGACACTGAAAAACACCGATTTTTTTTCAAAAAGCAATTCAGTAAATCAAGCAGAGCAGTATTATCCAAAAGACCTCGAAATTCCAAACTTTCAAAATCAACAACAAGATTTTGATATGTCTCAATTCCAGCAAGATTTTTCCTATCTGAGTGAAAACAAAAACAAAGCGGAAAGCAGTGAAAACAGTGCTGAAAAATTCAAAAACCAAACTAATCTTGAAAGCATGCTCAATTTGTTGAAAAATGGCGGTTCTGGAGATTTATTTTCCACACTTCTTGCAGGTGGAATGATGAAAAATCAAAATCCAAGGTTTGTTGAAACTTTTTCCAAAATGCTCAACAAAACTGAAACAAAAAAAACACAAAAGTCAACAAACAGACAGGATTCCTTTGAGGATATGTAATTTTTTATTGTAAAAATAGTTTTATTTTTTGTTAGAAATATGCTACAATCATGATATAATGTTTTTGGAGCAAAAATCATGTTGTCAATCAAAAATCTTACATTAAAGTACACAAAAGAATTTCCTGCTTTGGACGACATCAGCCTTGACGTTGCTGTTGGAGAGAGTGTGGCGTTTGTCGGCGAACTCAACAGCGGAAAAACAACACTTTTGCGCGTGATTGCCAAGTTGGAAGAGCCTGACAGTGGCGAAGTGTACATCAACAAAATTCCACTGAAAAAAATCGACTTCAAAACTGACCTTAGTGTTGGATATGTGCCATATTGCCCTGTTTTTTTGGAAAACAAAACAGTTTACGAAAATTTTAGATATATCTTAAACAAAAAAGGTGTCAGGCCTTCTGATGCGGAAAAAATGATAAACAACGCAATCATTGATTTTTCTCTGGAAAAAATTCGCGACGAAAAAGTGAAAAATATTCGCAAAGAGGACAAATATATTTTATCTTTGATACGTCTCACCTTTCGCCCTCTCGACTTGCTTTTGGTGGACAATATCTTTGATGAGATTTCGGACGTGTATATCGACGCCATTCTCAGCATGATAAAAAAACTGAAAGGGCCGGACACAACACTTATTTTGGCATGCACCCGCCCAGAGATAGCCGAAAAACTTTGCAAGAGAAAAATTTATTTCGAACACGGCAAAGTTGTTGAAGAATAATCGCAATTCAAAAAAAACAGCCTAATTGCTGTTTTTATTTTTTTTCTGCTTTTTTGACATCAATTTTCACTTCATCGGAAATAGGCTCGGAAAGGACCAAAATTTCTTCATCGCTTTTGGAATTCTTCTTCGTTTGACCGGCAACCATTCTGAAAGTCAATTTCACATCTTTATCTGCTGAAAAACGAAATACGCGGTCGCCATACTCTTCATATCCCAGATATCCTGCCTCCTTGCCAACTCCGTTTGTTTTGCTGATAAGATAAGTCAGATTGTACCAATAATCTTTTTTTGGAAACACAAGAGTGTAATCATCGCCAAGTTCTTCGCCAAAAACAAGAGAAAGATTTTCCTCACTGCTTGAAATTTGCAAGCCAACGTACTTGTCCTTCACGCGATCATCGTCGTCCAAAACAACTTTTATGGCATAATCTGTGGAAAGTGCACCAGTGATATCACTGATATGAGCGACCGTAAGTTTTGTTTGGTCCTCACAACCAACCGCCAAAAAGCAAAAACAAAGGCACAAAAAAACTAAAAAACATTTTTTCATGTTTATATGTTGTGCAAACTATAAAAAAATATCAAAAAAAAGACCATTTTTGTGGCCTTTTTTAACTTTAAATTTAAAAATTCACTTCAATAAGTCCAAATCTGCCATCATTTCTGCGATAAAGCACATTCACCTTTCCTGTTTCTGCATTAAGGAAAATAAAGAAGTTGTGTCCAAGTCGCTCAATGGCATCTTTGGCTTCTTCAAGCATGATAGGTGAAAGATCAAATGATTTCTTGCGATAAATTTCTGGCAATTTAAGTTCTGGCATTTCGTCAAGAAATTCAAATCCCAAATTTTTTGGAGCAGTGCGTTTTTTCTGAGTTAGTTTTTCGCGATTTCTGACAATTTGTTTTTCAAGTTTTGGCAATGCAAGATCAATGTTTTCGTAGTTGTTCAGTCCGGAAACTTCACTGCGATACAAAAGACCTTTGTTGGTGATTGTCACTTCCAATTTTTCGTTTTTGCCTTGTTTTGAGCAAACAACTCTTGCAGATGCACCCTCTCCAAAATATTTGTCCAATTTGTTCAATTTGTCGGTCATGACATCTTTAAATCTTTTTGCAATCTTATATTTATTTTCCACAAAAGTAATTTTCATATAGTTCTCCTTTTAAATTACATCTTAGATTTTATCAAATTGTTCAGTTTTTTCCAAACAAATTTATCACTTTGCAACAAAAGTAAGTTCTGTTCCATTCAAGCCAACTTCAATCAAACCCTTGTCAGGCAATTTTCCAAGCAAAATCTTTTCGGCAATTTTGTCTTCTATTTCTTGCTCAATAAAGCGTTTCAACGGCCTTGCACCATAAATCAAATTGCTGCCTTTTGCCACAATAAAGTCTATCGCCTCGGGACTGACATTTATTTGCAATCCTTTCAAGCGTTTGTTTATGCCAGAAATCATAATGTTTGAAATCTTCATGAGGTCTTGTTTTGAAAGGCTTTCAAAAATGCATATCACATCAATTCGATTGATAAGTTCGGGCTTAAATTTCTTTTTCAAAGCGTCCATATAAATGTCGCGTTCCGATGCTCTTTCTGTGCTTTCACTGCCAAAGCCAAGTTGTTTTGAACTGCGAATCTCACTTGCACCAATGTTGCTTGTCATGATGATCACCGTGTTTTTGAAACTTACTGTTCTGCCTTTGCTGTCCGTAAGCCTGCCATCGTCAAGAATTTGCAGCAAACTGTTCAAAACTTCCGGGTGAGCCTTTTCAATTTCATCAAAAAGCACAACACTGTAAGGCTTGCGACGAACTTGTTCGGTCAATTGCCCGCCCTCATCAAAGCCAACATATCCCGGAGGAGAGCCAATCAGTTTTGAAACAGTGTGACTTTCCATATATTCGCTCATGTCAATGCGGATAATGTTGTTTTCGTTGTCAAACAATGCCTCTGCAATCGCTTTTGAAAGTTCTGTTTTTCCAACACCCGTTGGCCCCATAAACAGAAAACTTCCGATTGGTCGTTTGCTGTCTTGAAGTCCAACACGGGCGCGGCGGATTGCCTTTGAAACTGCGTTTATGGCTTCGTCTTGACCAATCACACGTTTGTGCAAAATTTCTTCCAAATGCAGCAATTTTTCTTTCTCGCCTTCCGTAAGTTTTGTCACAGGAATGCCTGTCCATTTTGAAACAACTTCGGCAATTTCGTTTTCTCCGATTTGTCCACTTCCGTGCTTTTTGACAATAGTGTTGTTTTGCTCTTTAAGTTGATTTTCCAAATTTATGATTTCGGATTGCAATTTGGCTGCTTTTTCATAATTTCTTTGCAAACTTGCCTCATCTCGACTTGCTGACAGGCCTTTAATTTTTTCTTCCAAGTCACGCACCTTTTGAGGTTTGAGTGTAAAGTTAACTTTTGCACGGCTGCATGCCTCGTCAATAAGGTCAATTGCTTTGTCTGGCAAACTTCGGTCGGTGATATAACGGTCAGAAAGATTTGCTGCGGCAGAGATTGCAGCATCTGTTATGATAATCTTATGGAAGGCCTCATATGTGTCCTTAAGGCCTTTCAAAATCTCGATAGTTTGTTCAACTGACGGTGGATTGACCATAACAGGTTGAAAACGACGCTCCAATGCCTTGTCCGTCTCGATATATTTGCGATATTCATCAGTCGTGGTCGCACCAATAGTTTGAAGTTCGCCGCGTGCAAGATAAGGCTTCAGCATGTCCGCAGGGCTTGTTTCTCCCTTCTCACTGCCAGCCTGCGCCAAAGTATGAATTTCGTCAATAAACACAATGATATTGCCATCTTGAATAATGGTCTCTATAGTGTCTTTCAGTTTTTCTTCCATCTGTCCACGATATTTTGTGCCTGCCATAAGTCCGCCGATTTCCAAAGCAAAAATGCTTTTGTCTTTGATTTCTTCTGGCACGTCACCGCTGGCAATAGCAAGGGCAAGCCCCTCCACAACGGCAGTTTTTCCAACACCGGCTTCACCAATAAGGCAAGGATTGTTTTTTGTTTTTCGGCAAAGAATTTCAATCACACGTTGAATTTCTTCCTCTCTGCCAATCACAGGGTCAAGTTTGTGCTGACGTGCTTTTAAGGTGATATCGCTGCCCATATCCAACAGTTTCTCCGGCAACTTGCTGCCAATCTGAGAGCCACTTGCGGAAGAATTGTCGTCATATTTTTTGCTTTTATCCGCACCCGAAGACACTTGAAGTGAGGAAAGAAGTTTTGTTTTCACTTCGTCAACATCTATATTAAAAAAGTTTTCCATCATTCTTGTGGCATAGCAACTTTTGTTGGAAAGTATCGCGAGCAGCAAATGTTCCGTGCCAATAAAAGAATGCCCCATATCCATGGCGATTTGTTGCGCAATTTGAAACAATTCTTTTGTCCGAGGTGTAAGTTCAACGTTGCCAAAAAGTGACACTCCGCTTGCGCTTTCTTCAAAAATCTCAAAAAGAGCATTTTCTGTGACACCATATTGACTTAAAAGTTTGGATGCAGTACAGTCGGAAACACTGACAAGTCCATACAAGATATGTTCTGTGCCAACAAGGTTGCTGCCAAAACGCAAGGCAATTTTGCTGGCGTTTTTTATCACCTTTTCAATGCTGTCAGAAAAAAGTCCACTATTCAAAGCCATATACAATCATCTCCTTTCAACTTTTTGATACAAGTTCTTTAATCTTCCTATTTATATACTCACTTCGGCGCCGCTGTTCCTCTTTTTCCAAAGAAAAACTTTCAAGTTCTTTCAAATTTGCACTGCAACCGTCCACAAAAAGTTTGTCAAATTGTTTTTCATCGGTTATTTTCAAAAAACCTAGTGCTTGTCCAAATTTTACTAGTGCCAATTTTTCAATCATTTCCTTTTCGCTTAAAAGATGGCAATTTTTCAAAATTCCAAATGCCCGAAAAACTTCGTCAACAACGCTGTCGTGTTGGCGTGCCAAAACATCTTCACGTGCCGAAAGTTCCATCTGACAAATTTGATACACATAGTCAGAAACTTTGTCCAAAATTTCCTGTTCCGAAAGCCCCAAAGAATTTTGATTTGAAATCTGATAAAAACTGCCATAGGTGTCCGTGCCTTCGCCATAAAGACCGCGCACAGTAAAGCCCAAACTTTTTGCCTCTTTGCGTATAAGGTCGATATCTGCCGAACGTTCCAGTGCCGGCAAAAACAACATCACACTTGCTCTCATTCCCGTGCCAAGATTTGCAGGACTTGAAGTGATAAAGCCGTAGTCCCCCGAGTACGCCACATCAACTTCTTGCAACAAGCCGTCATCAAGCACCTTAATTTCCCTATAAGCACGATAAAGATTGAAACCATTCACAATACATTGTTCCCGAATATGATCCTCCTCATTCATCATGACAATCAAATGTTCGTCATCAGAAAGTGCCACAGCGGAGATATCTTTGTTTTCAATAAGTTCTTTGCTTATGATATGTCTTTCCAAAAGAGCGTTGCATTCGTTTAAAGAAAGGTTTTTAAGAGTTATGAGGTCAAAATCTGCAAACTTTGAAATTGCACTAAACACCGAGCCAACGATAAATTTTGCATCATCTTCACTTTTCAATTTCGTGAAAAAATTAAATCCCGACACATTTCGTGCCAACCTTATGCGCGATGAAATTGCAATATTTTCAAATTCTTCGTTCAAGAGCACTCCTTTTTCTTAAAGCAAAAATCTGTCGTTATGCAAAATTTCTTGCAAAGTTTGATGTTCATTCAAGTTGCTAGTGTCCAACATAAATTTTTCGTCAAATTTTTCGTCACGAATTTCTTTCAAAAGCACAAGACATCTTTCACGCATTTGACAATCTTTTGGACGAAGTTTGTCTCTTTTTAAAATTGTTTTTTCGTCCACAATCAAACAAACAAACTTGATGCCAAATTTTCCAAATTTGTTTTTCAGTTTTTCAACATCTTCCTGACCCAATACATAATTGAAAACAACATCATAACCGGCTTTCGCGCTGTTTTTAATTAAATCTTCACAATTTTTCCAAAAAAGAGAAAGATGATTGCCGTCTTTCCATGGACTGACATAGCCTCCGACAACAAAATGATATATATCATCGCCTTCAATAAGTACAGTTTTTGGCAAACTTTCTGCAATTTTGCGTGAAATTGTGCTTTTCCCAACCCCTGCAGGTCCGGTTATCAAATAAATCATTCTTTCTCCTATTTTTCATTTTTTGGATGACGTTTTCCATCAAACATTTTGTCAACTGCGTTTTTTATCTCCGGCAAATCATAACACTTTTCACAGCCAACAAAGCCTGTTTCCAAAATTTCTTTCACACTTGTTCCACACTTAGAACAGCATTTTTCTTCCATTATTTATCTATTCCTTTCATAGTGAGTGAAATTCGTTTTTTGGCAAGATCAACCCCCGTCACTTTAACGTCAACAACATCGCCAACTTTCACAACATCACTTGGATGTTTGACAAAACTGTCTGAAAGTTGAGAAATATGCACAAGTCCGTCTTGGTGAACACCAATATCCACAAACGCACCAAAATCAACAACATTTCTCACAACTCCGGAAAAGACCATACCTTCTTTAAGGTCCTCCATATGAATAACATCACTACGAAGCACTGGCTTTGGCATACTTTCACGGATATCACGGCCAGGCTTTAAAAGTTCGTTTGTGATATCATTGAGTGTTGGCACGCCGATTCCGCATTCCTCTGCAACTTTTTCCTCACCTTTTTGCTCGACCATCTTGGGCAAAAGGATAAGATTGTTGTTTTTCACATCTTCTTCGCTCAAACTGAATATTCTCAAAAGTTTGCGTGCGGCATCATAACTTTCCGGATGCACAGCAGTGTTGTCAAGCACATTTTCTCCCCCAACGACCCGCAAAAAGCCTGCACACTGTTCGTATGCTTTTGGTCCAAGTTTTGGCACGGACAAAAGTTCTTCTCGCGATTTAAATCCTTTCTTTTTGGTGCGAAAATCTACTATATTTTTTGCAATACTCATATTAAGACCAGACACATATGACAAAAGGCTTGGACTTGCGGTGTTAAGGTCAACTCCAACACTGTTGACGCAATCTTCAACAACGCCGGTCAGCACCTCTGTGAGTCTGTTTTGCGGCATGTCATGTTGATATTGTCCAACTCCGATTGACTTGACATCAATCTTTATGAGTTCAGCCAACGGGTCTTGCAATCTTCGTGCGATAGAAACTGCACTACGCAAATTTACGTCGTAGTCCGGGAATTCTTCCGCCGCAAGTTTGGAAGCAGAATAAACCGATGCCCCCGCCTCGGAAACAACGGCATAACTCACTGGTCTGGAAACTTGTTTTATTAGTTCGGCAACAAAGATTTCACTTTCCTTGCTTGCTGTTCCATTTCCTATAGCAATGATATCCACCTTGTTTTTTTCAATCATGTTTTTAAGTTTTTCAAGTGCCTCTTCGGTTTTGTTGCGAGGTGGAGTTGGATAAACCACTGTTGTATCAAGCACTGCACCATGCTTGTCGATGACCGCAATCTTGCAGCCATTGTGATATCCCGGGTCAAAGCCCATGATAATGTTGTTTTTGAGTGGTGATTCCAAAAGCAGCGGTCTTAAATTAACTTCAAACATTTTTATTGCCTGCTCGTCAGCAACATCAGTAAGATTGTTGCGACATTCACGTTCAAGTGAAGGGAAAAGCAATCTTTCATAAGCATCGGCAATCACCTCGTCCATAAGAGCATTGGTGTTTTGGTTGTCCCTCTTGAAATATTTTTCAATAACAGGAATTGTCAATTTTTCGTCAATCAAAATTTCCACTTTAAGACATTTCTCGTTTTCGCCGCGATTTATTGCCAAAATTCTGTGACTTGGCAAAGTTTTTACTTCTTGTTTAAAGCCAGAATAAGTTTCGTATGTCAAATTTCCTTCATGTTCCAGCAATGTGCAAGAAATAAATCCTTTTGTTGCTAAAATTTCACGCAATTCTTTTCTCAGTTCTGCACTGTCAGAAATACGCTCTGCAACAATGTCTTTTGCTCCTGCAATAGCGTCAGAAACACTTGCAACTTCTTCCGTCAAAAACTTTTCTGCCTCAGCATAAATGTCCACATCTTTTCTTTGTGCTTGCAAAATGTCAGCAAGAGGCTCCAGCCCCTTTGCAATAGCAACAGATGCTCTTGTTTTGCGCTTTGGCTTGTATGGACGATAAATATCCTCCACTTCAGTCAGTGTCATAGCGGCAGAAAGCGCCTTGGCAAGTTCGTCGGTCCATTTTCCTTGTTCTGTAATCACTTTTTGCACTTTTGCTTTTTCTTCGTCCAAATTTCTTAGATATTTCAATCTGTCGGCAAATTCGCGCAACACTTGGTCGTCACAAGAGCCATGCATTTCTTTTCGGTATCTTGCAATAAATGGGATTGTGTTGCCCTCATCAATAAGCGTGATGATATTTTGTGTGTAATCTGCCCTAAGTCCAAATTCACTTGAAAGTCTTTCCTCTAAAGTCATAGTTTTTTACTCCTTTGTCTGTTTAATTTTTTTTATTAAGCGAAAATAATCAAGCCCTGTTTTGTCAAAAATCTCGCCAAATTGTTGAGCAGTATTTCCTTCTATAATTGTGAAAAGCACATCTTTTTTTGACTTGCCCCAAACTATGCATTTCAACAAATTGTCATAAAGAGAAGTTGTGTTTTCCATAACATAAAAGTTTGCTTTGTCACCAACATTAAGACTTTTTTTGTTGTTTGTTGCAAACAACAAAACATCTTTTTCACTCAAACAAGTGTTGTCCTCAAAAATTGTCCATTGTGAAGACAAAATTTGACGCATGTAAGCAAAAAAGTCCACCTCAAATGCCTGCCCCGAACCAATTGTTAGGTCAAAGCCAAGATTTTTCAGCATGCAAAGATTGAGTGTACGTCTGCCCATTTGTGCATCTTCTGCTGGACAGACAACTATTTTGTTGCCATATTGACTGAAAATTTGAAAATCATCTTTTTCAAAATAATTTCCACCAACAAGCACGTACTTTCTGTCCAAAATGCCAAAATCTTCCAAAACATTGACCAAAGGTTTGCCAAATTTTTTGTCAACAGTGCCAAGTTCTTCCAAACTTTGCCCGATTTTCAAAAAAAGTGTGACATCTTGGTTTTTTGCCAAAAAATCAGAAAGTTCACTTAAAGTTTTTTCTTCGTATTGCGTTATGTCGTCAACAAGAAGCATTTTTGCATCAATATTGTCACAAAAATATCCCACACCTGACAGAATTTGTTTCATTGTCATCAAATTGTCAATTGATTTTTTTTGAATGTCACTTTCAAGCCACTTAAAGCCCAAAATTTTGTCGTGCATAAAAAAATTATCACAAAATGCCGGCAAAACAAGACTGCCAAAAAGGTCAACAACTTCTGTTCTGTCATCAAACTTGCTGCCAGAACGCAAAACTTTTTGAATAATACCATCTTTCACCAAAATGTCCACCAAATTGGCTTCTCCCGTCTCCAAATCAACTATGGTGGAATTTTTGAAAAGTTTTTTGTCAAACAAACTCAAAACCTTGCCAGAACTATTTTTTTGTTTCCAATTATTTTTGTTGGCAAACTGAATTATATTATCTTTTTTTTCTTGCATAAATCCTCGCACATGTTATAATTATAAAACATATGGCAGAAAAAAATCAAACGAAAGTACGCACTATTTTGCATGTGGATGTAAACAATTATTTTGCATCTGTGGAATGTTCCACGCGCCCAGAACTTAAAGAAAAGCCTGTTGCGGTGACCGGGAATCCGGAAAAAAGAACGGGAATAATCCTTGCAAAAAACGAAATTGCAAAATCTTTTGGCGTCAAAACTGGAGAAGCAATCTGGCAAGCAAAACAAAAATGTCCCGATCTTGTCACCCTTGCACCGCACTATGCTTTGTACGAAAAAATTTCCAAGCAACTACACAAATTGTACCTAACTTACACCGATTTGGTTGAGCCGCTGGGACTTGACGAATGTTGGCTAGACATCACGCCATCACTCAATTACTTAGGAAAAACCGGCAAAGAAGTTGCAGACGAAATACGTGCCAAAGTTCGCAAACAATTTGGTTTTACTGTTTCAGTCGGCGTTTCCTTTTCCAAAATTTTCGCAAAACTTGGCAGTGACATGAAAAAGCCAGACGCAACCACCGAAATTCCATATCAAAAATTCAAACAAAAAACGTACTCTTTGCCGCTAAACTGTATCATAGGCATTGGTGGAAGATTGGCAAAAAAGTTTGAAAAAATAAACATAAACACAATTGGAGATTTTGTGGATTTAGACGAAAAGTATATTTCACAAATGATTGGAAAAACAGGTACCGAATTACATCAAAAACTTTCGGGCAATTTGATTGATCCTGTGAAATGTTATTTTGACATCACCCCTCCAAAAAGCGTTGGAAACGGAACTACAACAATAACCGACATAAAATCAAAAGAAGATGTTCATGCGGTCATAAGTTTTTTATCAGAAAAAATAGCCCTTCGCCTTTCAAATGGCAATTTTCAGGGCTGTTGTGTTTCTGTTTCGCTGAAAACGGCGGATTTTAAACGATTTCATCATTCACACACAACATTGCCGATACGCTCCAAAGAGGAAATAGAAAAAAGCGCCATGGCTTTGGTTGACAGTTTCTGGAAATATGACCAAATGCTGCGCTCTATTCGTGTACAAGTTTCCTCTTTGCAAAAAACAGACCAATATGAGCAACTTTCATTTTTCAACACGCAGACCAACAACCTGACACAAAGTTTGAAAAAAATCAAAGATAAATATGGCAACAAAATCTATATTGCAAGCGATATGGCGTCTTTTATCAACAGAAAAAATTCAGATGAAGCACCAAGCGGAGACAAATAATTCGACAAATTTTAACATTTCCTATTGACAACCACTCAACCTTGTTGTATAATGCGTTTAAACAACGGAGGAATTGATGAAAAACTACAGCGATTACAAAAGAGTTGTTGCAAAAAACTATCCGCAACTTAAAGATTTCAAATTGACAAAAAGCAAATTCGAACAACTTGAAGAGGCTTGGGAATATGGAGCGCCTGAAGGATACGAGGGTTTGCTGTATGGAGCCTGCCATTTCGCGTTTGATTTTGTTTCCAGACTTTATGAAAACAGAGTATTGCGTGGCGACTTTGAGGATACATTGCAGGACACATTTATGATTCTCAAAACTGCCGGGCAGAACAAATTTGTTTCCGAAAATGTAAGACAGAAAGTGGCGGGCAAAATGCCAAGAGATTATGGTATGTTTTTGAAAATGGTCGCCGATTGCGTGGCATACTCATTGATCGAAACACGTGAAAAAGATAAAAATGAAAAAATTGATATACAACCCGCACTTAACGATTCAAAATCTGCATCAATTATCCGTGCATATTCTTTAAAATAAAAAAACACCAAAATTGGTGTTTTTTTTATTTTTCTTCTGTTGCTACGTCTTCAATTTTTATATCTTCATCAACCTTTTTATCTTCAACATGCAAATTTTTCTTTTTCTTTCGTGGACGGTAAGCGATCGCCCAAAGCCCTGGTGTGATAAAAACTGAGGAGTAAAAACCTGCCAAAATGCCAACCATGATAGGAAATGCGAATTCTCGTATATCCGGCACACCAATCACCGTTATAAAGAAGATTGTCACAAAAGTGGTGACCATAGTCAAAACACTTCTCATCATAGTGTCACGGACAGACTTGTTTGCCAAGGCAGTGTTGTCAATCTTTGTATCCGAATTTTTCGCCAATTTAAGTTCATCGCGCATGCGGTCAAAAATGATAATTGTGTTGTTTATGGAATATCCCAAAATTGTTATAAGAGCCGCTATAAATGCCACATTTATCTGCACTCTGCAAATCAGCATAACCGAAGCAGTGACAAGCACATCATGGAAAAGTGCCAAAATTGCCGCAAGTCCGCTTGTAAGTTCAAAGCGGAAAGCGATGTAAATCAAAATAAGCACCATTGCCACCAACAAAGCAATGAAAGACTTCATCATAAGTTCGGCACTTGCGCTTGCAGTTGTGATGCCACCATCTTCAACAAATCCAGATGCATCAATATCTTCAAGTTGTTCAAGTGTGACAGTTTTTTCCACATATCCAAACGCTTTCAAAAGCGCCAACTTGATTTCTTTGTTTGTGCTTTCAATTTGTTCTGTGGTTTGAGTTTTGCTGTTTTGATATTTCACAATCACAGCATCTTTTCCAACAATGCCAAGTTCTTTTGCGTTGTTATTTTCGCCAATTTTGGTTTTTTGAATAGTGGACAAAGTCAGTCCATATTCCTTAAGCACTCCATTCACACGCTGTTCAACTTTGCCAAGGTCACTAGAGCCAAGCAACTCACTGTCAAAATTCTCAACAACATAGGCGCCCTCTTTGTCAAGCATGATTGTGACGTTGGAACCGCCAGTGAAATCAATGCCCAAATTAAATCCCAAAGTAGAGACCAAAATCACACCAATCAAAACTATAAGTATTGGTACAATCAAAAACCACTTCAAATTGCCTGCAAAGTTGAATTTTGTGTTTTGTATAGCATCATCAAGGGAGAACTTTTTGTTTTTCTTAAACTTAGCCATTCACCTGCCCTCCTTCGACCACAATTTCGCCGTCTTTGGCCTTTCTTTCCTGTTTTGGAAGATGCAAAGGTTTTGCCTTGACACTATTGAAAGGAAGATACCATTTCACGAAAAATCTCAACACAACAAGGTTCATGAACATTGAAAGCAAAATACCAATCAAAAGTGTTATGGCAAAGCCTTGAATAGAAGCCGTTCCCAAGATATAAAGCACAACTGCTGTGATAATTGTGGTGATGTTGCTGTCAAAAATAGGCCAAAATGCACGTTTGAAGCCACCCTTAACAGAAAGTGGAAGTTTTTTGCCCGATTTCCATTCTTCACGAACGCGTTCAAAGATAATCACAGTTCCGTCAACTGCCATTCCAATAGACAAAACAATTCCGGCAAGGCCTGGCAATGTGAGTTGCACAAAACTGATTGCCTGAAGGAAGAAGATCATCAGAATAAGATAAATCACCAATGCAAAGGATGCCAAAAGACCAAAGTCGCCATATCTCCACCACATAATAAACATCACAACAATCAAACCAACAAATCCACCAATCAAGCAATACTTCAGTGCGTCTGCTCCAAGCGTTGCGGATATGACGGTGCTTTCCACAAGCGAAAGTTTGACATTAAATGTTCCGCTCATGATCTGCAAAGCGTAGTCTCTTGCGCTGTCTGCATCAAAGTCACCCGATATAAAAGTTGAGCCACCAGTGATTGTCTCTTTACAAGTGAGAGTGAGTTGTCTGGTGCTGTCGTCACCTATTTCGCCGATATAAACATGTATTGTTTGATCGCCTTCTGAGGAAGACTCGAATCGAGTCAATTCCGTAAACTTGTCTCGTCCCTCATTAGTAAAATTGACAGCAACGCCATATTCCTCGTTTTGCACGGAAACGCCAACGTCGTCAATATCTGTTCCTTTGATATAAACAGTGTCTGACTTTTCAAGTTCTTCCATGCTTTCATATGTTTCTGTGGTCATATAAAGCGGCGTTGGTGTGCCGATCAAATCAAAAATTTCTTCACTGTCTGTCACAGACGGCACTTCAATAATAATTCTTCTTGAGCCTTGTCTTTGGATATTCACTTCTGAATAGGATTGTCCAATCACTGACTGCAAGCGTTGACGTGTGGCATCAATCGCTTTGTTTAAATCCTGATTTTCACTTCCGGTCGGCAAAGAACAATCGTAAACAACAGAAATACCTCCGGCCAAATCTAGCCCGAGTGAGATTGAATTTGCAAAGCCATTGTATGTTTGTTTTGTGAAAGGAATGTCAAAACCACCAATCGTCAAAACAATTCCAATGATTGTCAAAATCACAACTGCAACAAAGTTGAGAATGGAATTTCGTTTGCTTTTGCTTTTAGCCATCGTGTCCCCTTAAATATTATTGTCAGTAAAAACTTTTTTGAGTATACAACATTACGGGGTAATTGTCAATCAAAAACTTAACTTTTTTTCAAATTGACACAAATAATGCCACATATTGCTCCGATAACACAACCGAAAATAATATCATTGACAAGTGTTCGGTCAAAAACAAAAACCCCGCTCAAGATTGAAAACACCAAAAATGCCAAAACAGTAAACAAAAAGCCAATCAAAAGTCCTGACAAAAGCCCCATAGATTTGTGTTTTTTCATACCAATAAACACGCCAAAAAAGATGGAAACACCCTTTATCACTTGATTTACAGGTGCAATGACCGTGTCCGGAATAGATGTAAAACGCAACACAAATGCAAAAATCAAAATTCCAAGAAGTGCCACAAAAAGCCCCGCAACAACACCTTTCACAAGCGCAAGAAAAAGCCCTTTACTCCCCTGACTGTTGTCAATTTTTTCGGTTTTCAATGCTTTCACTTTCATTATTGCCCACCCCCATCAAAATAAACAAAATTCTATAATAAATATATGGACATGGCATATCAAAAAGAACAAAAAACAAATGTAATTTCATCTTTCTTAAAATCAAATTTCAAAGCAATAAAAAATGCGAATATCCAAGTATTCGCATATAAAGTTTTATATCGTTTAAAATTATCAAAAAACTTTTATTTTCCTAAAACAGTCTTTTTTGAATTGCATCTAATTATTTCAGATTCAAAATATTGTTCCTGAAATTCAGTCAAAGCACGAATCTGCTCATCAGTGTAGTTGCGACCCTCTTTCATCACAACAAGTTTGTCATCGTTGTCATTAAGCCTGTGAATTATTGCAACAACTTTGCCCGTAAATTCCTCAAGAGGCTCATGTTCTCCCAAAACATAGGCATCAAGTTCCTCCCCGTCACCAGAAATCGTGTCAGGCACATAACCATAATTAACTGGATAAACAAAGCCATGTTTTGGATGCTTTGTGCCCAACGGCCTGTCCATTTTCACCGTCACAATTTTGTTTAAATAATCCTTATTTGAATTCATTTTTTCCTCCAAAAATCTTATACAACTCGCAAAAGGTCACAATGCAATTTAACCAAAAAACCAAAAATTAGCGTCAAAGTGATACCTTTCACTGCAAGCAAAAATGAGGCAACAACAAATTTTTTGGTGCGAGTGGAGGGAGTCGAACCCTCACGGACTTTCATCCTCGGGATTTTAAGTCCCGTGCGTCTACCATTCCGCCACACTCGCGTTTCGCAATCTGCACTTCTGCTCATTTTTGACTTTGTCAAAAAGTATCGCCCTATCGCTTGACTGCTCAACTTTGCGCCGATTGAAAACCGCACTTCGTTGGCGGTTTTGCGCAATCGCTTTTTTTGTTTTGTTCAGATTGTTACGCTTGTTTGCTCCTTTTCCCCAAAACGTCTCGCGTTTTCGGGAGCCCTTGGACTGTCTGCACTCCTGCTCATTTTTGACTTTGACAAAAGTTTAGCCTTATTTTAAATTTCCCCAAAGCAACCTTTGGGGAAATTTGGAGGTACCACCCGGATTTGAACCGGGGAATAAAGGTTTTGCAGACCTTTGCCTTACCACTTGGCGATGGTACCGTGCTGAAAACATAAAAAATATACCATATCTATTTTTATTTGTCAATTTATTTTTATGAAAAAACTTTTAAATCTGCAACCTTAACAAAAAAGACTTGGTTTTCACCAAGTCTCATTCTGAAGCGGAAGACGGGAATCGGACCCGCGACTACGTCGCAAACTGCGCTTTTGCTCATTTTTGCCACAAAGTGTCAAAAAGTTTCGCTCTTTCGCTTGTTTGCTCCTTTTTCCCTAAAACGTCTCGCGTTTTCGGGAACCCTTGTTTTCGGCAGAGGTCGCTCAACAAAAAAGACTTGGTTTTCACCAAGTCTCGTACTGGAGCGGAAGACGGGAATCGGACCCGCGACCTCTGCCTTGGCAAGGCAGCGCTATACCGCTAAGCCACTTCCGCACACTAATTTTTTATGCTTACATTCTTGCAAATGCTCTTTAAATATATCAGATAAAACATAAAAAATCAAGTGTTTTGTGCAATTTTCTCAAAAAATTTTGTTAAATCTAGGCATCATCTTCGGTATCTTCTATCCCAAGAACACCCGAAGCAACTTTGCTGTCCAATCTGTCCACCGAACGCAACTTGCTGGCAATAAGCCTACTGCGTGTGCCGACAAGACTGTCAAAGTCCTTGCTGGTTTTTTCAAACTGACCGCGGATTTTTTCCACAATTGTGTTGAATTTTTCGAACTCAGTTCGCACAGCACCCAAAATTTTCCAGACCTCGCCCGATTTCTTTTGAATGGCAAGGGTTTTGAAGCCCATTTGCAGACTGTTGAGAAGTGCGCTCATGGTTGTCGGCCCGGCAATAGTCACGTTGTAATTGTTTTGCAGTTCCTCAATAAGCCCCATTTTGGAAACTTCGCTGTAAAGCCCCTCAATTGGCAAAAACATAATGGCAAAGTTTGTCGATTTTGGCGGACAGATATATTTTGTTTTGATGTCTCGCGCCATGCTCTTTATTTTGGCTTTAAGTTGTTCTTTTTTCTGTTTGACGGTTTCAAAATCATTACTTTCATATGCGTTCTGCAAATCGCTGTACACCGTGTAAGGAAATTTGCTGTCAACAGGCAGATACACAAATTCGCCGTCATTTTGACCCGGCAGTTTGATGGCAAATTCAACAGGCTCTTTCCCATCGCCCGTCACAAAGTTTGTTTCGTATTGGTCCTTAGTCAAAATTTGCTCAATAATTGCACCAAGTTGAATTTCTCCAAACACGCCCGTCGTTTTGACATTAGAGAGCATTTTGGTCAAACTGCCGACATCTGAAGCGATATTTTGCATTTCGCCAAGACTTTTGTAAACACTTTCAAGTTGATTTGAAAGCACCTTAAAACTCTGTTCAAAACGTTCATTTATGGTCTTTGACAGTTTTTCATCAACAGTTTCACGCATTTTGTCAAGTTGCTTTGCGTTGTCTTCTTGCAAACTTCGCAAATGCCTTTCATTTGAAAGGCGAATCGCCTCCAACTTTTCTTCCTGCATCTTGCTTATACTTTGCATGCGTTCATCAAGTTGTTTTGTAATTTCAAGCACGCGTTTTTCCAGCGCCTGTGAATTGTCTGTCAAATTTTCCTGAAAAATCTTTATGTTTGAAAGCAACGCATCGTTGTTTGCACGTTGCACTTCAGACAAACTTTTGCTGAAAAAATCCACGCTTGCATTAAAACTTTTTGTCAAATCATGTTTGTCCCGTTCTGTGATTGAAGTACTCCCCTTAGAAAACCTTATCGCCACAAAAATTGCCACAAAGTTGAGTGCTATACAAATGCCAAGCAAAACATACACAACAATCAAATTCATTTCTCACCTTCCAAAATTTATACAGATTTATTTTATCATATAACAGCAAAAAAGAAAAAACAAATAACAAAAAAACTGGCAAAAGCCAGTTTTTGCTATGCAACGTTGAATTCTATATCGCCGTTTGAAGTGATTGTTACATCTCCATCCGAGCTGCCTGCACCATTCACTACAAGTGGATTTTTGTTGTGATTTTCAATCATTTCGTTGCCAATATTTATGTGAAGTTTTGAGTCATCAACATCAATCAGCGTGTGTTCTTCGTCATTCTTGTACATTTGAGCCGTAAATTTTGCCGAACTTGTGACATTGATTGTTGCTTTTCCGGTGTTTGTTGTTACCGTTACGCCAGAAACTTGTTTTGACTCACCACTAAGTTTTTTAGGAACGCTGCCAAGGAATGTCAATTTCACTTGACCAGAGTTGTTTGCAACGTACACTCCAACGCATCTGTCTGCAAAGGTCAAATCCACTTTCAAATTGTTTTTGCTTTCAACATTGGCTGTGCCAGAAATTTCTTCAATATGCAAATTTCCTTTGTCGGCAAACACTGTAACATTTCCACCAACCTTTTTTATCTTCATGTCAGGTTCACCACCTTTGTCCGGGCGCACTGCCAAATAAAAGTCTCCACTTATATAATCCACCGTGATATTTGGCGAAATCAAGGTGTCAGAACTGTTGAAGGTCAAATTGCCATAAATTTTGCCAAACAAAAAGTTCCCTTCAACGCAGTTTGCACAAACAAGTTCTGAATCTTTACCTGAACCCAAATCAACATAGTCCAAAACAACATTTCCTTTTTTGTTTGTCAAGGTTATTTTGTGATTTTGAGCAACCAAAGCCCCGATAGAAATCAGTCCCCTGCCTTCCACAACAAATGTGGCGTCACAACCAAGTTTGAGGCCTTTTGTTTTTGTTGTGCCACTGCTTGTTTGAATATCAATTTCTTTGCCCGAAGTAATTTTTCCTGAGTCGGTTGTAAGTGAAATTTGTTCAAGTTGAGTGGTGTCAAACAGATTAGTCAAAGAAATATCTCCACTTTCAGTTTCCACCTTCAAACCTTTCAATTTGACATTTTCTGGATTGTTTCCATACACGCCGCCAATTTCAACGTTGCCTTCTTTTGTTTTTATATCCAGATTGATATTAGCAAAATCAACCTTTCTGTCAATGCAAGCATGAATAACAACTTCAATATCTTTGCTGAAAAATAAAAACCCAGATGGTTCTGTGATGTCAATGGTCAATATGCCGTTTTGATATGAAACCTCGCAATCAAATTTAACTGCTTCTGAAGCGGCAGTGAAGCCTTTTGAGTTGTTGACGATATAGATGGCATCTTTTCCCATGTCGGGATTGTTGTTGCGTTCCAGCGTCACATTTGCATACGATTTGCATTCTACTTTGATCTCATTGATTTCCGACCAGTTTAACTGTTCGCCAGAAACCGAGTCAATAATCATACGTTCATTGCTAGAAAAATACTGCATCCAAAGCACACTTTTGCCCGGATTGAAAATCATAATCACCAAGCATATGCAAAAAATGGTGATAAGCAGCAATACAAACAGTCCAAAATAGAAGAAAAATCCTTTTCTAATTCCACCTTGTGCCATACAATCTCCTTTAAACAAATCTATTATATCACAAATATTTCAAAAAGTCAAATCAGTCCAAGATGGCTTTAATTCGGCGAATTCCCGCCGATGAACTTTCCTCTTTAACAATTTTCAAATGGTGTAAATCCCGTGTATTTTTTGCATGAGGGCCACCGCAAATTTCTTTTGAAACATTGCCAATTGTGTACACCTTCACAATTTCGCCATATTTGCTTTCAAAAACACCAACTGCGCCGCTTGATTTGGCATCCTTTACACTCATTTCGTCACAAGTGACGTCAATTTCTTTGGCAATAGCATCATTTACAAACTTTTCAAGGTCAACAAGTTCTTCTGGTGTCATTTTATGGTCAAGATTAAAGTCAATTCTAAGTCTTTCAGGTGTGATATTTGAGCCCTTTTGCATAACTTGTGGGCCAAACATTTTTCTTAGACCTGCCATAATAAGATGAGTTGCTGTGTGAAGTTTTGCACTCTCATAACTGCTGTCGGCAAGCCCGCCCTTGAATGTTCCTGCAGAAGCCGTTCGGCTTTTTTCCTGATGTTCCTCAAATGCTGCCTTAAATCCCGCCTCGTCAACGTCATAGCCTCTTTCCAGTGCAAGTTCTTTTGTCAATTCAAAAGGGAAGCCAAAAGTGTCATACAATCTAAAGCATGCCTTTCCAGAAATAATATTCTCCACTTTTTCGCCACTTTGTGCGGCAAATTGTTTGTGACGCTCTATGCCAAAAAGCACCTTTTCAAATTCCTTGTGACCCTCTTCAAGTGCTTTTGAAAACTTTTCGACCTCTTTTGAAAGTTCATCTTTGACAAATTGTCTGTTTTTGGCTATATCCGAGTAGTCCTTTCCATGCTTGTCAACATATATGTCAACGATATCTTCAAAAAACTTGGTGTCAAAGCCGATGTTTCGTGCGCAATTGACTGCACGTCGGACCAGCCTGCGCAAAATGTAGCCTTGACCAATGTTTGACGGCACAACACCACGTGCGTCACCCAGAATAAACATAGCAGTTCGCAAATGGTCAGTTATGATTCGAAATGCACGTTTAGTGCTTTCACTCTCTTGATATTTATGCTCTGATTTGGTGTTTATAAAATCAATAACCTTTTTGAAAACGCCATAATCATACACACTTTTCAAGCCGTTTAAAACAACTGTTGTTCGCTCCAAGCCCATTCCGGTGTCAATGTTTGGATTTGAAAGCGCAACAGCCTTGTCTCCCGCTTTTTCAACTTTGTATTGCATGAAAACATCGTTCCAAATTTCCAAATATTTTCCACAATTGCAACTTGGAGAGCAGTCTTTTCCGCAAGCATCTTTGCCTGTGTCAAAAAACATTTCTGTGTCAGGCCCACAAGGTCCAACTCCACCGCCAAGCGCCCACCAATTATCTTCCGTTCCTTGATAGAACACCTTTTCAATGCCGCATTCTTGCCACGCTTTGAAAGAAACCTCGTCTTTCGGCGCAGTTTCATCGCCTGCAAACACTGTTGTTGCGATTTTTTCTTTTGGAATGCCAAGATATTCCTTGCTTGTCAAAAATTCATAAGAAAATTTTATCATTTCCTCTTTTGGACAACTTCCCAAATACCAATTCCCGAGCATTTCGAAAGATGTCAGATGGCTTTCATCTCCAACAGAGTCTATATCACTTGTACGAATGCAACGCTGAATATCACAAATTTTGTTGCCGGCAGGGTGTTTTGCCCCCAAAAGATAAGGTACAAGCGGATGCATACCCGCAGTGGTGAAAAGCACTGTCGGATCATTTTCCGGAATAATAGATGCACTTTCAATTCGCTTGAAGCCATGTTTTTCAAAAAACTTAAACCATTTGTCTTTGATTTCGTCGTCGGTTATCATAAAAAAACTCCCATAAAAACTTTGTGGTAATTATAGCAAAAATTAAAGCAAAATACAAGAAAAAAACAAGTGAAAACAAAAAAGAAGAACTTTTGTTTGTTCTTCTTTTTAAAAAAATGTCATTTTCTTAAGATATCACCTGTTTTAAGCAAATATTTGCAAGGTACTATCACTCTTTCTTGAACAACCTTTGCACTGTCGACATCTTCACCGCGAGAATTGGTTATTTTTTTGATTGTCAACTTTTTGCCGAAATATTTTGTGTCCGGACTCAAAATTTCCAAAACATCTCCAACCGAAAATTTGTTGCGCATTTCAAGTTCCACCATTTTTCCATCGCCGTCTTTTGTGACAAGAGCCATAAATTCACTTTCTTGCACCGGCATACTGTCCTCAACATATTGTTTGTCCTCATCACCATAATAAAAACCGGTGGTGTATCTTCGGTGGCTTGCCTTGTTCAATTCTTCACGCAACATTTTTGAAGGTTTTTTAGGCAAAATGTCAATTGCTTGTCTGTATGCATTGACAACTGTGGCAACATAATATGCACTCTTCATACGGCCTTCAATTTTCACACTGTTCACGCCTATGTCTTTCAATTCTTGCAAATGTTCAAGCATATTCAAGTCTTTGGAGTTGAAAATATAACTGCCGCGTTCGTCCTCTTGCACTTCAAGTTCGTCATCACGACTGACTTCTCGCACCATATATTTCCATCTGCATGCTTGCACGCATTCGCCGTGATTACTGTCTCTGCCGGTCAAGTAATTTGAAAGCAAGCATCTGCCCGAATATGCCATACACATAGCACCATGCACAAACACCTCGATTTCAACCTTTTTAGGCACATTGTTTCGAATTTGTGCAATCTCCTTTAATGAAAGTTCGCGTGCCAAAATAAGCCTTTTTGCGCCAAGTTCTGCCATAAGGTTGGCCGAATAGGAATTTATAATATTTGCTTGTGTGCTGACATGAACATTCAATTTTGGAGCGTGTTTTTTGACAAAAGAAAGCATTCCAATATCAGCCACAATCACGGCATCAACCTTTGCGGATACAAGAAAATCAAGATATTCTTCCAAGCCCTCAAAATCTTTGTCTTTTGCGATAATATTGAGTGTTATGTACACTTTTTTCTTTGCCTTGTGAGCAATCTTCACCGCATCCAAAATTTCGTTTTCGGTGAAATTGCCTGCAAAAGCACGCAAGCCATATTTTCCGCCCGCCAAATAAACAGCATCTGCACCAAAGTGCAAAGCGGTCATAAATTTTTCAAAATTGCCTGCTGGCGCCAAAAGTTCCATCGTTTTTCTCCTAATAAATATTTTTCATGCGTCAATCCTCACTGTAGGCACGGCAGTAAGTGTAAGGTCTGCAAGTCCTTTGCCTGCGCGAATATAAAAATATGCAATCGAGCCAATCATGGCGGCATTGTCTGTGCAATAACGAAGGTTGGGTGCAAACATTTGAATGCCATTTTTTTCACAAGCCTGTGACAATCTTTCCCTCAATCTTGAATTTGCACCCACTCCGCCAGCAATTACAAGTTTTTGAGAGTTCAATTTTTGGCAGGCATGCATAGTTTTTCCAACCAACTCTTCGACCGCAAGTTCTTGAAACGAACAAGCGATATCTGCTTTTGGCACTTGCACATTTTTCTGCTGTAAATTGTGCACATAGTTTACAACGGCAGTTTTAAGTCCACTGAAAGAAAAATTTAAACTGTTTGGAAGCGGTGTATGATAGTTGAATTTGATACATTTTTTTCCATTTTTGGCAAGTTTTTCTATGTTTGGCCCGCCAGGATATGACAGTCCAAGCACGCGTGCCACCTTGTCAAAACATTCACCCACACTGTCATCAACTGTACTTCCCAAAACTGAAAAATCGCAGTAATCACGCACATCAACAAGTGCGGTGTGTCCACCACTGACCATAAGGCACAAAAATGGTGGTTCAAGATCTTGATGAGAGATATAATTTGCACCAATATGTCCATGCACATGACTGACTGCAATTAAAGGCACTTTCAATGCATATGCAAGAGTTTTTGCAAAGTTTACGCCCACAAGCAAAGCCCCCACAAGCCCCGCACCATAGGTCACAGCAACCGCATCAACGTCATCAAGTGTCACTCCGCTTTCTGTCAAGGTCTCGTCCAAAACAGTAGTTATGTTTTTTATATGATTTCTTGAAGCCACTTCCGGCACCACTCCGCCAAATTTTTTGTGAATCTCTATTTGAGAGGAAACTGCGTTTGCAAGCACCTGGCGACCATTTTTAACCAACGCAATGGCAGTCTCATCACAAGAACTTTCCACAGAAAGAATAAGGACATCTTTTTTTGTCCTGAGGTTGTCAAATTTTTGCTTTGCTATTTCAAAATAGTCCATTTTCACCTCTTTTTTGCAAATTAACCCTTCACTGACGTCCTTTTCAGATATTCGTTTATAAAGTCTTGAATATCGCCGTTCATAACTGCCTGAATATCGCTTGTTTCAAAGTTTGTTCTATGGTCCTTGACCAAAGTGTAAGGACAAAAAACATATGAGCGAATCTGACTTCCCCACTCAATCTTTTTGACATCACCACGAATGCTGGCAAGTTTTTCCATTTCTTCCAATTCTTGCTTTTCCACTAATTTGGAATAAAGCATTTTCATTGCTGTTTCGCGGTTTTGCACTTGTGAACGTTCTGTCTGGCAAGCCACGATTATTCCAGACGGAATATGCGTAATGCGAATGGCACTTTCCGTTTTGTTGACATGTTGTCCGCCTGCACCGGAACTGCGGAAGGTGTCCACTTTCAAATCTTCTGGCCTTATGACTATATCTGGTGCGTCTTCAATTTCTGGCATAACTTCAAGGCTGGCAAAACTTGTATGTCTTCGTGCGTTGGCGTCAAAGGGTGAAATTCTCACCAGCCTATGCACGCCCTTTTCCGCCTTCAAATATCCATACGCAAACTCGCCCGAAACAAGAAAGGATATCGACTTAAGTCCTGCCTCCTCGCCGTCAAGCACATCAAGCACTTTGATTTTGAAGCCATTCTTTTCGGCATACATGCTGTACATTCGAAAAAGCATGTCGGTCCAATCTTGAGCCTCAGTTCCGCCTGCTCCAGCATGCAAAGTCAAAATGGCATTGTAGTTGTCATATTTGCCGGAAAGCAAAGTTTCAAGTTTTGCCGATTCAATTTCTTTTTCAAGGTCAGAAAGTGTGGCACAAAGTTCGTCAAAAATGGATTGGTCGTCAACCTCTTGCAAAAGTTCGATGCTGGCATCACAATTGTCAATTTGCGTTTGCAGTTTTTTGACTTTGTCAATTTTATATTCGCATAATTTCACTTCCTTGCCGACTTTGGAAACACGTTTTGCATCACCAAAAAAGCCGTCAGAAAGTTGTTCTTGCTTCAACTGTTCAAGTTGTTTTTCTTGCCCGTCCGGGTCAAAGACACTCCTTGATAAAAGCAAAATCTTCTTTCAAATTGCCAAGTTTTTCTTTTTGAACATCAATAATCATAAAAAATCTCCCTAAAAAATATAAGAAGATTTTAGCACAAACTTAAACAAAAGTAAAGCAATTATTCCTCCACTTTTTCAATAGTTTCGGTCAAATGCGCATTTCGAAATTCTTCGTCTTGTTTTATGAGTGCTTTTTCCAGCCAGATAAGTGAAAGCCCATAGCAAACATACAAAAGGCAAACAGCACCAAGAGCAATTTTCAAAAACAAAGTTCCCCCGCCCAAAAGTCCGTCAAACACGCCCGCCAAAACCAACAAAACAGAACCTAAAACACGTCCAAGCCCCAAGAAAAATTCCGAAAGTGCGTTGCTTTCCAAAATGTGAGAATGCAGCGACAAAACTCTGACAACACCTGCCTTGCGGCTGTCAGAAATGGACATCAAAATCACATTCAAAATGGCGTAAAAGCCGTAAAAAAGCAAAATAGTGACTCTGTTTGTGGCAGTGAGGATTGCAACAACTGTGCAAGAAACAAGAGCGATTGTTGGAGCGATAAATGCGACCGAACGTTTTTTACGATAATATTTCAGATAAAATGCCATCGTCAGCAAAGAACAAGCAGTGAAAATTGATTGAAACATTCCAAGACTTGCGTTTGAACGAAAGGTACTTATCACCAAAATAGTGACAAGCGTGGTGAAGCAATCATAGGAAGCTCCGCGGAAAAAGTTTTGCACATAAACAAGCCAAAGTGCTTTTGTCTGTTTGCGGTTTTGCCACATATAGTTTGTAAATTGTGGCAGATTAAACTGCATACTTATTGATTTTTTCGGTCGAATTAAGAATGAAAAGATTATCAAAAGCGCCGCAATGCCAAACATAATATAAGTAACTATAGAAAAGTCTATATCTGCCACAAGTCCAAGCGAAATAGGAAAAATTATGTACACCGCCTGGAACATTATTTTTTTGACGGCAAAAAATTTGACTTGATGTTTGCTGGAAATTGTCGCGGAGGTCAAACAATTGTATCCCGACGAGAAAAATCCCCATGCCAAGCCATAGATTGTGGCAATAAGAGGGACAAAAGTCATCAAATTATCTTGCAAGAAATACACCAAAAGCACAACTGCAGCAAGCAAAATTGCACCTATGGAAACAAAGATGCTTTTATTGATTTTTCTTAAGATGTGCCCGTTTATCAAGTATGAAAAGATAATACACAAATAATCTATGGCATAAAAAGCGCCAATAGTGATTATTTGATGCGACATGTTCACTCTTTCAGCACTTAAATCAGCAGTATTTAAAATTTTTGACACAAAGAAAAGGTCAATAAAAATGCAAATAACGGCCTGAAGACAGTCGCAAGCAATAATAGAAATTCCGCTGAGATTAAACACTCCATTCTTACTTTTGTTTGCCATGTTTTTTCCTCTTATGTGAAAATCTGATAAAAAATTTTACAATTTCAAAATAAGGAATAATAAGTGCCGCCGTTCCGACAGAAAGCAGCCACTGCCACCAATTGAGTGTTGTGACACCCAATGCCGTTTGCACCGGTCCAAGAGGAAGTGCAATAAGTGCAATTGTCAAAAGTGCAGAGCCAACAAAAGCCAGATTCAGCCATTTGTTGTCAAACATTCTTCGACTGAACAATGTTTCCGTTTGACTTTTAAGGTTAAGACAATGAAACTGCTCGGCAAGGCAAAGATAGACAAAACATATTGTGGTCACAACAACAGGATCAACATGATAAACATAAGTCAAAACAGAAAAAAGTGTCAGCATGACAGAGGAAACAAAAATTGCAGAAAGAATGATATGAAGTCCGGCGTCACCCTTAAACAAACTTCCCGAATTTTTTGTAGGTTTTCGCTTCATAATGTTGTTTTCTGCCTTTTCAAAACCTAGAGCAAGCCCCAGGAAAGTGTCGGAAACAAAGTTTATCCAAAGCAAAAGTGCTGGCGTGAAAAATGTGCCTTCATGAGGCAAAAACAAATAAATAACCGTCAAAACAATAAGTTCTGCAATGCCTGTGCCAAGAAGGAAAATCAAAATCTTTAAGATTGTGTCATAAATTCTGCGACCCTCCTTGACGGCACCAACAATAGTTGCAAAATTGTCATCGGTCAAAATCATATCAGCAGCCTCTTTTGTGACGTCTGTGCCTGTGATGCCCATGCCAACACCAATATCTGCTGCCTTGATGCTTGGAGCATCGTTGACTCCATCGCCGGTCATAGCCACAATTTTGTCTTTCTTTTTCAAGGCCTTGACAATCTTGACCTTATGTTCTGGGGAAACGCGTGCATAAACACGATATTTTTCCACAACTTCGCAAAACTTTTCGTCAGGAATTTGGTCAAGTTCTCTGCCAGTGATCACCGCGTCCTCACTTTTGCAAATCCCAAGTTCGCTGGCAATAGCAAATGCAGTGTCCTTGTGGTCGCCCGTGATCATTATTGTGGTGATGCCCGCTTGCTTGCAGGTCTCGATAGCATCTTTCACTTCTTCACGAGGAGGGTCAATCATTCCAACAAGTCCCAAAAAACAAAGGTCAAATTCGGTGTTTTGAGATGTAGGTTTTCCGATTTTGTCCACCGTTTTAAAAGCAAATGCCAAATTACGCAGTGCCTTTGAAGCAAATTCGCTGTTTTTTTGCAAAATTTTTTCTTTGTCTTCCGCCGTCATGCGCCTGATTTTTCCATTTTCAAGCACACGATTGCAGCAGTTTAAAATGCTGTCAACAGCGCCCTTTGTGTAAGCCACTGTTTTTTGCTCAACATCATTAAAGGTGGACATCATTTTCCTTTCACTGTCAAAAGGAATTTCGTTCACGCGCTTAAATTTCCCTTCCAAATTTTCTTTGTTGAAGCCCATTTTGTAGCCATAGTGGACAAGGGCAATCTCTGTTGGATCACCAATGCTTTCCAATTTTCCATCTTCAAAACGTACTTTTGTGTCGTTGCACAAAAGCATACATCTCAAAAGTTCGGCAACATTTCTGTCGTCAGCAAATTCATTTTCCTTTTCCACTTGGTCAAGTGTCATAATGCTTTCCACAGCATTTCCTTGAACAATTTCTTCTTTTTGTTGGCTGTTTAATTCTTCGCAATGTTCTCCAAAAAAGAAAATTCTTTTCACTGTCATTTTGTTGAGCGTCAAAGTGCCTGTTTTGTCCGAACAAATCACCTCAGTACTTCCCAAAGTTTCAACTGCAGGCAAAGTTTTGACGATTGCGCGCTGTTCGCTCATTCTTTTCACGCCCATGCTCAGTGTGACGGTGTTGCAGGCAGGCAAGCCCTCTGGCACGGCACAAACCGCGATTGCTATTGCCATCGAAAATGCCGAGAACCACGAATTTCCGGTGCAAACTTGCACAATAAAAACAGCAAGGCAAACAATCAGCACAATTGCGGTGATAATCACGCTTGTTTTTTTGATACGTTTTGTCAGCGGTGTGATAGTGTTGTCCATTTCAGAAAGTGCCGAGGCAATTTTGCCCATTTCCGTTTGCATTCCAGTGGCAACAACAACTCCGGCACCTCGGCCGTAGGTGCAAACACTGCCCATAAATGCCATGTTCACTCTGTCGCCCAAAACAGCCCCGTCAGAAAGAGTTGTTGTGCAATCCTTTTCAACTGCAACGCTTTCACCCGTCAAAGCGCTTTCCTCAATTTTGAGCGAATTTGTTTCAATAAGTCGCAGATCTGCCGGAACAATATCGCCCGCATCTAAAACCACAATATCGCCAACAACAAGTTCTTCACTTTTTATCCGACAAGACCTGCCATTTCGCAGCACTTTGCAAAAAGGCTTTGTCATATTTTTAAGGGCGTCCATTGCTTTTTCACTTTTTCTTTCTTGCAAAAAGCCAATGATGGCATTAAAAATCACCACAAACAAAATAATTCCTGCATCAATAAACTCGCTGTAAGATCCTTCAACGCAGCCAATGATCACACTGACAATGCAAGAAATTATCAAAACAATAATCAAAATATCTTTAAATTGTTCCAGAAACTTTACAAAAGGGGATTTTTTCTTTTTTTCCGCCAAAAGATTTTTGCCATTTGCTTCCAGCCTTTTTTTTGCTTCCGAACTTGATATTCCATTCAAAGAAGTGTTTGTTTCTTTCAAGGTCTGCTCAATCGATTTTGTATAAGCCTTTTCCATATTTTTTATTATAACAAAAGATTTACACAATACAAAGAAAAAAATAAAAAAAACAAAAAGTTGCCTTAAACATCTTGATTTTTCAACTATTTTGAGTTATTATAAACAAAACATAACATAAGAGGAGTTTCAGTTTTTTATGTCGAAGAAAAAAAATCTCAACACACATAAAGGAAAAGCGGTAAAGGACAAGATTCACAGGTACAACCCACCTGTAAGGGCAAAATTTAAAGTGCGGGGGGGGGATTTTTCGTACTTTGCAGTTGACACAAATATAATTTTGCATTTCATCAACGTTTTTGAAGGCAGAAATGCCTTAAACACTCGTGTGTACAGCAATCTTTTTAAACTTGTTGACAACAACATTTTTGGAAGTGGCGGAAGGATAAATCGAAAGGGCAAATTTGTTATGTTGCTTCTTCCTGCAGTTTTGGAAGAACTTAAAGACAAATTTGGAAACATTCACCCAATGATCAAAGAATTCATAGAAGATCGCATGCTTATTGTTGGAATAAAAGATGAAAAATGTGCCGAATTCAACGAAAAAGTGCAAAAAATAATGCAGTGCTACAAGAAACAAGGCTTGTTTTTGGAGAAAAATGGAAAAGTTGGAACAGACGGCAAAATAATGGCTCAAGCCGCCGTGCTGAACTTGGATATCTTGACACAAGATCACCATTTTGGAGTGTATGAAACCGGGAAAGAAAAAATCGAACTGATGAAAAGTATTCACAAATCTGTGGTCGATCTGAAGCCAACCAACCCACAAGCACAGCCACAAGACTTAAACACATTTTTCACTTTCTATCACCAAGGAAAACCTGTTGCGCAAATTGAAAACAAGATTTATTTGTCCGACAACACTTTAAAAACACTGAATGACTTAAAATTTATCGGTCAAAACCCACGTGCAAGGCTCAGTTCTCAGCCAAGTTACACAATGTAAAAAAACTATGCCACATGCATAGTTTTTTTTGATCTTTGTCCAACTTTTCTTAAAAAAATCGCACAATTTGTGCGACTTTTTTATTCTTCTTCTGATTCAAGTTTTGCGATTTCTGACTTGTAGTATTCAACGTCCGCTTTAAGTTCTTCATTACGCTGACTTAAAACGCCATACATTTTTTCCAAAAGTGGATATCTTTCTTCATTTTCTTTCATCACTTCTTCACAGTGCTGAACGGAAAGTTTAAGTCCGTCCAAATGATCCAAATCTTCTGAAAGTTTTTTCGCCTTTTCTTCGTCGATATCTGCAAAGTTGTTTACGCCATAAAGCAACACTTTTTGTCTTGCAACAAGGGCTTCCTTTCTGCGAAGTTTCTTTTGGTCACGTTCATAAGCAGTCCAGATTTTACGCAATGGAATATATTCTTTTTTGCATTGTTTAAACTCTTTTTCAGTTTTTGCCAAACGTTTTTCTGCGGCTTCAAGTCTTTCTTTCAATTCTTCCAAAGACAAAACACCGTTTGTCACAACAGGTTTTTCAACAGTTTGAGTTGCAGCAAGTGCCTTCTTGGCTTCTTCAAGTTCTTTGACCATAGCCTCATATCTTTGTTTTTCAGCATTCAAAGCACTGCGCTCTTCTTCAAGTTGATCAACTTGCTCTTCCTTGACTTCCTCTGCAGGCTGTTGTTCTTCAGCGGTCTGTTCCTCTTCTTTTGAAACTTCCTCAGTTTCTGAGGTTTCTTGTTCGTCTGATTCTTCTTCAGATTCATTTTCAGACTCATCTTCGTCAGACATCTCTTCCTGCATTCTGCGAATAAGTTCTTGTCTGCGAGCCTCAAGATATGCTCTTCTTTCAGCATTCAAGCGTTCTTCCTCAGAAGATTCTTCTTCGGCCTGAGATTTTTCTTCTTCCGCTTTTTGTTCGTCAACTTCAGTGATAGGCAATTCTTCTTGTTGTTCTGTTTTTTGTTCTTCAGTTTCTTCTTTTTGCTCAGGAGCTTTTTCAAGGTTGTCCAAATCCACAACAACCAAACCGTCACTTTCCTCTTTTACAGGAGAAGGTCCAAAGTCTGGTTGAGTTTTTTCAACATCTTTTGATTTTTTGGATAAAGAAGAAACAGCCTCCCACAAAAAGTAAACAACAAGCGAGCCGGCAAGCACAACTGCAAGCACAATAAAGATTGTAAGGATCAAGGAATCCAAACTTCCAACAGTTGCGCCCAAAAGAGATTTAAACATAGCAAACACCTTCCTTTTTCGTGGTTTTGAAGTATCAAACATCAGACTTGTGGTGGAGACGGAGGGAATTGAACCCTCGTCCGAAAAAAGTGCAAAATACTTTTCTACATGTTTAGTTTATGATTGTTTGTCATTTTTAAATAGCCCATAAACAAGTTTTAAAAACTATCCTTTAAAATTTTTTGCGACTACAAAGGCAACTTGACGCAAAATTTTTGCCAAATCTGACACTCACATCTTTGACAGGCAACTTCAAAGTGGAGCGGATTGAAATTTTCAATCAGGTCGCTGTCAACTTTTTACGCAGCGTAAGCAGCGTTCAAAGAAACAACATTGTTTTCATTGTTTGCGTTTATTCGCATTGCTCCTGTTTAAGGTGTCGGCGCCCCACCACATGCTGTGCATATTTTGCTCAAATCTCCGTCGAAACCAAATCGTCCCCGCAACTATGCCGTCAAAAATCAATCTGCCGTGTCTCTTTCAATTTCACGTTTGATTGACTTTTCCTTCATGGCTGTGCGTTTGTCGTAAAGTTTTTTGCCTTTTGCAAGACCAATTTCCACTTTCACACGACCAGATTTGTTGAAATAAATCTTTGTCGCAATGATTGTGAAACCCTTTTCCTTTGTCAAACGTTCAAACTTTTGAATTTCACTTTTTGAAAGAAGCAATTTTCGTGTTCGTCTTTCGTCTGGCTTGAAGGAAGTGGTTTTTTCGTAGGGCTTGATGTAGGCATTTTTCAAAAACATTTCGCCATTTTTTATTTGCACGAAACTGTCCGTCAAACTGACTCCACCAGCCCTCACAGATTTGACTTCACAACCTTCCAAAACAATTCCAGCCTCAACCAAGTCTGAAACGAAGTAATCAAAAAAAGCCTTCTTATTGTTTGATATGACCTTCATTTCCTCTCCTATTATATCACTAAAATTTTAATATTTCAATACTCTTTTCAAAAAAAATACACTTTTTTTCAATTTTTAAGCGATTTTTCTTAAAAAAAACTTAAATTTAAAGCAGAATTCACCGTTTTTTGCCATTTTTTCAATAAAAGTTTTTGAAAAATGGAATAAAAACTGTTCAAACTTAACTTTCTGTTTAAAATTTTTAAAAAAAACTGAAAAACACCTGCAATTTTCAAATTTAAACCATCTTAAAATCAAGATTTCGTGTGTGCAAATTTACGTTTGTAAGTTGCACTTTCACTTTGTCGCCGATCGAGAAAACATGTGAAGCGCCTTTAAGTTTAAGTTGCTTGTCCAAAAACAGATAGGCATCTTCTGGCAAATCTTCCACCTTAACCAATCCTTCCACAGTGTTATCAAGTGCCACAAAGCAACCAAAATTTGTCACGGAAGAGATAGATGCATCAAACACCTGTCCAACACGGTCTTTCATAAGGTAGGCTTTCCAAAGGTCATCAACATCTCTTTCTGCTATATCAGCATTTCTTTCACATTCCGAGGATTGCTGCGCGCTGTCAAAGGCAAATTCGTCAAGTTCTTCTTTTCGCAAAGTTGACAACTTTTTGCCACCCTTAAGCCACTCTTTGATGATGCGATGTATGGTCAAGTCAGGATAACGCCTGATTGGAGAAGTGAAGTGGCAGTAGTCAACAAGAGCCAATCCAAAATGTCCGAGATCCTTGTTGGAATATTTTGCTTTTTGCATCGATCGAAGAACAATCTTGTTGACAACATCTTTTGTGTTGAGGTTTTCTACATTGTCCAAAATTTCTTGGAAATATGACGGCACAATGTCGTCAGGTATTTTTGGATATCGTACACCAATCCCCTGCAAAAATTCACAAACGGAAAGCACTTTTTCTTTGGTTGGAGGTTCGTGCACACGATAAACAAACGGCACACCAAGTTTGTGAAAGTGTTTGGCAACTGTTTCGTTTGCAAGCACCATAAAGTCTTCAATCAAGCGATGTGCCTCGTTTCGTTCACGACGAGCAAGGTCAATCGCCATACCATTTTCGTCAAACACAAACTGCACCTCCGGAATATCCAAATCCAAAGCGCCACGTTTTTGCGTGTTATGTTCCAAAATGTCGCAAAGTTCTCTCATAAGCAAAAAGTCTTTTTCAAGATTTTTTGTCTTTTCATTGAACGATTTTCCTGTGATAGCGTCATGCACTTCGTCATATGTCAATCTTGCCACACTTTTTATCACACTTTGGCAAATGATGTAGTCCACCACTTTGCCCGAAAAATCAACTTTCATTATGCAAGAGAGTGTCAGTCTTTCAACGCCCTCGTTTAATGAGCAAATCCCGTTTGACAAACTTCGCGGAAGCATAGGAAGCACAGATGTTGGAAAATACACACTTGTGCCACGTCTGTACGCCTCCTCATCAATCACACTGCCTTGTGGCACATACTCTCCAACATCGGCAATATGCACACCAACTTCAAAAAATTTGTCCAATTTTTTTATACTTATCGCGTCGTCGAGGTCTTTGGCATCAGCACCGTCAATAGTAAATATTCTCTCTTTCGTCAAGTCCAATCTGCCTTTTTTCTGCGAAGCGGTGACCACTTTTGGCACTTTTTTCTCCGCCTCCACAACAACGGACGGAAAATTCTCAAAAAGGTGATGGTCTCGAATGATGGAAAGTTCCAGCGCTTTCACATCATCTTGAAATCCCAAAATTTCCTCAACAATGCCCTTAACTTTACCCTTGTCTGTGCGAATTATCCTCGCCAGCACTTTCATATTTTTTTCCACTTTCACAGAAGTTTTTTGCAGAGGTATTTCAAAGGATATTTTGGTGTTATCGGGGTCAAGAAACAGATTGCCTCCAACGATATCCACGCAGCCGACCAAACTTTCCAAAGGTTTGTAAACTGAAACAACCTCACCGTCACAGCCGTCTTCGTTTTGTGCCATAATCTTGACAATAACATACTCGCCGTCCAAAGCACCCAAAGTTTTGTTTGCTGGCACAAAGATATCCGTTTTCATGCCGTCAACCTTGACAAAGCCAAAACCTTTTGCAGTGCCGAAAAATTCGCCCTTAACAAATCCCCGAGACGGAATGGTGATAAATTTGTTTTTTCTTATTTCAAAAATGTCCCCATTTGAAAGCAATTCATAAAATATCTTTTTTACTTCCGCTTGTTGCAAAGATGTTGCGTTGCAAATAAAAGAAAATAGTTTGTCCAAATTGGAATAGACCAAACTATTTTTTTCCAAAATCTGCAAAATTTTTTTGCGATTGCTCATTTTTCAATTCCTCAGGCTGTTGCCCCTGCTGGCAAAATAAGCAAACTGATAAAGTAAAGCAAAATGCAGCCAACTGCGATGCAAGAGAAGATGATTGTCAAAAGTTTCAGTTTGCCGTCACGAGAGCCACCCTTGTTTTTGGAATAGTAACTTTCTTGTTGCCCGGTGATAACATCTGCATTGTTTGAGTCTTCGTTTTGCATAAGCGTTGTCACGATAATCACAACAGCGCAAGCAACAACCAAAAAGAAAAGCACGATCCTTATTATAGGAAAAGATTGTGTCATCCACAAAGGATAAAAGTCGTCATTCAAAAGTGAAATAAAATTTTTCATACAGTCTCCTTATCAAGCAAATTTTGCTGCAAACAACACAGCCAATATGCCAAAACATAAAAGTGTCAAAATCAGCGAACCCCATTTGAAAGGTTTTTTGTCCTTGTTGGATTTTTTAAGAAATGTCAAAATACTTTCAAGAGCAATCACTGCAAAAACGCAAACAACAATTCCAAAAACCAAATCGGACCATTCAACAGTAACCCAATTTGAGAATTTGTCCCAAATGTTGGCTATCATAAACCTCATATGTTTCACCTCAACAGGCATAATAACACATTTTGAACATAAAAACAAGTTTTTTTTGCAAATCTATCAAATTTTTAGGAAAAATATGTCAAAAGTTTATAAAAATTTGCTTTTGCAGACGCAAATTGCTAAAATATTTCATATTTGAAAGATTGGAGGAAAAACTGATGAACAAAACAAAAATAGTTTGTTCCATTGGACCTACAAGTGACAATGTAACTGTTTTGGAAAAGATGATTGATGCCGGAATGAATGTCGCCCGTTTTAATATGAGCCACGGCACGCATGACAGCCACAAAAAACTTATTGACGCCGTCAAACGTGCCCGAGAAAACAAAAAAAGCCCTGTGGCAATCATGATAGACACCAAAGGGCCAGAAATTCGCGTAAAGCAGTTTGAAAATGGCAAAGTGTTTTTGAAAAAAGATGCTCTTTTCACTTTGACAACTGAAGATGTTGTCGGAAATGAACAGCGTGTTTCTGTCACCTATCCAAAACTGCCAAAAATCTTAAACAAAGATGCAAAAATATTGCTTAATGACGGAAATATTCAACTTAAAGTGCAAAAAGTGAAGGGCAAAAATGTGGAATGCGTTGTTGTGCATGGTGGCGAACTTTCCAACAACAAAAGTATCAATCTGCCGGGCATAAAAACAGAAATGCCCTATCTTTCCGAGCAAGACCGTAAGGACATTTTGTTTGCCAAACTTGTCGAGGCAGATTATCTTGCCATTTCGTTTGTTGGCAGCAGTGATGATGTGCTTGCAATCAAGGATTATTTGAAAGAAATTGATTTTACAAGCGTGAAAATCATTTCAAAGATAGAAAGTGACGAGGGTGTCAACAACTTTGACCAAATCTTGCGTGTAAGTGACGGCATAATGGTGGCACGTGGTGACCTTGGAGTTGAGATTGATTTTGAACGTATTCCAATCTTGCAAAAAGAATTTATAAAAAAGTGCAATCAAGCAGGAAAGGTTGTCATAACTGCCACTCAAATGCTGGAAAGTATGATAGAAAATGCTCGACCGACCCGTGCCGAGATTTCAGATGTGGCAAACGCCATTTTGGATGGCACAACGGCCATTATGCTTTCCGGCGAAACCGCCTCTGGTGCTCATCCTGTTGAAAGCGTGGAAACTATGCAACGCATTGCTTTGGAAACAGAAAAATATTGCGCAAAAGAAGCAAAAGCAATTCAAACACACAACACCTCAAAAAGTGTTGGCTACGCCGCGTATGCCCTGGCACAAACACGCGGAGTTGAGGCCATTGTTGTTGTCACAAAAACAGGCGCAACCGCAAAAAATATCTCTCGCTTCCGTCCAAATGTGCCGATTATCGCCTGCACGCCAAGTAAAAAAACTTTTCACAATATGAGCCTTTTGTACGCCGTCAAACCCGTTCTTGACAATCAATATCCAAATATAGAACGCGTCAATGAAAGTTCTCTTCAAAAAGCACTTGCCACAAATCTTGTGCATGCTGGTGACAAAGTGGTGCTTGTCAGCGGTGCAAAGGCGGGAAAACGCGGCACCAACACCCTCCTTGTCAAAAAGTTATAATTACTCATAATAAGAAAATTCACTATTGACAACTGCCAAAAAGTGTGATAAAATGTCAACATCAAAAGGAGATAAAAAATATGGCAGCAATAGAAAATTATGTAAATTTGCCAAGCGAGGCAGATTATCAAGAAATCATCAAAAAATTCCCTGCTTTTGCAAGTGCATCGCTTTCAGCAAAAGCCAAGAAAGACGGGGCATACGAAAACAGTAATCACAAAGCAGGATACTACTTCACCCGCACTGCGTCGCCGGACTCGTCCCACGAAGTGCAGGCTGTTCTCGATTTCAGCAGTCTTTTCTGTGACGGCAGTCGCCTCTATGGCGTCGGGTTGCGCGTCGCTTTGCAGATAATCTACAATCCAGATAATAGCCTTGTCAAAAGTTGCAAGGAAGTTTCCAGAACTGCTGAAGTTTGGGACAAAGAAAAAAGAAAATTTGTAAAAACAACGAGCAAAGCACCAGTTGTGACATTTGGAAAGAAAGACTACATCTGGCTCAACAAAGATGAATGCGAAAAAGGCAAAGAAAAAACAATGAGACTCATTAGTCTTGAACTTATCGCAAGAGCAAAGCCATTTGACAAAACTGGAAGCACAAACGACTACGGCAGTGAAGCCGCAAAAGAGTTAAGAGAGCAATGCCAAGACGAAGCATTGGAATTTGCCACTAGAGAAGAAAAGAAACTGCTTGTGAAAGTGAGACTTTCTGAAAAAGACGGCTATGAAAAAGCCGAGCCAATTCTGAAAAAAGAATTTAAAAAGACAAACGATGAAAAAAAATTAAGAAACAAATAAAAAAGCCGAGCAACAACTCGGATTTTTTATTATTTTAAATACTTTTTCATTTTTTTGAATTTTTTATGTTTTTCTCGCCTTTGACAACTTCGGTCATACTGGTCAAAAGTCCTGCAACATTTTGTATTTCGCTTGGCACAATGATTTTTGTGGAATTTCCGTCAGCAAGTGATTTCAGCGCTTCAAAACCTTGCAAGGTGATATATGCGGCATTTGGATTTGCGCGATTTATCAGTTCAATAGCTTTGTTCTCGCCCTCTGCCTTTGCAATAGTTGCAGCCTTCTCTGCCTCTGCTTGCAAAATTTTTGTTTCTTTGTCTGCCTCTGCGCGAAGAATTTGTGCTTGTTTTTCACCTTCGGCAACCAAAATGCTGGACTTCTTTTCGCCTTCTGCACGCAAAATTTGTTCACGACGTTCACGTTCGGCACGCATTTGTTTTTCCATCGCCTCTTGAATATCTTTTGGAGGCAGTATGTTTTTCAATTCCACACGGTTTATTTTTATCCCCCATGGATCTGTCGCCTCATCCAAAATCAAACGCATTTTTGTGTTTACAGTGTCGCGAGATGTCAGTGTTTCATCAAGTTCCAATTCACCAACAATATTTCTCAGTGTTGTGGCTGTCAAATTTTCAATAGCGCGAATAGGACTGTCAACACCATATGAAAACAACTTTGGATCTGTCACCTGAAAATACACAACTGTGTCAATTTGCATCGTCACATTATCTTTTGTAATGACTGGTTGAGGCTTGAAGTCCGCAACAATCTCTTTCAACGAAATCGGTCTGCTGCAACGGTCAAAAAATGGAATCACCATATGCACACCGGTGTCCAAAGTTTTGTTATATTTTCCAAGGCGCTCAACAACCACCGCGGTTGCTTGACGAACAATTCTGATTGAAGCAATCAAAAAAATCAATAAAAGTGCACCCAAAATTCCAAAAACAATACCAAAAACCATTTATTTTTCCTCCTTTTTGCTTTGTGACTTCTTTTTTGCGCCCTTTTGCTGTAAAGTTTCTTTTTCGTCAGATTTTTCTTCAAATTTTTTGACAATCAATTTGTTGCCTTCAACTTTCACAACCTCAACAACCTCGCCCGCCTCGATAGTTTGTTGCTTTTCACCCAAAGCACTCCAAACAACATCGTTTATCTTCACACTGCCAACAGTTTCAAAGTCTGTCCGCGAAAGCATGCGATATTTGTTTCCGATATATGCATCTGTGTTTGTGCGCAAGTTTGCATTTTTAAGCAAAAATCTTTTCGTCACTGACCTAAGTCCAATAATCATAATCGCTGACAATACAACAAAAATTGCCACCTGCCATTCCCAGCCAACCGCATTTGTTGCCGCCAAAATAAAAGGTATAATTGACGCAAAAGTAAACCAAATGGAAACAACTTCCATGGTGGCAAGTTCAAGAACAGCCGTCACAACAAGTACGCCCAGCCAAACCCAAAACATAACACTCATGTCACCCTCCCATATATGTTTATTATATCATTCGCGGGTTATAAAACAAAATTTTTTTATTTATTTTCACAATTTTATGTAATTTGTCATAATGTTCTTTCTTTCTATTTAGTCTGCATTGTTTTCTTCATTCGGTCATTAAATCTTTCCAAGCCAGTCTTTGATTTCCCGTCAGCAGAATCAGTGTCCAAACTTTGAGTTTTTGAGTTTGATTCAAGTGCTTTAAGCAATCTATAATCACTTTCTTCGTCAAGCACTATTTTTAAATTTTCCGGTAATTCCACAGACTTTTTTTCTCCAAATTGATTTACAAAGCACATTTTATTGTCAAGTGGAGATATCCCAAGTTCATTTTCTGGCCCAAAAACCTTGTAATAATACAACAAAACAAAAGGGTCTTCTTTTTCAATTCCAATGTGTTTGGTAAATTCATCGAAATATTCTTTCAACAACACATCCATATTTACTTTTTTTGGATAACAAATTTTTTCACCAACAATTTCTGGTGCAAAATACCTTTGCAAAACTTGATAATCATAATATTGATTTGCACATTTTATCTCTGAAATGTCTTTCAAATCAAAATATTTCATTCTGACTTTGTCAGTATTGGAAAGTTTTACTCCTTTTGAAATATCTTCAAGCATTCTTGCATATTCTGGCATAATTACTTTTCGAGAATTTACTCTCCTCTTTTTCGCATCATAAACCAAATATTTGTCATGGTGATTTATACTCCAGATAAGCAGTGATTCATAGCGTGAAATTTCTTTCATCTCAAGAATACAATTTGTTATATTATTTTTCACTCTTGGTGCATTTTTTATAATTCGCTTGGCAATTTCTTTGTTTCTTGCACGGACATCAAAAAGAATTGGAATAAAATATCCAAATCCAACATGACCACACATCACAACAGCGGCATAATCATGATTCTCAGAAGCATTTGAGGAAAGGACATTCTCATCCAAAATGTTACCGTCGTTCGTTATAAGTTGATTATCAAATATGCGCGCTTTTTCCATATTTGTTTCCCCTCTCACAGCAATTGTATCACATTTAATAAACAATTTCAATAATATTTTAAAAATCCTGGCAATTTAATTTAAAAGAAAACTTAAAAAATAAATTGACAATCAAGAGAAAATATGTTAATATATCACGCGAGTTGAAAAACACTCTCAAATGCTGATGTGGCTCAGGGGTAGAGCACCACCTTGGTAAAACAAAAATGTGGCAAATCCAAACACCAAAAACTCAACAAAAATTTCATATGCTTATGTGGCGCAGCAGGTAGCGCACAGCCTTGGTAAGGCTGAGGTCATGGGTTCGAATCCCATCATAAGCTCCACTTTTCAAAATCGCTAAACGCCCGAAAATATAAGGTATTTAGCGATTTTTTGTTTTCATAAATTTTTGCACAATTTTGCTACTGAAAAATATTTGGTGTCAAATTGGGAACATTTAGGTGTCAAAAAAATCATAAAAAATAGACCGAAAGTCAAGTCATCAACTTTCGGTCTAAATTCATCTAAAACTGCCCAAAACTACCACAAATGGTGTCAAATGGTGTCAATTTCAACAATCTATTTTCTTAATTAAGTAGGCGCTAATATATTCCATGCCTAGGATATCAATATAAAAGTTTAATAGGGATTTATAATTTTTTGAAACAGCATTTAGTCGCAAAGTTTTTGCTCCGTTTTGTTTAGCATACTTTTCAATTTTTTTAAAAAGTTTTTGCCCAACGCCCAAATTTCTATATTCGGGTAAAACATATAACTCTTCCAACTCAAAATATTTATCATTTATCTTTGCATAACTTCTTGCTTTGGTTTCTTGATAAAAATCGCCATAAACATATCCAACAATCATGTTATTTTCAACAGCGACAAAAATTTTTTTATTGAAATAATATTCTTCATCGTCGGCCATAATGTTGTTGCAACAATTCTCCTTAACAAAAATTGAGTTAAGATTGGATATTTCTTTAAATTCAATATTTTTTGCAATTCTTATTTCCATATTGTTTATTATAACACAGATTTTTCACATTTCAAAATCTTTTTGTTTTTCTTTTCATTTTTGTCTGCGGATAAGTTCAAGTTGCAGTTCCAATTCTTCGTCAGACATCTCTTCAAATTGATTTTCTTCTTTTTCCGTTTCTTGTTGCGTGCTTTTGATTTTCTCGTTTAGTTTTTCGGTGGCCTCTCGCACATATTCACTATTGACGGAATTGTAAACTGTGATTGTGGTTTTGACATCTTTGTGTCCAAGAAGCTGTTGGATAACTTTTGGATTTTCGTTCATCTCAAATAGCATATTTGAAAAGGTATGTCTTAACGAATGAAAATGAATTCCGCATTTATCTAGCCCATTTCTACGTTTAAATCGGTCAAAAATTTGTCGTGTTCCAGAATATGTGCGCACGCTGCCGTCATCGTTTGCAAAAATAAAAGAAGTCGGTGCGATTAAGTT